>DFAP01000071.1:0-69881 GCA_002365855.1 Pelotomaculum sp. UBA3103 | reverse complement strand
TTTGTGCGCGTTGGTGCAAATGGAAATCGAGCCCGGGTTGGTTTAAACTTATTAGAACAGGTTAAAATGTGAAAAAAGCCTATGACGAGGTGCATTTTCAATGAAAGAATCATTTGTGATAGTGAGCGACCATGAAATTAAGCTTACCAATCTTGACAAACTGATCTGGCCGGAAGGGTTGAATAAAGCCCACCTTCTGAAGTACTATTCAGATATGGCGCCATATATCCTGCCCCATCTTTATAACCGCCCGATAGTTATGAAGCGTTACCCGGATGGTTTGAAGGGGGCGCCTTTTTACCAAAAAGAGTGTCCGGAATACGCACCGTCCTGGGTAAGAAGGGTGCCGGTGGAACACTCTGAAAAGGTAGTAAATTATATTATATGCAATGATAAGGTCACCCTGCTATGGCTTGCCAACCAGGCCTGCATAGAAATGCATGCCTGGCTTGCCCGGATTGACAACCTGGAAAGCCCCGACCTTGCGGTAATGGATCTGGACCCGGCAGGAGGCGCCACTTTCAGGGACACTATGGAGATTGCTCTTCTGGTAAGGCGCGTGCTTGACGAATATGGCATAAAAAGCTTTCCAAAAACCTCTGGAGCAAGTGGGATGCACCTGTTTATCCCAATAAAACCTGTATATACCTGGCAGCAGGTAACAGGCGCAATGAAATATATTGCCGAATTAGTGGTGGGAGTATACCCGTCCAAGGCAACCACGGAGAGAAAAGTAGAGAAAAGACACGACAAGGTTTATCTGGACTATTTACAGAACGGCAGGGGAAAGACGATGGCTTTTCAATATAGCCTGAGGCCCCTGCAGGGCGCTCCTGTGTCCACACCACTGCACTGGAGTGAGGTCGAAACTGGAGATATCCACCCGATGTATTTTACGATGGAAACTATATTTAACCGCCTGCAGTCAGAAGGAGATATATTTAAAAGAGTGCTTGAGATGAGGCAGTCCCTAGATGATGTTCTTAAGATATCTTAAAAGAAAATTATGCCAGGGTGCAGGAAGATTTACTTTAACCCCGAAAAGTAGGGGATTAAAGGAAAACTGAGGGGAGAACTTTATTGGAGGATAGAATTTACTGGCTGGGATGGCAGTTGTTAATGCCTGGCGCCGGGACGAGAATATGGTCACTGGTTAAGCATTTTGGCACACCTGGAGCAGCTTGGTCGGCCAGCGTAAAAGAACTTGCCGGCGCACCGGGGATAGGGGAGGAAGGACCTGAAGGCCTGGCACGACGCAGGTCTTTGTTGGACCCTCTAAAGGAAGCGGATAAAATAGCGTCCGCCGGGATTGTCTTTTTATGTCACACAGATTCTGCGTATCCTGATAACCTGCGTCAAATTTATGACCCTCCCCCGGTGATTTTCCTGCGGGGCGGCTTAATGCCTGATGATAAGCTTGCTGTAGCTATAGTTGGCTCAAGAAAACCTTCGCCTTACGGTCTTCTGGTGGCTGAAAAGCTGGCAAAGGATTTGGCTGTAGTGGGAGTCACTATAGTTAGCGGAATGGCCAGGGGGATTGATACTGCCGGCCACAAGGGCGCACTGTCAGCAGGGGGGAGGACTATAGCTGTATTGGGCTGCGGAACTGACGTGGTTTACCCCAGGGAAAATCGCATGTTAATGGAGCAGATTGAGAAATCAGGTGCTGTTATCAGCGAGTTTCCTTTAGGAACACCTCCGGAACCCTGGCGTTTTCCTGTGCGCAATAGAATTATTAGCGGGCTTTCGCAGGGAACTGTGGTTGTTGAAGCGGCCGAGAAAAGCGGCGCCTTAATAACTGCTGACTTTGCCCTGGAGCAGGGACGGGATGTAATGGCGGTGCCTGGTAATATTGTCAGTCCTTTAAGCCGCGGGACGCACCGTTTAATCAAACAGGGCGCCAGACTGGTAGAAGGAGCCAGTGACATCCTTGATGAAATAGGTATTGAAAAGTTGTTTCCCGTTACAGAAGGGGACGAAGGCTCTATGAAAATGAGCATTGAAGAAATGTCCATTTATAAACTGCTGGACGTTGAACCCATATCACTGGATGAGTTGATCTGCAGGTCCGGACTTGCGCCACAAAAAGCAATGGCCGCTTTAATGTATTTGGAAATCAAAGGACTAACAAGGCAAATGCCGGGCAAACAATACACCCGAACTGGACGAACGTTCTAAAGTTTCAGAAAATAGTATAGATTTTTAAAAACGCAGCGATAATAAATGACAGAAATTTTATAAGTCAAGCAAAAAAATGAGGTGTAAGTTTTTGTCCAAAACACTTGTTATTGTCGAGTCGCCCGCCAAAGCAAAGACGATCAGCAAGTTCCTGGGAAAAAAGTATACGGTCAAAGCTTCTATGGGACATGTCAGGGATCTGCCAAAAAGTCAGTTGGGAATGGATCCTAAAAATGGATTCAATCCAAAATATATAACAATTCGCGGCAAGGGTGATACCATTAAGGAATTAAGAAATGCGGCAAAAAAAGTCGACCGGGTGCTGATAGCGTCTGACCCGGACCGCGAAGGGGAAGCAATAGCCTGGCACCTGCAGAATATACTCGAATTTGGAAATAAAGGGTCATGCCGTATAGAATTTAATGAAATAACCAAGCAGGCAGTTCAAAAATCTGTGCGGCAGCCCAGGCCTATTGATTATAACCGCGTTAATGCCCAGCAGGCCAGGCGCATCCTGGACCGGTTGGTCGGTTATAACCTCAGTCCGCTGCTTTGGAGGAAAATAAAGAAAGGTTTAAGCGCGGGAAGGGTACAGTCCGTGGCAGTTCGCCTGATAAGTGACCGGGAAGAGGAGATCAGGACTTTTGAACCGGAGGAATACTGGACCCTTACCGGAAGTTTTGTAAAAACAGGTCATGCTCCTTTTGAGGGAAAACTGGCTAAACACAAAAATAATAAAATTGACATTAAAACCGGAGATAAAATGCGTGAGGTTTTAGACAGCTTAAAAGGCGCACATTACACTATTAGTAAAGTTACCCGCAAGGAAAAGAGCAGAAAGCCGGCCCCGCCATTTATCACCAGTACAATGCAGCAGGAGTCATACCGGAAGCTGAATTTTACAACCAGGAAAACAATGGTTGTTGCTCAGCAGCTCTACGAAGGGTTGGACCTGGGAAAAGAAGGCACTTCTGGTCTTATAACCTATATACGAACTGACTCCACTAGGGTTTCTGCCACTGCCAGGGAAGAATCTCAGAACTATATACGTCAGCGTTTTGGTCCCCAGTACGTCGCCGGGGAAAGCACACACAAAGCAAGAAAAGGGAAGATTCAGGATGCCCATGAGGCTATTCGCCCTACTTCAATTAACCTGGAGCCGGACCAGATCAAGACATTTTTAACCAATGAACAGTATAAGCTGTATAAGCTGATCTGGTTACGTTATCTGGGTAGCCAGATGAGTGCGGCCGTGTTTGATACAACCAGCGTGGATATTGACGCAGCAGGTTATATTTTTCGCGCCAATGGCTCAATTATGAAATTTCCAGGCTTTATGAAAGTATATACTGAGAGCGTTGACAACGGCGAAAAAGACGAGGAGAAACTCCTGCCTGAGTTGAAGGAAGGGGAAGAAGTGGAGGCCCGCTCACTAACACCAAAGCAGAATTTTACACAGCCGCCACCCCGTTATAGTGAAGCGACTCTGGTTAAAACTTTGGAGGAGAAAGGTATTGGCAGGCCAAGTACCTATGCTCCAATTATAGAAACCATTATCAAGAGAGGCTATGTGGTCCGGGAGAGCAAGCAGTTTTATCCGACTGAGCTTGGAGATACAGTGGTTGATCTATTAAAAAACCATTTCCATGACATCATGGACATTGAATTTACGGCGGGCATGGAGGAAAAACTTGACAGGATAGAAGAAGGGGAACTGGATTGGGTTCAGGTTTTAGATGGCTTCTATGATCCTTTTAGAACCACAATGGAAAGGGCGGAAGAAGAAATTGGTCATATCAAAATCGCTGATGAAGTAACTGAAGAGATATGCGAACAGTGTGGCCGCAACTTAGTCATAAAACTGGGGCGTTATGGTAAATTTCTTGCTTGCCCTGGCTTTCCCGAATGCCGCAATACTAAGCCCCTGTTAGAGCCAATCGGGGTAAAGTGCGCTCGTTGCGAGGGGGAGATTGTGATCAGGCGCAGCAAAAAGGGCAGGAAGTTTTTTGGCTGCAGTGGATACCCTGAGTGCGACTATGTTGCCTGGGACCGGCCTACCAGTGAAAAATGCCCCGAGTGCGGCGAGTTAATGCTGGAAAAGAAAGGTCCTGGAAAGGGTATTTCAATCAAATGTGTGAGTGAGAAATGCGGTCATAAAAAGGGTCCTGAAAAGAAGGCGGCGCGTGTAAATATAGCCAGGCCGGAAAAAGCGCCGGCAAAAACAGACGTTCTAACTCCATAATTATCAATATAAATAATTTAAGCGGGAGAAATGATGTCCGAGGTAATAATCGTTGGAGCCGGGCTGGCTGGCGCAGAAGCGGCATGGCAGGCGGTAAAAAAAGGAGTAAGGGTCAAACTTTTCGAGATGCGGCCTGTGGGAAAAACACCCGCACACCAAACAGGGGATTTTGCTGAGCTTGTTTGCAGTAATTCCCTGCGGGCTGTGTCCTTAGAAAACGCTGTTGGTCTTTTAAAAGAAGAGATGAGGCTCTTTGGGTCACTTATAATGGACTGTGCATCTAAAACCAGTGTGCCCGCCGGGGGAGCGCTTGCCGTTGACAGGGATAAATTTGCCCGATGTGTTACAGAAACGCTCTCTGGGCATCCACTGATAGAAATCTTTCGCAGTGAGGTAACTTCGATACCTGAAGGCCAGGCGGTGATTCTGGCCACGGGACCGCTTACTTCGGAGACATTATCCGAAGAAATTAAATGCTTTACGGGAGAAAAGTACTTATATTTTTACGATGCCGTTGCTCCGATTGTTTCAGCGGACTCTATCAATATGGACAAAGTCTTTTTATCATCACGCTACGGCAAAGGCGAAGCTGCTTACCTGAACTGTCCAATGAGCAGAGAAGAGTATGAGGTTTTTTGGAAGGCCCTGGTAAATGGTGAAAAAGCTCCCCTAAAAGCCTTTGAAATAGAAAAGCACTTTGAAGGTTGTATGCCGGTTGAAGCAATTGCCGCACGAGGAAAAGAGACTCTGGTATACGGCCCGATGAAACCAGTAGGACTGACAGACCCCCGAACTGGCAGGCGTCCTTACGCGGTTGTTCAGTTAAGACAGGAAAACCATGAGGGTACGATGTTTAACCTGGTTGGTTTTCAGACAAGCCTTAAATGGCTTGAGCAGCTTCGCATTTTCCGTCTCATCCCCGGCCTCGAGGAAGCAGAGTTTATACGCTTCGGGGTCATGCACAGAAATACTTATATAAATTCGCCGGTGTTGTTAAAGTCTACTTTCCAAAGCAAAAAAACCCCATCCCTGCTTTTTGCGGGACAGATTACCGGTGTAGAAGGTTATGTAGAATCGGCTGCGGCGGGATTGATGGCAGGTATAAATGCAGCCCGTATCGTGGATGGCCGTGAGCCTCTGGTTTTCCCGCGGGAAACCGCGCACGGCTCGCTTGCTCACTACATTACCACAGCAGATTCCGCACATTTCCAGCCTATGAATGTTAATTTTGGTCTCTTTCCCCCTGCTGCGGAAAAAATCCGGGACAAAAAAGAGCGCTACCAGGCGCTGGCCGTTAATTCCCTTAAGATTTCAGAAGTATTTAAAGAGGAATACGGCTTATAATTATTATTTAAAAAAATTTATTTTGGAGCTCAAATTTGTACAGTTATATTGATATATTTTTAACCTATCTAAAAGTTGAAAAGAATGCATCCCCAAGGACGGTTGACAGCTACCAAAAAGACCTGTTTAATGGGCTGGAATTTTTTGCTGCCAATATGTTAAAAAAAGCCGATTACAATATAATACCAACTGACATTGACCACCGTGTATTTCGCAGCTACCTGGGCTGGTTGCAGGGGAAGGGCCTTGCCCGAACAACCATTGCCAGGCACCTTGCAGCATGGCGCTCCTTTTACAGGTACCTTTTAAGGGAGGAAATAATAGCGGATAACTCTCTGGCTAAAGTATCCGGACCGAAACTTGTAAAGAGCCTGCCAAGGGTATTGTATGAAGGGGAGGCTGCCCTGCTCGTTGAATCTCCGGACTTGCTCCACCCTTTGGGAATTAGGGACCGGGCACTGCTTGAAACTTTATATGCTGGAGGTTTCAGGATTAATGAACTGGTATCTCTTGATTTAGGGGACCTGGATCTTGCCTCAGGGTTCGCAAGAGTTATTGGTAAAGGTTCAAAAGAAAGAATCGTGCCACTGGGCTCAGAGTCTGTTGCCGCCATAAGGAATTATCTGGGTGAATCACGCCCCAGGCTCCTGGCAAATTCTACCGAAAGAAAATTAAATAACGCAGTATTTCTTAACAGATGGGGCAAAAGGCTTTCCGGGAGAGGTATTCGAAAGATCGTAAATAAATATGTGGAGAAGGTCAGCCTGGGGCGGAAAATTAGCCCGCACACGCTGCGTCATTCATTTGCCACGCATCTTCTGAACGCTGGTGCCGATCTCCGCTCGGTACAGGAACTATTAGGCCATATCCGGCTTTCCAGTACACAGATTTACACTCATGTTACAAGTGAGAGATTGAAACAGGTATACAAAAAGGCTCACCCCAGGGCGGAAGAATAACCCGTAAATACACTATGCTAGTATTAACAACATGCTCTGTCAGGTAATGCGTTGAAATGACTTGTTTCTATTAACAAGGGGATTAGAATATATCGCAGGCAGAAGGGAGTTAACATGTTTCACGCTACAACGATTATAGCGGTAAAAAAAGATGGAAAGGTAGCTGTTGCAGGTGATGGGCAGGTTACATTTGCTCAAAACACGATTATAAAAAAAGGCGCCAAAAAAATCAGACGTCTTTATAAGGATAGAGTTGTTGCCGGGTTTGCAGGGGCGGTGGCTGACGCGTTTACTCTTTTCGAAAAATTCGAGGGAAAACTGGAAGAGTACAATGGTAATCTACAGCGGGCAGCAGTTGAACTGGCCAAGGACTGGCGAACCGACAGGGTTTTGAGGCGCCTGGAGGCGCTTTTAATTGTTGCCACCAGAGAAGACCTGTTAATCATATCAGGTAGCGGTGAGGTAATTGAACCGGATGACGGAGTAGCGGCGATTGGTTCTGGTGGGCCGTATGCTCTTGCGGCCGCAAGGGCTTTAGTCAGGCATACAGACATGACCGCCGGGGAAATAGCCAGGTCAGCGATGGAGATAACTGCTGATATCTGTATTTTCACAAATGAACAGATCATCGTAGAAGAAGTATAAAATATAAATCAGGATCATGGGGGAAATACGATGGAAGATCTGACACCAAGAAGAATTGTTGAAGAGCTGGACAAATACATTGTCGGACAGAATAACGCGAAGAAAGCCGTGGCTGTAGCATTGAGAAACCGTTACCGGCGTAAAAAACTGCCTGAGGATTTCAGGGACGAGGTGATCCCTAAAAACATACTAATGATAGGTCCTACCGGTGTGGGCAAGACAGAAATAGCAAGGCGTCTGGCAAGGCTTGTACAGGCCCCTTTTGTTAAAGTAGAGGCGACAAAATTTACTGAAGTTGGCTATGTAGGCAGGGACGTGGAGGGGATGGTCCGTGACCTTGTTGAAACGTCAATCAGGATGGTAAAACAGGAAAAATTGATGTTAGTCCAGGATATAGCTGAAAAAATGGCTGCAGAAAAAATTGTCGAACTGATGGCCCCTTACCCGGCACAAGAGTCATCCGCGCGCAATCCTTTAGAATTCCTTTTTGGCGCCAATAAACCTGTTGAACAGGTTGATAAAACCATTGAGCAGAGAATGAAGAGGGTTGAGTTTGAAAGAGAGACATTGAGGGAAAAGCTGGCCAGGGGTGAAATGGAAAGCGAACAGATTGAAATTGAGGTTGAAGACAGCAAACCGCCGATGCTTGAAGTGTTTGGCGCTTCGGGGATGGAGGAAATGGGCGTTAACTTTCAGGATATGCTGGGAGGTTTTTTGCCTAAAAAGAAACACAGGCGCAAGGTAACGGTAAGTGAAGCCCGAAAAATTCTGATTCAACAGGAAGCTCAAAAACTAATCGATATGGATGAGGTCTCAACAACTGCGGTCAGGAGAGTCGAAGAGGACGGAATCGTCTTTCTGGATGAAATTGATAAAATAGCCGGGCAGGAAGGTTATGGACCCGATGTTTCCAGAGGAGGAGTACAGCGTGATATTCTTCCCATCGTTGAAGGTTCGACTGTTGTAACGAAGTACGGACCCGTTAAAACCGACCACATTCTTTTTATCGCTGCGGGAGCATTTCACACCTCTAAGCCATCTGACCTGATTCCAGAACTGCAGGGACGGTTTCCAATTCGGGTAGAACTGGAAAATTTAAGTCGTGAAAATTTTCAACAAATTTTGACAGAACCAAGAAATGCAATAATCAAGCAATATACCGAATTATTAGCCACCGAAGGGGTTAGAGTTAAATTTTCGCAAAATTCTCTTGTAGAAATTGCCGATATCGCGTATACTGTTAATGAGCAAACAGAGAACATAGGTGCCCGTCGCCTTCATACAATACTTGAGAAGCTTTTAGAAGACCTGTCTTTTGAAGCGCCTGAACTAAAGGGAAAAGATATCGAAATTAGGCGCGAGGATGTTGTGGAAAAACTTGGTATTTTGTATAAGAATGAGGATCTTAGTCGATATATTTTGTAAACGGAAGAAGGGGCAGGATGAGAAAGCTACTGGAAAAAACTCGAGCTATTAATATGCTTCTTCAAAAGTCAGCTGGACAAACAGTAAATTTTGATGAAGTAGCAGAAGTTTTGAGTGAGAATATCGCTGGTTCCAGTATCTATATCCTCGACCAAACCGGTAAAGTACTGGGTTATGCGTATCTAAAGGGTTGGACATGTGATATTATGAAGGATATTGTAGAAGAACGTGGTGGTTTTCCTGAAGATTACAACGATAATCTGATGAAAACTAACATTACTAATGCAAACTTTTGCCAAACTGCAAATTCTTGCGTATTTGCTAATAATAGGTGCCAATACAATAAGATCACTACAATTGTACCTATTGCCGGTGCGGGATCGCGTCTTGGAACACTGGTTTTGGCCAAGTATGATAATTGTTTTAATGACGAAGACCTGATTCTTGCAGAATATGGCGCAACTGTAGTGGGTATGGAGATCATTAGAGCCAAGGCTGAAAAGATTGAGGAAGAGGCGCGAAAACTGGCAGCAGTTCAGATAGCGCTGGGTACACTTTCTTATTCTGAAATGGATGCCGTACAGCATATTTTTGAACAGCTTGAAGGTGAGGAAGGTTTATTAGTAGCCAGTAAGATTGCTGATCGTGTAGGTATAACCAGGTCTGTAATTGTAAATGCGTTGCGCAAATTTGAAAGCGCTGGTGTAATAGAATCAAAATCTCTGGGTATGAAGGGCACCTATATCAGAGTTCTTAATGACCGCTTGATGGGGGAACTTGAAAGAATCAAGCAGCACTAACGTAAGTTAAATATTAACAGCCCCGGCTTGCGCCGGGGCTGTCTTTATGATAAAATACAAAATGGTGCGAATTACACACGTTACTGGATTTATGCAAAGGTGCCCCTAGCGGGTCTTGCTAAAAGATGAAGGGAACGGAGGAAAAACCGCAGGGGGAGGAGGTGTGATAAAGTGGCTGTCATTTCGATGAAACAACTTCTGGAAGCAGGGGTTCATTTCGGGCATCAGACCCGCCGCTGGAATCCAAAAATGGCCCCCTATATTTTTACTGATCGCAACGGTATATATATCATAGATTTACAAAAAACCGTTAAAAAAGTTGAGGAAGCATATAACTTTGTAAAACAATTATCTATGGATGGAGAAACTATTCTTTTCGTAGGCACAAAAAAACAAGCTCAGGAATCTGTAAAGGAAGAAGCAGAACGCTGTAGCATGTTTTTTGTTAACCAGCGCTGGCTGGGCGGTATGCTGACAAATTTTCAGACCATCAGGCGACGGATAGACAGGCTTCATGCTCTGGAAAAAATGGAAACAGACGGCACTATGGAGGTTTTACCCAAAAAAGAAGTAGCTGAATTAATGCACGAGAAGGATAAGCTGCAGAAGTTTTTAGGTGGAATTAAAACTATGCGGCGTCTGCCGGGAGCCCTTTTTGTGATTGATCCAAGGAAGGAACGCATTGCTGTTGCCGAGGCACGTAAACTGGGAATCCCAATAGTTGCTATAGTGGATACTAATTGTGATCCTGACGAAATAGATTACATTATTCCTGGTAATGACGATGCTATTAGAGCTGTTCGACTTTTAACTGGAAAAATGGCTGAAGCTATTCTTGAAGGAAGACAAGGAGAACAGGTTACAGAATAGTATGTGCAGGCGGGGGTTAGTCCATATAAGCAACCCCCCCTGCCTTTTTTCTGTCTCTTGGACAGTAGATTTAACTTTGTTATAAGAAAATAATATATATTTAACGTATATTACCGGCTAAAAAAGATTAGCACTTTCTATATTATGGATATAATAACAGAAACAAGTGTTAAAATATTGAATAAAGGAGGACTACAAGGTTATGTCTGTGCCTGCAGTTTTAGTAAAGGAACTCCGCGAGCGGACAGGGGCTGGAATGATGGATTGCAAAAAAGCGCTTTCCGAAACCGGTGGAGATATTGAAAAAGCCGCTATTTATTTGAGAGAAAAAGGTTTGGCAGCAGCAGCTAAAAAAGCCGGTAGAGTGGCTGCCGAGGGAATTGTCGAATCATACATACATGGTGCGGGTAAAATTGGGGTTCTGGTAGAAGTGAACTGCGAAACCGATTTCGTTGCTAAAACAGATGACTTTAAAAATTTGGTCAGGGATATTGCCATGCAAATTGCGGCTGCAAAGCCTGAATACATCCGGCGTGAAGAGGTGCCGGCAGAGATGATTAATAATGAAAAAGAAATCCTTCGTGCCCAGGCGCTAAACGAAGGCAAACCAGAAAAAATAGTGGATAAAATGGTCGATGGACGTATTGAAAAATATTTCAAGGATGTCTGCCTTCTTGAACAGCCCTTTATTAAAGACACCAGCCTGACAGTGCAGCAACTTCTAAGTGAAGCTGTTTCAAGAATTGGTGAGAACATTAGTGTCAGGCGTTTTGCACGTTATGAAATGGGTGAAGGCATTCAAAAAAAGCAGTCTGACCTTGCCGCTGAAGTTGAGGCAGCAACCCGAAATGTATGTAAATAAAAAAACATTCCAAAAGGAGTTTTTGAATGAGTTGTAGAATTATCCCTTTGTGGAATGGAGGTTAAGGCCAGGTATGGTTGCTCCTAAATACAGTCGTATAGTATTGAAATTGAGTGGTGAAGCTCTTGCGGGCTCTTTGGGATATGGTATCGATCCGGATGTGGTAAATACTATAGCCAGGCAGATTAAGGAAGTTTCAGATAACGGACTGGAATTGGCCATTGTGGTCGGGGGTGGCAACATCTGGCGCGGAGTGGCCGGAAGCGCCAAGGGGATGGACAGGGCGACTGCTGATTACATGGGGATGCTCGCAACTGTTATGAACTCACTGGCACTGCAGGACGCGCTGCAAAAGCATGGTGTTGATACCAGGACGCAGACCGCTATTGAAATGAGAGAAGTAGCGGAGCCATATATTAGGCGTAGGGCGATCAGGCATATGGAGAAGGGAAGAGTTGTTATATTTGCAGGTGGCACCGGAAATCCCTATTTTTCAACTGATACAACTGCAGCGCTCAGGGCAGCTGAAATAGAGGCACAGGCCATTTTAATGGCAAAACGTGTGGATGGTGTGTATGATTCTGATCCTCTTAAAAACCCCGATGCAAAGAAATTTAATGAGCTGTCCTTTATGGAGATGCTCAACAGGGGCCTGGGAATAATGGATAACACAGCTGCTTCTCTATGTATGGACAACAAGATACCATTAATTGTGTTCGATTTGAATGGGGAAGGAAATATAAAAAAAGCCGTTTCCGGCGAAAAAATAGGAACATACATCGGAGGTGAGTTTAATGATAAAAGAGATCATTAAAGAAACCGAAAGTAATATGAAAAAAACCATTGATGTGGTGAAGAAGGAGTTTGCCTCTTTACGTGCTGGCCGGGCCACTCCTGCCCTGCTTGATAAAATCATGGTAAATTACTACGGTACACCGACACCTGTTAACCAACTTGCAAACATATCCGTTCCGGAAGCAAGGCTGCTGGTTGTACAGCCATGGGACAAAAGCTCTCTGCAAGAAATTGAAAGAGCGATCATGAAATCGGACCTGGGTATTACTCCTGCCAGTGACGGAACGATTATTCGCCTGGCTGTGCCCCAGTTGACCCAGGAAAGACGAGTGGATTTAATGAAAGTCATCAAGAAAAAAGCCGAAGAAGGGCGTGTAGCTATACGCAATGTTCGGCGCGATACGAATGATCAGCTTAAAGCTCTTCAGAAAGACGGGAAAATATCAGAGGATGAATTAAAACGCAGCCAGGATGAAGTCCAGAAACTAACAGACAAGATAATAAAGGAAGTAGATGTTCTTTTATCCACTAAAGAACAGGAGATAATGCAGGTTTAAATGGAAAAACTACCGGATATAGTTGGATTCCCTTTAGAAGCAGCCCTGGAGAAATGCAGAAACATGGGTTATGAGGTTGAAATTACGGTCACCCGGCCTGTTAAGGTGATTCCCGAAAAATTACCACGGGCGGTTCGCTTTGATCAGGTCTCGAAATATAGAGGGGTGGTAACTGTGGTCTTCGAAGAATGAGGGAGAGGAGGTGGATAAATTGGCATACAAAATAACTGATGAGTGTGTAGCATGCAGTTCCTGCATGGAAGCATGCCCTAACGACGCTATTATAGAAGGTGACATCTACTCGATTGATCCCGATAAATGTGAGAACTGCGGCGCCTGTGTCGATGCCTGCCCCACAGGAGCAATCATTGAAGAGTAATGGATTTGACCCCCTCACATGTGAGGGGGTTGTTTATATAAATGGCTTCTACGGGAGGCTATAAGCCGTCATGTTAAATAAGCTAGCAGGCATCTGGCGCCGGAAAGGGTTAGATGAGCAAACTGAAGCCGGTGTTGACGAACTTTTAAATAAGATTAATCGCAAACAATTACCAAGGCATATCGCCGTGATTATGGACGGTAACGGAAGGTGGGCCTTGCGCCGAGGCCTGCCCCGCGCTCTCGGTCACAGGGCAGGTGTTGAATCACTGAGAGATATGGTAAGGGTTTGTTCCGAATTAAACATAATGGTGTTAACCGTTTATGCCTTTTCAACTGAAAACTGGAAGAGGCCTCAGGAAGAAATTAATATACTTATGGATTTGCTGGTAGAATATCTAAATAAGGAAATTTTGGAGCTGTGCCAAAAAGGGGTGCGGATCAATCCTATCGGAAGATTGGATGAATTGCCTCAACAAGCGATTGATGCCCTGCGCATGGCGGTTGAGCGCAGTCGTATGAATAATGACTTGATCCTAAATTTGGCATTAAATTACGGTGGCCGTACAGAAATAGTGGATGCGGTTCGCGCTATAGCATCAGAGTTTCAGGAGGGTGTTCTAAATATTGACCAGATCAATAATAAATTAATATCAGACCGTCTTTATACTGCCGGACAACCGGATCCCGACCTGTTAATCCGTCCCTCCGGGGATTTTAGGGTCAGCAACTTTTTACTGTGGCAGTTAGCTTACACTGAATTCTGGTATACTTCCATTATGTGGCCGGACTTCAGACGTGAGCATTTGTTACAAGCCCTGGTCGATTTCCAGAGGCGGGGGCGGCGTTTTGGAGGACTCACAAAATAAAGAGCACGACAGGTTGGTGAAGATGTGCTTTGGCAGAGAGTGCTGAGCGCACTGGTTGGAATACCCCTTGTAGTTTTAGCAGTATGGTACGGAGGCATACCACTTTTAGGTCTGACGGGGCTTATCGTAATCCTGGGGCTAAGAGAAATGGACTTGATGCTGACCAGGCTCGGCTTGAACCCGTCGTTGCTGCTGGCCGTATCTGGCGGATTAATTTTAATAGGTGGTTCATATCTTTATAACGACGGTTACCCAGGTCCCACTTTAACCATTATCCTTTTCCTTCACCTGATTGCGACGGTAGCTCTTTATCCGCGATATACACTGCTGGATAGTGCCGGAACTTTAATGGGCACTATGTATGTCGGCCTGCTCAGCTATTTCTATCTGTTAAGAACGCTGCCGGATGGTTGGATCTGGGTAATATTCACGCTTGTAGGGACCTGGTCATGCGATACAGCCGCTTATTTTGTTGGAAAAACTTTTGGCAGGAGAAGAATAGCTCCGGTCTTGAGTCCTAAAAAAACTGTGGAAGGCGCCATTGGTGGATTAGGCGGAAGTATATTAATTGGCTTATTATTCGCACTCATTTATCCTTTCCTGCCTATGTCCAAAATGCTGCTGCTCGGACTTGCGCTGGGGGTGGCGGCAGAAGTTGGTGATCTGCTCGAGTCTGCCTTCAAAAGGCAGGCTGGTGTAAAAGATTCAAGCACTCTGATACCTGGCCATGGTGGTATACTTGACCGAATTGACAGTACCCTGTTTACCGCTCCTCTGGTATATTATTTTATTATGTTGTTTATTAAGGATATGAGGTGACCAGGCAAAAATGCCCAGACCCTTGCTGTTGATTATTTATACAGCGGTTGCAATTTTAGTTCTTATGTTGTCATTAAAATATGTTTTACCGATTCTTCTTCCATTTATTATTGCCCTTTTTTTAAGTATTTTCATGGAACCGTTTATTCGTTTTCTGCAGCTCAGGTTAAAATTGAACCGGGGGTTTGCAGCATTGTCCGTTATACTTGTATTGTTTGGTGGAGTTGCTGTTGTTTTTTCAGCTATTGTACTTCAGCTTGTTGCCGAGTTAATTCAACTTTCGGCTTCACTCCCTATCGTAACATCGGAAATAATAGTTTACTACGGTTACTTTATTGATAGGATTACAGATTTTTATATTACGCTTCCTCCTGGAGTAATCTCATCCCTGGAGCCAAACATAACGAACCTGGCCACAAACCTGCAGGGTCTACTCAGCAATCTTGCGAATTCCCTTCTAACTGCTTTATCGCTGGTGCCCGGTACATATGCGATAATGATAGTGGTTATGCTTGCAACTTATTTTCTGGCCCGGGACCGTCACCTGATTTCTGAAGTTATGGTTCGGATAATACCAGCGCCGTGGGGTGAGCGAATAATCACAATAACAAATGACGTTGCTGCGGCATTCGTAGCTTATATCAGGGCCCAGGCTATCCTGATCTTGATCTCCACCGTGTTGAGCGTTACAGGACTTTACCTTATTGGGGCGGAATATGCCCTCAGTATGGGACTTTTGATTGGTTTTTTCGACATCATTCCGGTGCTCGGTCCTGCTACTGTTTATATCCCCTGGATAATTTGGACGTTTGCCACAGGAGCAACCTGGTTCGGGTTTAAACTAAGCATTTTGTATCTGCTGGTACTTGTCGTGAGACAAGTCCTTGAACCAAAAATTATATCGGCAAATCTTGGCCTGCACCCTTTGGCAACAATCTTTTCAATGTATGCTGGCTTAAAAACGCTTGGTCTGGCCGGACTTGTGATAGGACCCATTCTTCTGATTGCCATTCAGTCTGTGATTAAAGCAGGACGCTGGTTTCAATAGCTTTTAACCACATTACTCATTAGGGTGCTTCCTGAAATCATTAATTGCTTGCCAGACAACAAACTTTCGTAGTATGTGATAAAATATTCTGTGGAGTTAATGGATGAAAAAAATCGTTATCCTTGGAAGCACTGGCTCTATCGGCCGGCAAACACTGGAAGTAGTCAGGACCCTGCCGGGCGAGTTCAAGGTGGTGGGCCTGGCTGCGGGGAAAAACTGGCGCCTGCTTGCGGATCAAATTAGGGAGTTTCAGCCCTTGGCGGTCTCTTTGACAGATCAGCAGGATCTGGAGAGGTTAAGGGTTGTGCTTGGAAAAGATCTGAGTGCTGAACTGACATGGGGCAGAGCTGGACTTGACAGCCTTGCCGGGCTGCCGGAAGCAGATCTTGTTGTTGTAGCTGTTACTGGTGCGGCGGGCATCTGTCCAACTATTGAGGCCATACGATCCGGCAAAATAATAGCCCTGGCCAATAAAGAGACTCTTGTTGCCGCTGGGTGTCTAGTGATGAAAATGTCCGCTGACTACAAGGCCAAAATCATGCCGGTTGACAGTGAGCATTCTGCCATCTGGCAGTGTTTAAGCGGACATGACTTAAAAGAAATTGAAAAAATTATCCTTACAGCTTCCGGCGGACCTTTTCGTGGACTCAACCAGGCGGAAATAGAGTGTGTGACTGTTGATATGGCTCTAAGCCATCCCAACTGGAATATGGGCGCCAAGGTTACGGTCGACTCAGCGACGTTAATGAATAAAGGACTGGAAGTGATTGAAGCAAAATGGTTATTTGGGGTAGACTATTCACAAATTGAAGTGGTTGTTCACCCTCAGAGCATCATTCATTCAGCTGTTGAGTTTGTTGACGGGTCTATTATTGCGCAGTTGGGCATGCCTGATATGCGCCTGCCGATTCAGTATGCCCTGACCTATCCGCAACGCGTCCGCAGTTCCGTGCCAAGACTTAACTTTGGTACTTTACAAGAACTCACTTTTGAATTGCCGGATACGAAGAGATTTCCTTCCCTTTACCTGGCTTATGAGGCCGGGCGGACTGGTGGAACAATGACTGCAGTACTCAACGCGGCTAATGAGGTGGCTGTCGAGTATTTCTTAAAAGGCCAGCTTCCGTTCATATTTATACCTCAAGTCGTGGAAAGAGTTATGGATAAGCATAATACAAATAGTAACCCAGAACTGGATCAGATCATGGAAGCTGATTCCTGGGCAAGGGATTTAGGGGAAAGTATAATTAAAAAATTCACGTAAGATTCTACGAGGAGTGCATTAAATGATAACCTTTGTAGCCTCGGTTTTTGTATTCGGGCTCCTTATTTTTTTCCATGAACTCGGACATTTTGCTGTAGCAAAATTTATAGGCATAAAAGTGTATGAATTCAGCCTTGGTTTTGGCCCCAAATTAATTACTTTTCCCAGGGGTGAGACAGCATACAATCTTCGCGCCTTCCCTCTGGGTGGATTCGTGCGCATGGCGGGCATGGATCCCAGCGAGGAAGGGGAAGCTGCCGATGAATCGCGCGGGTTTAATAAAAAATCTGTTGGCCAGCGTATTGCTGTAATTTTTGCCGGACCTTTGATGAATTTTTTGCTTGCTGCGGTATTGTTTGGTGTAATATTTGCTTTTCAAGGACAGCCTGTACCATCAATGGGCACCGGTATTGGTGATATCAACCCGGGTTATCCTGCTCACACGGCAGGTCTGACCGCCGGGGATAAAATTGTTTCCATAGACGGACAAAAGGTTGATAACTGGGAAGAATTGGTTAGTGTAATTAACAGTAAGCCTGAACAATCCATAGACGTTACAGTGCTTAGAGATGGTCAGGAACTATTTTTCAATGTTACAACGATCAGGGGCGAGGATGGTTTAGGTAAAATTGGTATATACCCTGAGGAGGAGTATGTCAAAATAGGTATTATACAGTCAATTGCCCTAGGTATTGAATGGACTATAAATTTTACTTTCATGATCTTATTGTTTATATCAAAAATGATCTTTGGTCAGGCTCCTGCTGAACTGGGTGGACCGGTGAGAGTAGTAACTGAAATCGGTATAGCCGCTCAAATAGGACTTCCTTTTCTTTTAAAACTTGCCGCTTTTCTTAGTATAAACCTCGGTCTTTTCAACCTTTTTCCAATACCTGCGCTTGACGGCAGCCGCATCCTGTTTCTTTTCTTGGAAAAACTCAGAGGGCGACCCGTTGACCCGGTGAAGGAAAACTTTATCCACCTTATTGGTTTCGGCCTGCTGCTGCTGCTGATGGTCATTATCACATACAACGACATCCTGCATATATTCTTCTGACTATAAGGTATTCATGTTTGGGCTCCGCTAAATTATTAATATCGTTTTTTTATTTTAATGATTAACTTTAAGCACTGGATAGATATAAGTTAGAGCTAATAAGCAGATACAGGTGACTATTATATGAAAAGGCGAAAAACACGCCCGGTCTTTATTGGGAAGGTAAAGGTGGGTGGTGGCGCTCCGGTCAGTGTCCAGTCAATGACTAAAACGGATACTAGAGATGCAGCAGCAACAATAAAGCAGGTAAATCAGCTTGCGGCAGATGGTTGTGAGATCATACGCGTTGCTGTGCCGGACCGCGAGGCGGCGTCAGCGCTACCGGATATATTAAAGGGCATCAGCATTCCTCTGATTGCAGATATTCATTTTAATTACCGCCTGGCATTGCTTGCGATTAAAGCGGGTATTGACGGATTAAGAATCAATCCTGGCAATATTGGCGGCAGGGACAAATTGGAGACTGTGATTAAGGCGGCGAAGGAAAGGAATATACCCATACGTATAGGAGTTAATGCCGGGTCGCTGGAAAAAGAACTCCTTGAAAAACACAGTGGGGTTACATCTGGCGCCATGGCGGAAAGTGCCATGAGGCATATAAGGATGTTTGAAGAGATGGACTTTACAGATATAAAGCTGTCACTTAAAGCATCCGATGTTAGATTGATGCTTGATGCTTACCGTAAAGTAGCCGAACAAGTCGATTACCCATTTCATGTAGGCGTGACCGAAGCCGGCACGCTGCGCGCAGGCATTGTTAAGTCTGCTGTGGGAATAGGTATACTATTAAATGAAGGAATAGGTGATACGATCCGGGTTTCACTGACCAGCGATCCCTGCCATGAAGTAAGGACAGGCTATGACATACTAAAAGCAATGGGACTTAGACACAGGGGGGTGGATCTTATTTCCTGCCCAACCTGTGGCCGTACGCAAATTAATCTCATTAAAATTGCTGAAGAGGTGGAGGAAAAGCTGAAGGGGCTTGAAAAACCTCTAAAAGTCGCCGTTATGGGATGCGCGGTAAATGGACCTGGAGAAGCCAGGGAGGCTGACGTAGGCATTGCCGGGGGTAAGGGAATAGGCCTGATTTTTAGAAAAGGTGTGATTATACGGAAGGTGCCGGAGGACATGCTGGTTGAAGAGCTGTTAAAGGAGATCGAAAATATTTGCAGACATTCTTAGAACACAGAAAACATACTAGGGTCACTTAAAGATAGGTGGTACACCTCCTTCTTAAAAAGGGCACATGTTCACTATAATAAGATCAGGGTTCGAACTGGGAGGATTTATATGCGAGCGAAAGAATTATTTGCGCCCACACTGAGAGAGGCGCCGTCTGAGGCCGAGGTTGTCAGCCATAAGCTGATGCTGAGGGCTGGCTACATCAGAAGGCTGGCGTCCGGGTTATACACCCTTATGCCCCTGGCCATACGTGTCCTCAAGAAAATTGAGCGTATTATTCGAGAGGAAATGGACGGACAGGGCGGTCAGGAACTTCTAATGCCAATAATGCAACCTGCGGAGCTGTGGCAGGAATCAGGACGCTGGGATGTTTACGGTCCCGAACTCTTCAGGTTGAAGGACAGGCATAACCGTGATTTTGCCCTGGGTCCTACACACGAAGAAATTATTACAGTGCTGGTAAGAGGGGAAGTGAGCTCTTACAAGCAACTCCCTCTGTTGCTGTACCAGATCCAAAACAAGTACAGGGATGAGAGACGGCCTCGATTTGGTCTGATGCGCGGGAGAGAGTTTATCATGAAAGACATGTACTCTTTTGACCGTGACGAGGAAGGCCTCAATAAAAGTTATACTCAAATGCATAAAGCTTACACGAGTATTTTTCAGCGTTGCGGCCTGAATTTTCGGGTTGTTGAGGCAGATTCCGGGGCTATTGGGGGTAGTGATACTCATGAGTTTATGGTTTTAGCCGAATCGGGAGAGGGGACTGTGCTGTTTTGCAGCCGGGATGAATGCGGCTACGCTTCAAATGTGGAAAAGGCTGCCACGGTTTTTAAAGCGGATAAGGCTGCTGAAGATTTAAGAGATCTGGTCATGTTAGAAACTCCTGGCAAGAGAACCATAACTGATGTATCTCAGTATCTTGACGTTCCCCCGCAAAATATAATTAAGACTCTATTATTCGAGACTGAAAAAGAAATTGTTGCTGCACTGGTCAGGGGTGATCGTGAAGTTAATGAAACTAAGCTGCTGAATGTATTGGGATGCCTGCGTTTAGAGTTAGCTGAAAATGAGACTGTTCGTACTGTTACAGGAGTCTCAGCGGGCTTTGCCGGCCCCGTCGGCTTAAAAAATACGAGAATAGTTGCAGACCCCGAAGCGGCTGCCATTGTAAATGGTGTATGCGGTTCAAACAGGGAGCAGTATCATTTTATTAACATCAATCCCGGGCGTGATTTTACCATGGATATTATTAGAGATATCAGAATGGTCAAGTCCGGTGAGCCCTGCCCCCGCTGTGGCGCTGAATTAAGAGAGGCCAAAGGCATTGAAGTCGGACAGATTTTTAAGCTGGGTGACAAATACAGTAAAGTGTTGGGTGCGACCTACCTGGACGAGAGCGGGCAAAGCAGGCACATGATTATGGGTTGTTATGGAATAGGCGTTACCAGGACTATGGCCGCTTCCATCGAGCAAAACCACGACCAGGATGGCATTATCTGGCCGGCGGCGATAGCGCCTTATCAAACCGTAGTCATACCCGTAAGCTCCAAAGACGAGGTACAGGTTGAGCTGGCCAGGGAAGTCTACAACAGGCTGGCTGCTGCGGGGATAGAAGCGGTGCTTGATGACAGGCCGGAGCGGGCCGGAGTTAAGTTCAAAGACGCTGACTTAATTGGCTATCCACTGCGTATCACGATAGGGGCAAAAGCAGTCGCGGAACACAAGCCCGAAGTTCGGGTGCGAAGCACCGGTGAGGTCAAGATGGTTCCGATGGAGAATATGGAAAATCAGATTTTGGGCATTTTACAGGATCTCTAATACTAAATAGAAGATATTAATCAAAAAAAACAACAGCATTCTTCGGAAGAAGGTATCGAAAATAGGAAGTCTGAATAAAGTCCTCATTTTATCAGTGACGGTGGGAGCTGGGCATATGCGCACAGCGGAGGCTTTGAAAAAAGCAGCAGAGAGCATGTACCCGTCTGCACAGATAACTGTCTTAGACACATTCCACTATGCGAGCCCATTCCTGGAAAAAGTAGTTATAGGCACATACATGGAAATTCTCAAGAACACACCAGTGATATACGGTTATTTATACCGTCAGGCTGAGCGCGGACAGCCATTATCCGGCCGGGGCAAGCTGGAGTTTAACCGGATCCTGAATATCATGGCTGCTCCAAAATTAATTGAATATATTAATCTAAATAAACCTGACGCGATTGTTTGTACTCACCCTTTTCCACTGGGTATTATCAACGATTTAAAAAAGAAGGGAACCTTCCATGGGCTGGCCTTCGCCGCGATAACCGACTTTACAATTCACTCTTTCTGGGTTTTCCCTGAGGTTGATTATTACCTTGTTGGTTCTGAAGAGCTGGCTGCTCAGTGCAGGGGTTTCGGAATAGGGATGGAGCGGGTCAGAATAACCGGTATACCCATAGACGAGGGATTTAATTGTATCTATGATAAAATAATGATCCGGAAGCAGCTTGGGCTTGACCCCGATATACCCACCATCTTAATTATGGGGGGCGGCCTTGGGATGGGCCCTTTGGCTGAAGCGTTAAGGGCGCTCGGCAGTAATAAGAATTTCTGCCAGCTGATCGTGGTTACCGGCGAAAACAATGTTCTTAGAGAAAAGCTAACTAAGGAAGCACAGAAACTGACTTGTAATGTTAAAATATTTGGATTCGTGGATAATATACCACAGTTAATGGCGGCTTCGGATATTATGGTGGGGAAAGCTGGCGGGCTTACTTGTGCCGAGGCGATGGCTATGAGATTGCCTCTGTTTATTATTGACCCGTTACCTGGCCAGGAAGAAAGAAACGCAGAGTTTATGACCTCGATAGGGGCAGGGATCATGGTCGAAGAAAAAGATTTGTCCTCAGTGGTTTATGCTCATCTGAGTGAACCGGGTAAACTGGAACAGATGATATGCGCCGCCGCAAAGTGGAGCAGGCCAAACGCGGCCAGAGATGCTGTTTTAATTATAGCGGAAGCAATCGAGAGGGAGAGGCTCAGTTTAAATATTTAAAATGAGTAGCATTAAAATGTACATGGAGAACAAAATCTAAACAAGGGTTTGACATTTTGTTAACAGCTTATTTGAAAGCCTTGTCAACTATGGTCTTCTATGATATACTATTTTTGGTCTGCAGCAGGGAGAATTTTTTTGACCTTTTAAGGAGTGGGTAACGCCCACTCTTTCGTCTTCAATGGATACGAAAGTATTATTAACGCACAATAATAGTGAAGCCTTTTTGGGAGGGTGTCCTTTGGCCAAGCAAAAAATTGTGGAAATAGTCAAAAAAATTGTGCTTCCGGTTACTCAGGAAGCAGGTTTAGAATTGGTTGATATAAATTACATAAAAGAAGGCGGATCTTGGTACCTGCGAATATTCATCGATAAAGACGGCGGTGTTGGTGTTGAAGACTGCCGCCAGGTTTCAATGGATATCGATAAGCTGTTGGACGAAAAGGATCCAATATCACAGGCCTATTATTTAGAAGTCTCCTCGCCGGGGATTGAGAGACCTCTAAAAAAACTTGAAGATTATGACCGTTTCGCAGGTAATCTTGTTTTGATTAACACATACGAGCCGTATGGCGGCAAAAAAAAATTTTCCGGACGCATCACCGGCACCCGCGGTAAAGACGTAGTAATTGAGGAAGACGGAAAAGATCTGACTTTACCTTTTGAGCAGATTTCGTCAGCGCGCTTGAAAGTGGAAATCTAATGTTCGGGGAGGAACGAGTATGAACACCGAATTCTTGGATGCCCTTAAGGATCTGGAGAAGGAAAAAGGCATTACTGTAGACGTGCTCTTGGAAGCTATTGAAGCTGCGCTGCTTTCTGCTTATAAAAGAAACTTTGGCTCTCTCCAGAACGCCAGGGTTCATATAGACCGTGAGACCGGGGATTTTAAGGTTTTCACCCAGAGAACTGTTATGGATAATGTAGAGGACCAGCGTATTGAGATATCTGTTGAAGATGCCCAAAAAATAAATCGCAACTTCGAACCGGGGGATATTGTTGAAACTGAAGTAACGCCCAGGAACTTCGGACGCATAGCGGCTCAAACTGCAAAACAGGTTGTTGTACAAAGGATTAGAGAAGCAGAGAGAAATATTATATTTGAAGAATATGCCAACCGCGAGGGTGATATCGTAAACGGAACAATTCAACGACTGGAACAAAAGAATGTATATATCGAATTGGGGAAAACAGAGGCTATACTTGCTCACTCTGAACAAATGCCTGGTGAGGATTACCGTCAGGGTGACAGGATCAAGGCTTATATTATTGAGGTCAGAAAGACTACCAAAGGACCTCAAATACTTGTTTCGCGTACCCACCCAGGATTGTTGAAACGGCTATTAGAACTCGAAGTACCAGAGCTCCATGATGGTGTGGTAGAATTAAAGGGCATTTCCCGGGAAGCCGGCGCACGATCAAAAATAGCTGTTTATTCCACTGAGGAAAACATCGACCCGGTTGGAGCCTGCGTAGGACCAAAAGGCATGAGGGTTCAGCATATAGTCAGTGAGCTTAACGGGGAAAAGATAGATATTATCAAATGGAATCCCGACCCGTCAAAGTTTGTCGCAAGTTCCCTTAGTCCCGCCAAAGTAGTAGCGGTAGAAATCTGGGAAGAAGAGAAAGTAGCTCGAGTTATTGTACCCGACTACCAGCTGTCGCTGGCAATCGGCAAAGAGGGTCAAAACGCCCGCTTAGCCGCGAAGCTGACAGGATGGAAAATTGATATAAAGAGCGAATCGCAGATGAGGGAAATATATCCTGAAGAATATGGTGAGATTTTTGAGCAGGATTATGAGTAGGGGTGAAAACCTGTGCCCAAATTAAAAAAACAACCTCAGCGAATGTGTGTTGGGTGCCAGGAAATGAAGCCGAAAAAGCAGTTGATCCGCGTTGTACGCACGCCCGATGATAATGTGGAGATTGACCTTACGGGTAAACGATCCGGCCGGGGCGCCTATATTTGCCCAGAGTTGGAATGCCTGACTAAAGCACAGAAGGGCAAGAGGCTGGATAAAGCTTTACAGCGAACGGTTAGCCAGGAAGTGATGAATTCATTGCGTCAGGGGCTGATGAAATAGTTTTGTCTGTTGACAGAATAATTGGATTAGGGCAACGGGCTGGCAAAATAATATCGGGTGATTATTCAGTTAAAAGTGCTCTGGCCGGAGGGAGGGTTAAGCTTTTAATTATTGCAAAAGATACTTCGGCCCGGACAAGAAAAGATCTTATAGGAATTGCAGGTACGAAGAATACTCCAACCATATCATATGGATCAAAGGAGGAACTGGGAAGGCTGATTGGCAAATCACCGCGCTCCGCAGTGGCCTTAACCGATATGCATATGGCCCGGGGGATTCTAGGAGCATTGGAAAGGGGAGAGGCCACATAACAGTTCCGATTATTTGGAGGTGATTGAATGGTAAAAAAGCGTGTGCATGAATTGGCAAAGGAACTTAATATAGAGAGTAAAGAAATAATAAGCACACTTAGTAATTTGGGCATCGCGGTCAAATCACACATGAGCACACTTGAAGACAATGAGGTTGGACAGCTTTTGCAGCATTACAAAAAATCGAGTTCTGCCAAAGATAAGAAGGCCGCAGCTCCCGTTGCGGGAAAGGAAATTGCCGCTGTGCCTGATTCCAGACCAATACCCCAGGGAAGGCCGGCAGAGAAGAAAAAGGAACAACAGGATAACAAAAAGCCTGATAAGAGTAAAGAACTGCAAAAAGAGCAGAGGAAAGACGGGCAGAGAGCCAAGTCTGATTATTACCGGGGGTCAGGCATGGTCGACCGTGTGCCTTCTCGTCCGCCGGATAGGCGCTTTCAGGAAAAACCAAAACAGTCCGAAAGACAGGGGAGACCTGGGATTCCGGGTAAGAACGAACAGGCTGCAAAGCCAAAAGCAATAGAACCAACTCAGTCAACACCTGAAATAACTACCCAGGAACGTCCACAACCGCCAAACCTGCAAGATAAACCGGTACAAGAACGCTCTCGTCAGGAACGAGAGACGTCTGATCGGTCTCAGCAGCCCAGGCTGCAACAAGACAGGTCAAAACAGGATCGACAGCGGTTTGACCGCGGCCCGGTAAAACCTCAAGAGAGGCCTGGCACACCAGGAGCAGGCGCACCCCAGCGCTTTGACCGTCAGGGAAAAGCTACTGGAAAGACTCCAGATCAGCGAGTTAAGCCGAAAGTTGAAGGCAGCGGAGATAGAGCTTTTACTGGGGCAAAGCCACAGCGTCCAGCGGATCGACCAACTTCGCGCACGACAGGCACACAGGGAACAGCTAGACCTAAGCCTTTTGATCGACCTGGTTATGCAGGTGCGGGTCAAGCTCCAAGACCTAATATTGGCCAGACTGCCGCACGTCCTCCGGTGCGTACTGATGATAAAATATCACGTCCTGCCGTAGAAAAAGCAAAAGTAGTTGAAAAGCAAAAGCCACAAACAAAGGTGGGGGCTCAAAGGCCCCCGGCTAAAGGCCGCTCGGAAAAACGTGATGCTATAGCCCAGCATGCTGAAAAGAGGCTGAGACCGGGGGGGCCCCGCAGGAAGGGCTTTGCCAGGACCACGGAACATTCTGTGCAAAAAGCTGCAGCACCACTGGAAAAGAAGCCTGTCGTGATGGGTGAGTCCGCTACAGTACAGGAACTTTCACTAAAGATGTATAAGAGTCCAGCTGAATTGATTAAAAAGCTGATGCAATTGGGCATATTGGCTACTATCAACCAGGAAATTGACAGCGATACTGCTTCGATTTTGGCCGCTGAGTTTGGTTACGAGGTAGAGGTAAAACTGCCCGTCGACGCAGATGCCGTTCTGATGCAGGAGCCTGAGGAAAATCCGGAACATCTCCAGCTCAGGCCAAGTATTGTGACTGTAATGGGACACGTTGATCACGGGAAAACATCTTTACTGGATGCCATCAGGGAAACAAATGTTACCGCTTCAGAAGCGGGAGGAATCACTCAACATATTGGCGCCTATCAGGTAGAGCATAATGGAAAAAAAATAACTTTTATTGACACACCGGGCCACGAGGCCTTTACATCAATGCGTGCCCGGGGCGCCCAGGTAACCGATATCGCTATCCTGGTTGTGGCAGCGGATGACGGTGTAATGCCGCAGACGGTTGAAGCTATCAGCCACGCCAAAGAAGCAAAAGTACCTATAATTGTTGCTATCAATAAGATCGACAAGCCGGGCGCAAACCCTGAAAAGGTTAAGCAAGAACTTACCGAACATGAGTTTGTGGCTGAGGAATGGGGCGGGGAAACCATTTGCGTCAATGTTTCGGCCATAAAAAAAGAAGGTTTGACTGAGCTTCTGGAAATGATTTTGCTTGTTGGGGAAATTGGTGAATTAAAAGCTAACCCAAATCGACCGGCAAGAGGCACGGTAATAGAAGCCGAACTGGATAAGGGACGCGGTCCCGTAGCTTCCGTTTTAGTCCAAAACGGAACTCTCAGTATCGGTGATACAATTATTGCCGGACCTGCGTTCGGGCGGGTTCGGGCAATGATGGATGATAAAGGTAGAAGGATTAAAAAAGCAGGTCCTTCAACACCAGTAGAAGTACTGGGTTTTTCTGAAGTCCCGCAAGCTGGTGATGTCTTTGTTGTCGTGGAAGATGAAAAGCTGGCAAGAAACATTGTTTCTAAAAGGCAGACCAAAAAACGTGAGGATGAGCAGAAACCAACCAGCAGGGTATCACTAGAGGATCTTTTTAAGCATATTAAGGAAGGTCAGATTAAAGAGCTTGGGGTTGTTATCAAGGCAGATGTTCAAGGTTCGGTTGAAGCTCTTCGACAAGCCCTGGTGAGGCTGAATACCGGGGAAGTAAAAGTTAATATCATCCATGGCGGCGTAGGAGCCATTAGTGAAGCTGATATCATGCTGGCATCAGTTTCCAACGCCATTATCATCGGATTTAATGTGCGGCCTGATGTCAACGCGAGAAAGGCTGCGGAAAACGAAAAAGTTGATGTGCGTTTATACCGCGTTATTTACAACGCCATTGAAGACGTTAAGGCAGCTATGAGCGGCCTGCTTGAACCAGAGTACCGCGAGGTATTAATGGGCAGGGCAGAGATTCGAAAAATATTTAGGGCCTCTAAAATTGGTACTATCGCAGGCTGTCATGTCGTCGAAGGCAAGATTGAAAGAGATGCGGGAGTAAGGGTAGTCAGAGATGGCATTGTCATTCATGAAGGCAAATTAGAGTCTTTAAAGCGGTTTAAAGATGATGTCAAAGAAGTCGTTCAAGGGTATGAATGCGGCCTGGCCCTGGAAAAATTTAATGAAATCCAGGAAGGGGACGTTATCGAAGCCTTCAATATAGAAACTATTAAGCGTCAGTTATCTTGATGACAGTATCCGGACGTTGGTCATTAGCCTTTGGCTGAGCGAGAGCTTAATATTACGATGGAAAAGACCGACGGCTAACGACTCACGTCATATTGGGAGGTGCCCCAATGTCCTTCCGCCCCGAAAGGTTGGCAGAGGCAATAAAGAAAGAAGTATCTGACTTACTAAGAGAAGGGTTAAAAGATCCCAGGATTGGTGGTTTTGTTACGGTAACATCTGTTGAAGTGTCAAAGGATCTAAGGTATACCAGTATTTACGTCAGTGTTCTTGGAGAGCCTGCTGATCAAAAGGCGACCATAGAAGCACTCCATAATGCTCAAGGGTTTATCCGGGGAGAACTGGGTAAAAGAATACGCCTTCGCTATACTCCAGAAATAACTTTTAAACTCGATCATTCTATTAGTCACGGAACAAGATTGATTGCATTAATGGCTGAGGTTCGTGAAAAGGACGGAGGCCGGAATGAATAATTTAGAGGAAATAGCTCAGGCCATAGGACGTTCAAAAAACGCTTTAATCTGCGGTCATGTTATGCCTGACGGAGATAGTCTTGGTTCGGCCCTTGCCATGGGCGCATTACTTGAATTACTTGGTAAAGATTTCGTTATAGCCGGCCCCGATCCTATTCCGGAAATATACGGGTTCCTGAATGGCGCAGAACGTTTTCACGCAGGTGAACCACCTGAGGGACCTTTTGACACTCTGATAGTATTAGACTGTTCAGTACCGGAAAGGCTTGGTAGAGGCTACCAGGAGCTTCTTGCAAGTGATATGGCGGTAATAAACATCGACCACCACGCAAGTGCCGTTACCTTTGGAACTTACAGGTATGTTGAGCCTAACGCCGCAGCTGTTGGTGAAATAATATTCGATATATTCAAATTGATGGGGTTGGATATAAGTCTGGAAGCTGCAATTTGTCTTTATACAGCAATTATAACTGATACAGGTTCGTTTCAATATGATAATACAACACCGGGTACACTCCGCAGGGTTGCTGAGCTTATGGAAATTGGTGTCCCCGCATCCAAAGTTAACATTCTTCTTAACGAAGAAAGACCGAGGGCATCTTTAATCCTACTGGGTGCAGCAATTAGCAAAATATCTTTAAGTCCCTGCGAAAAAGTATGCTGGATGACCGTAACCCGTGAGATGCTACGAAATTGTGGTGCAGGGGACGAGCATACAGAGGGTCTGGTTAATTATACAAGGTCGTTGAAAGGTGTTCAGGTGGGTCTGGTCTTTCGTGAAACTTTAGAAGGCAGTTACAAGATTAGTTTCAGGTCAAAGGATAGTGTTGATGTAAACCGTTTGGCCGCTAAATTTGGCGGCGGAGGTCACCTGCGCGCTGCTGGCTGTGTTATGTACGGGGATCTGAGTGAGATACAGGGGAGTGTTGTTGCGGCAGCGGTTGAAGCGACCGGAGGTATGCTTCCGTGAACGGGTTTATCAATGTGCTTAAACCGCCGGGAATGTCTTCCCACGATGTAGTTGAATTCATCCGGCGTACTCTTGGTGTTAAAAAAGCCGGTCATACAGGAACGCTCGACCCGGGCGCGGCGGGAGTTCTGGTGATCTGTCTGGGTACAGCAACCCGTTTGGCCAGGTTTCTGCTTGAAGACGACAAGGAGTACCGGACTGAAATCACATTTGGAGTGACTACTTCATCTGCTGATTCTTATGGGGATGTTGTTGCCAGGAACGATGCATCAAACTTAAATGAAAATGCTGTCCGGTCAGCTCTGCCTGTATTCACAGGTGTGATCCAGCAGGTCCCGCCGATGACTTCCGCCCTGAAGTGGAAGGGTAAAAAACTTTACCAGTTGGCCAGGGCTGGTATTTCGGTAGAGCGTCCGGAAAGATCTATAAAGATATATTCATTGGAATTTATCTGTGGGACTGGCTGGGGCAGTCCGAATCCTAGGGCTCTGATTCACCTGACCTGTTCTAAAGGTACATATGTCCGGTCACTCTGTAACGATTTGGGCAGGCATCTTGGCTATGGAGCTTATATGTCTTTCCTTGTGCGCACAAGAGCGGGCTCTTTTAGCCTGAAAGATTCAAAGACTCTTGAAGACATCAAGAATTTTAGACAGGGCCAGCAGCTGAAAGAATTGATTATGCCTGTGGACTTTGTGCTTTCTGGCTTGCCTAAAGTGCTTGTAAATAACGGGGCACTGTCAGCGGTCCTCTCTGGTTCAAAATTATATCTTCCGGGAGTTGCAGGGATGCCGGAGTATTTAGCTGAGGGTGATCTGGTCCGGCTGATGGGTTCAGAGAAACTATTAGCTATTGCAGAGACAGCTCTCGATCCAGAGGATAGGGATAGGCTTTTTTTTAAACCGCTTTGTGTCCTGGCAAGGCAATAATAGGGGGTTTATTAATGCAGGTTTACAATAGCTGGCTGAGTCTCAAGGATAAACACAGCAGGTTTGTGATTGGACTTGGGAACTTTGACGGAGTACACCTCGGCCACCAGAAACTTCTTGAGGAACTGGTGACACTAGCAAGATCAATTGATGGCACGCCGGCTGTTTTTACCTTTCATCCTCATCCTCTTGCAGTTTTAAATCCGGGAAACTGTCCGCCACAACTTCTTTCTCAGGAGTCAAAACAAAGTTTGATTGCAAAAATGGGCGTGGATGTCCTGTTACTAATACCTTTTGATCTAACACTGGCGCGCATGGCGCCTGGGGATTTTATCAAAAAAGTCCTTTGTGACGAACTGGAAAGTAAGGGCATCGTAGTAGGTTATAATTATACCTTTGGCCATTGTGGACGGGGAACACCAGATCTGCTGGAAAAGCTTTCTGTTAAGCATGATTACCGTGTGAGGGTGATCCCGCCTGTTATGGTGGAAGGAAAAGCTGTGAGCAGTACCCTGATCAGGAAGTTGATAATTAATGGTGAAGTAGCGGAAGCAGCTAAGTTTCTTGGTTATTATCCGTTTACTGAAGGAGAGGTAGTTGCCGGGGACAGGCGCGGAAGTACAACACTTGGTTTTCCAACGGCCAATATTGAAATCGATGAAAAATATTTAATACCTGCTAATGGTGTATATTCAGCTAAGGTAAATGTTAACGGTGATATCTACTATGGAGTTGCTAATATCGGCATCAAACCGACGTTTAAATGCAAATCAAAGAATATCGAAGTGCATCTGCTTGACTTCTATCAAAATCTGTACGGTAAGCAGATAAAAATTAATTACACGAGGCGTCTAAGAGGTGAAAAAAGGTTTGCATCACCTTCCGACCTTGTTCAACAGATACACAGAGATATCCATGAGGCCAGGAAGGAATGGTCGGAAGCAAAGGAATAAAAAAGATCCTGGCACAATATAATTGTGAGAGGCAACGTTTACATTAATGCCTGGTTATGCTACAATTAACGCGTTAAAATCCTGTATTTTAAGACGGGTAACATATTGATGGATTCCCGTTTTTTAAAGGAGACATAAGTCATGGGAGTTCCTAGATTTGGCTTCCCGGACGAAGAAATCAGGAAATGGCTTAATCACATTGCTCTGATCTGTTTGAGTGAAGAGTTTCAGTCATTGAAGAAAGAACTCGAGGTGATATATTTACAGTCTAATATGAATGATGTCCGGTTGGCAGCCTTCCAGGATGCGCTGTATGCTTTCCTCACCCAAGAGGATGATGAACCGGCATATAAGTCGCATGGATAATAATTAGGGTTACTTATGAGAGTTATTATCACTGAACACGCCCGGAAGCGCTTGCGGGACATGAGACAAGAAAATATTATGACGGTAGATATCATCAACGCCGCCAGCGGGATACCTGGAAAAATTCCCACTGCAACCCGCTTTAGAGGGTTTTTCGCTAAGTCAGGACGGATTTTTGATATAGTTGCTAAAGATATACCGGGCGGACGCCTGGTAATTACTATAATTGGGAAATAGACTCCCGATGAACTGTAGGCTAGGGAACATGTTTCTCCAGCGGTTTGCTTGGCCTGCAGCGATTTCAATAAAAAGGAGGTGAGCGGCATGGCCTTGACTACCGAACAAAAGCAAAACGTTATTTCCAAGCACAAAACACATGAGAATGACACTGGATCCCCTGAAGTGCAGGTTGCTATTTTAACCGAAAGAATAAACACTCTGACAGAGCACCTGAAGCTTCACAAGGGCGATCATCACTCCCGCAGGGGTCTGTTAAAAATGGTCGGTCAGAGAAGGGCTCTGCTCAATTATCTACGAGATCGTCAATTCGACAGGTATCGTAAACTAATTGAAAAACTCGGTTTAAGAAAGTAATAAATTTAATGAAGCGGGATGTTCCCGCTTCATTTTCGTCTAAGGTTTAATGTATTTTTTCGTTCACAAGAAGGAGATAATATAAAAATAAGAGAAATATTATAGGTTAATTTAAATTTTCTTCTAATACAGGAGGTTTGGCCCTTAAATGTTTGAGAATACAGTATTAAGTAAAGAAGTTACTATTGGTGGAAGAAGTATGACGTTAGAGACAGGGAGAATGGGAAGGCAGGCCGGTGGTGCGGTCTTTGTTCGATATGGCGATACTGCAGTCCTGGTAACTGCTACGATGGCGAGACATGTCAGACCGGGCATCGATTTTCTCCCTCTGACAGTGGATTATGAAGAAAGGTTTTATGCGGTAGGTAAAATACCAGGCGGATTCATCAAGAGGGAAGGACGTCCAAGTGAAAAAGCGGTCCTCTCCTGCAGGCTTATTGACAGGACTATCAGACCGCTGTTCCCTAAAGAATTGCGCAACGAGGTTCAGGTGATAGCTACGATAATGTCTGTTGATCAGGACCATGCGCCCGAAATAGCGGCAATGGTGGGGGCTTCAGCAGCTTTGCATATATCAGAAATACCCCTTAAACACCCCATAGGGGGTGTTATTGTAGGGCTCATCGATGGAAAGTTTATAATAAATCCTCTTTTAGAGCAGACGGCGCAAAGCGAAATGAGCCTAGTGGTTGCCGGAACAAAGGACGCTGTGATGATGGTTGAAGCTGATGCAAAGGAAGTTCCGGAGGATATAGTTCTTGAAGCTATTATACATGGTCATGAAGCGGTTAAGAATATAGTAGACTTTATTGAAAGCTTCCGGGAAGAAGCTCTTGGTTTGGGATTAGCCAAGGAAAAAATAGTTCCTGAAATAATTGAACCTGAAAGCGAACTGCTGGAAGCGGTGAGCGGCCCTATTACCGAAAGGCTGGATGCCGTGCTGCGCAGGTGTGCAAACGAAAGGCTTTTAAAACAGGCTAGAGACCGATATCTGGATGAAGTAAAAGGCGAATTACTGCAGCAGTTTGCCGAACAGTATCCGGAAGATGAAGGTACGATTAAAAAAATACTGGACAATATTGAAAAAAGACTTGTAAGACGGCTAATTGCCGTGGAAGGCCAGCGAATTGACGGTCGGGCACTGGATGAGGTTCGGCCGATAACGGTAGAGGTAGGCGTGTTGCCGAGTCCTCACGGATCAGGCCTGTTTACCCGTGGGCAAACTCAAATTCTGTCTGTGGTGACTTTAGGCACAATTTCAGAAGAGCAGATCCTTGATGGACTGGGTGTGGAAGAATCAAAACGGTTCATGCATCACTACAATTTTCCGCCATTTAGTGTAGGTGAAACAAGACCCATGCGTTCTGCCGGGCGTCGTGAAATTGGTCACGGTGCTCTGGTTGAGCGGTCACTTCAAGCGGTAATTCCGCCTGAAGAAGAATTTCCCTATACCATAAGAATTGTATCGGAGGCATTGGAATCTAATGGCTCAACTTCCATGGGCAGTGTCTGCGGCAGCAGCCTTGCTTTAATGGATGCGGGGGTGCCTATTAGTGCGCCGGTTGCAGGTGTTGCCATGGGTTTAATATCAGAAGATGAGGTCTTCACGGTTTTAACCGATATACAGGGTTTTGAAGATCATCTTGGTGACATGGATTTTAAAGTTTCCGGCACAGAGAAAGGCATTACCTCTTTACAGATGGATATCAAGATTCCCGGCATTACAAGAGATATATTTGAAAGAGCCCTTGCTCAAGCGCACAAAGGAAGAATGCACATTATGCGGAAAATGATAGAGGTTATTTCAGCGCCACGTCCGGAACTATCACCAAATGCTCCAAGGATTATTCAAATTACTATTGACCCGGATAAGATCCGTGACGTTATTGGGCCAGGCGGCAAGATCATTAAAAAGATCGTTGAAGAAACTGGAGCAGATATAGATATTGAAGACGATGGCAGGGTATTCATAGCATCTGTGGATCAGGAAAAGGGTAAAATGGCTCTTCAAATAATTGAGTCCCTTACGAAGGAAGTTCAGGCTGGTGAAATTTTCACAGGCAGGGTAACGAAGGTAACTGATTTTGGCTGCTTTGTTGAAATCATACCCGGAGTTATTGGACTTCAGGGAAAAGAGGGCCTTGTTCATATTTCCCAACTTGAACACCACCGTGTGAATAAGGTTGAAGACGTCGTCAAAGAAGGGGATAAAATCATAGTAAAAGTCATAGGATATGATAACCAGGGCCGGTTGAAACTATCCAAGAAGGATGCAGTTCCTCCTCCGGAAGGTGGTTTGCCAAGAGAGGACAAGTTTCAACGGCCTAAGAGCAGGAATACGTCCAGGGCATAGATACTCATATCAAAATTAATATGGTGTTAGCGGCAGTTCTTGAAGGTAGCGAGCGGCTCTTAAACCTCTTTATAAAGAGGTTTAAGACCTTCGACAAATTAAAATAATGTAAAATGTTGAAACCAGTTACTTCGTTGCAAAAGCATCGGTTCAAGGAAAGGGGACACACCTTCTGCCAAAGGAATAACCCCAACTTATGAATGTCAATAGGTTTACTATCAGCCATCAAACCTCTTATGGAGAGGTTTTTTATTTAAATAATTTATACACTCCCAAAGGCATAGGATCTATGAAAAGCAATTGTGGGGGTGGTACTTTGTTGTTATTTGCCCTGGTTAGGAAAAAACGAATTCCGCTAGTTTTGATGGTCCTGGCAGCAATATTTTTAATCGTGGGGAGCATGGTTAAGTTTTGGGGAGGACCAGATACTACCACCATGGCTCCTGTTTACCGTGGCAGTTCCAGTGAGAAAAAGATCTCACTGACTTTTAATGTTGTATGGGGAGAGGAATATGTTCCGCAAATTATTGAGATTTTAAAGGAAAACCAAGTAGCGGCAACATTATTTATTGGAGGGCAATGGGCAGAGGATTACCCTGAGCTTACTCGTGAAATATTTCAGTCCGGACTTGAAATTGGCAGCCATGGATACTCTCATCCTCATCCCGACAGGATATCCAAGTCAGCTAATATAGACGAAATAAAAAAAACAGAAGTAGTTTTAACTAGGATTACGGGTGGCAAACCCACCCTTTTCGCGCCGCCATACGGTGAGCGGGGAGATGTGGTTTTGAAAGCAGCCGAGGAATCGGGATATACTACAATTCTATGGAGCATCGACACTATTGACTGGCAGCGCCCGGAACCCTCCGTAATAGTCAAGCGTGTTATTGATAAAGCGCACAACGGGGGAATAGTGCTTATGCACCCTACGGCACCGACAGTTCAAGCCCTTCCACAAGTAATTAAGGAACTTAAGTATCAGGGCTATGAACTGGTAAAAGTATCAGAACTACTGGTAGGGCTTGAAAATAAAAAGGCTTAAGATACCATTGATCGGATAAACAAGAGAGGATTTCTGCCTGGTTTGTATTTGAACGTAACACTGTGGATTTAGGGAATTAACTTCATATTCATCAGAGATAAATAATGGAATCAAAATAGGGGAACATTTTAGGAAGGAAGGCATATTCCTTTTTAGCTAAATAATTCTATTAGTATTAGAAGCATTTACCAAGTGTTGTCTAAATTTCATAGCATATAAAGGAAAAGTCACAACTTTAACGAATAATTTTAATTGACAGCTTAATAAGGAGGTTTCCATTTAATGTTTAAGAGGGTCACCCTCGACAATAATGCGCATATCCTTACGGAAACAATACCACACGTCCGCTCGATATCAATAGGCTTTTTTGTTGATATAGGCTCCAGGTACGAAAGCCAGGAAATAAACGGTATATCTCACTTTATTGAGCACATGATGTTTAAGGGGACATCAAAAAGAACAGCTAAAGATATTGCTGAGGAACTCGACGCAGTGGGAGGACAGTTAAACGCTTTTACGACCAAAGAGTACACTTGTTACTATGCCAGGGTGCTTGATGAGCACTTTGACCTGGCGGTAGATCTCCTAAGCGATATGCTGTTTGAATCAAAATTCGAGGCTAAGGATATTGACAGGGAAAGAAATGTAATAATTGAAGAAATAAAAATGTACGAGGATACTCCAGATGAACTTGTACACGATATATTTGCAAGTTCAATGTGGAATGGCCATGCGCTAGGTCAGCCTATAATCGGGACCGCGGAGGTAATTAGCGGGCTTTCCAGGGATAGGCTTTTTCAATATTATCAAAACTACTACAACCCTTCAAAAATTGTTGTAGCTGTAGCTGGCAATATTGAACACGAAGATGCGGTAAAAAAAATCAGAAAAGTATTAGAAGGGCGAAAAGGGACCGAACAGTCCAGGGTCTTGACATCTCCATCACCCCGGCGGGATATTATATGCCGCAGCAAAGAAACAGAACAGGTACACCTGTGTGTCGGCACTCCCGGTTTAAGTCTAAATAATAAGGATATATATGTATTTCAAATGATTAACACCATCCTGGGTGGGGGCATCAGCTCCAGGCTGTTTCAGGAAATCAGGGAACAAAGGGGTCTGGTGTACTCTGTTTATTCATATCACAGTTCTTACCATGATACCGGCCTGTTTTGCATATATGCCGGCTTGAGCAAGCAAAACGTAGATGAGGTTTTAGACTTAATATTTAAGCAGATTAAGATAATACAGTCTAATGGGGTTAAGGAGGATGAGCTTCAAAGAGCGAAGGACCAGCTCAAAGGAAATCTCTTTTTAAGCCTGGAGAATGTTAGCACACGCATGAGCAGGCTTGGAAAGTCCCAGCTGTACCTCGGTAAAGTCATGTCACCGGATGAAATAGTGAAAAAACTAAACAAGGTTACAACTTCAGATATTCATGAACTGGCAGTGAAAATGCTAAATCCTTCTTGCTTCTCATTTGCGACTATAGGACCTTGGGAGAATTGCGGCAACCTGGAAAAAGCTCTTGGGAGCCTGGGTGACAAAGAGAACTAAATGCAATCCATTGATTATTCGTTTCTTGTGGAGGCGTTATGGAATTTTCAATAGAAGTTCGAGTAAGAAGGGTTAGGGACGGAAATGGGGATACAGTTTCAGTTTCACTTCCACGTTACGCTACTGAAGGGTCAGCCGGACTTGATCTGCATGCATGCATTGGCTCCCCTTTAGAAGTGCCGCCTGGCTCAAGGTTAAAAGTGCCAACGGGTATTTCCATTGAAATACCCCATCGTTTTATCGCGGGTCTGGTATTTCCACGAAGCGGCCTGGCATCAAAACACGGAATTTCCCTGGCTAACGCAGTCGGAGTTGTCGACAGTGATTATAAAGGGGAGATCATGGTAGCAATATACAACCAGGGCCCGGACTTATATGTAATCACCCCCGGGGAAAGAATAGCTCAGCTCGTATTTGTCCCAATCTTCAAAGCGACGCTGCATGAGGTTGACAGTCTGGAAGTAACAGGCAGGGGCACAGGTGGTTTTGGATCAACAGGAAAGATATAGCGTCATGATAACAATGATTAAACGGTAATTTAATATAACAAATTCGGAGGTAATCCCGCCTTTAAATAAGGTTTGGGATTTTTTTCTTCTGGTATCATATTTACTGCCTGTCCCAAATACAATTTTGACAAGGGGGGATATAAAATGGCCAGCGGTATAATTATCAGCTTAATCATTTTATCTTTGATCATTGCTTCAGTCCGGGAAAGAGTCCGTCAGGGGATGTTGCGAGATAAGGATTGGGGGTCCATCGGTGAGACAAAAACTAGTAAAATATCTGAGGCGTTAACAAATCTAATAGGAGTAGCAGGGGGTATTTACCTTTCACTTGTAGTAATTACTATTTTTTTGGAGCTTCAGCTTCCTGAATGGATACAAATCTTCGGATACAGAATGGAACCATTGGCAGCATTTTCAATTCTTATTGCCTTGGTATACCCCTTTTTACAGAAAGCAGCAAACTCCTGGCGTCGCATTTAGCTTTTGATAGAATTTAAGGTTTAAGGAGGAGATTTATAAATGAGAATGGGAGAGCTTGTTGGGAAAGAAATCGTTAACATCTACAATGGTGCACGGCTGGGGGTTGTTGGGGATTCAGATATGGCTATAAATATTGACTCCGGGATAATTCAATCAATCATTCTTCCCAAAAAGAACACATTGGTCAGTCTTTGGTTTGACAAGCAGCATTTGGTTATTCCATGGGAGGCTGTTAGAAAAATAGGATCTGAGGTAATAGTGGTAGAACTGGATCAAACCAGCCCTGGCGGTCGGCGTTATTCAATGTAGTGCAACAAAAACCTCCTTGCGTATATGAAGCTGCTGATAATGCCTCTGTTGTTAACCGCTCGCAAATTGCTAATTGCTTATTTTAAGGCTAGTTTCAACAACAGCGGCTTAAATTAAAACTCTGTAAAGTACGGAGTTTTAATTTTTTTAAATATTGTTATTAACATCGCCTGTGGTTGACATACTAATTAGGATTCAATATAAAAAACCGGAGGTGTAACATGGCCCGCAAACAAAGGGTCGAGTTAATCAAAAAAATTTCCGAACTAAGAGGATCGGCTTTGCTTTGTTATATCACCGGCGATCGTGAAAATGTCAGCACAAGAATCGCCCCGGACGTAACAAAGGTATTTTACAGGCATTTGGAGATGTTTGGAGAATGCCCTCAGATTGACCTGTTTCTATATACAAGGGGAGGAGACGTGCTTACTCCATGGCGTCTGGCGCATTTAATCCGGGAATACACTAAAAGGTTCGTTGTCCTGGCGCCATTCCGATGTTATAGCGCGGGTACATTATTGTGTCTGGGGGCAGATGAAATAGTCATGGGCAAGATGGGAGAATTAGGACCAATTGATCCAAGCGTTGTAAATACCTTTAACCCGCAGGATCCTAACAACCCAACTGCAAGGCTTCCTGTCAGCATTGAAGATGTGTACTCATACCTTGCCCTTGCAGGAGAGAAAGCAGGTGTTTGCAGCAACGACCAGCAGGTTAAAGCTTTTACGCTGCTCGTAGAACAAATTCACCCACTGGCGCTAGGAAACGTGCATCGCAATTATATGCTGATCAGGTCACTGGCAAAAAAGCTTCTTGCAATGCACCAGCAGCCTTTACGGGAAGGTCGTATTGAACATATCGTTGACAATTTGACCGAGAAACTTTACGCTCATAACCACATGATTTCAAGGCGAGAGGCTGCGGAAGAGATTAATCTTTCAGTTGTGATACCTGACAGCAGACTAGAGCCTTTAATGTGGTCTCTTTATCAGGATTATTCAGAAGAACTTGCTTTAAATGAGCCATTTAATCCTGCCGAGCAATTGCACGGGGATAGATGTGAATTTGAGGTAAACAGCGGATTTGTGGAATCAATATTTGGGTCTGATGCTTTTATTTTTTCGGGGACATTGGAAAGACGTGATTTTCCTGAGTCCGGGCATGTTAAAGTTAGCATTACGAAACAAAGGTGGAAAACGATATCTTAGAGCCTAAAATATTAAGATGAGGGGGGAGGGGAAACGGATTTGCTGAACGGAGAGAAAAAAACCACAATTGAAAATGTGCATTTCAGTTACCAGACGGGTGAGACAAAATACTACCTTTTAACAGGGGGTTCAGGTTATCCACTTGCAGATTTTTACTTTCCAAATCTATCAAGAAACAATATATTCGGTGTAGGTCTTGTAGTACCGGAAAACATTCCAAATACATCAAATCTTCCGCCCGGCTGTGAATATGACCACATTTAAATAGGGTGATATAAATTTCAACATGTCTTACAGTTAAGGTGACAACGCCGATCATTTTGAGGCAGTCACTTTTTTTACTTTTTAGTAAATTCTTCATTGAAGTTAATTTAAAACCTAATGTTAAAACATTTTTTATTATTCTCGTTTAATATTGACATAATGAACTATATATATGAAAATTATTTTTATATATCAGAGAACCGAGAATTAAAATTGAGCATATTGAGGGGGCAGACCAATTGATCAGGGTTATAGTAACAGGAGCGTGCGGGCGTATGGGCCGTGAGGTTTTGAGGGCGATTTGGAATACTGATGATATAGAGTTGGTTGGTGCAGTTGATCCGAATGGCAATGGCATTGACATCGGGACCTTTTTAGATACCGGTAAAGTCGGTATTTTGGCAGAAAATAACCTTGAGGATGTATTACTTAAAAGCAGTCCTGACCTTGCCGTTGATTTCACCGGGCCACAAACGGTATACAAAAATACTATTTCTCTATTAAATCACGGCGTTCGTCCTGTTGTGGGAACCAGTGGCATGAATGTGGAGCAGATAAATAACATTATTAAACTATCAGAAAAACTACAGGTTGGTGGTGTAATTGCACCCAATTTTGCCATCGGGGCATTATTAATGATGAAGTTCTCAGCTGAAGCAATCAAATATTTGCCTTTCGTAGAAATTATTGAACTGCACCATGACCAGAAAGTGGACTCTCCTTCGGGCACAGCCATTAAGACTGCCGAGGCAATAGTAGAACAGTTGGGAAATGATTCGCATCAGGGGTTGGCTGGTGAAATAGAGACTATCTCTGGCGCCAGGGGTGCTAAATATACAGATGGAATTAGAATTCACAGCGTCAGGCTGCCTGGTCTGGTCGCTCACCAGGAGGTAATCTTCGGAGGGCTTGGACAGACGCTGACAATAAGACATGATTCGAGCAGCCGGGAGTCGTTTATGCCCGGAGTGCTATTAGGCATTCGTAAATCAATGCATTTGAGGAAGGTGGTGTATGGTTTAGACAAGATACTCTTTGAATGCAAAGGCTAAACTTCATTCATACATGACAGGCACCTCCGTTTATGAAAGCTCATATACTGTTGGTAGTTAGACAAAGGTTGTGAGGGGATTATTAAGGAATGAAGTCAGACCTTAAAGGCATTAAGGTTGCCGTTATGGGTGGCGATGCCCGTGAGATGTTCCTCGTGGATGAACTGGCAGCAACAGGCGCGGTTGTACATGTTGTTGGATTACCAGTCACAAACAGGACAGCAGGTGTCAAACTATATGACGATCCTGAAGAATGCCTGTTGGACGTGCAAGCGGTTGTCCTGCCTGTCACAGGTATTAACGAGAAAGGTATCTTATACAGCACTCTGGCAGAACGCGACATCTCTTTCACTGCAGAGCTAGCGGCAAAAATCCCTACAAATATACCATTATTTGTCGGCATGGCCAGACCACGGCTTGTAGACATAGCTTCGCAGGTAGGCCTTCGGTTAATTGAATTGATGAAACTTGATGAAGTTGCAATATTGAATTCTATTCCCTCAGCTGAAGGCGCCGTCCAAATAGCGATGGAAGTTCTCCCAATAACCATCCACGGCAGTTCGGCTTATGTACTGGGTTTCGGCCGTACCGGCGTTACATTGTCCCGGCTCCTGGGCGCAATGGGCGCACGAACTTCGGTCGTGGCAAGAAGACCTGAGTACCTGGCACGGATTGCAGAGATGAACCTCACACCTGTACCGTTTTATAAGATGGCCCAAAATCTTGGTGATGCGGATGTCATCTTCAATACGATCCCCGCATTAGTGTTAACCTGCGAGGTATTGAAAAAGGTGTCACCTGAGGTTGTTATTATCGATCTGGCTTCTGCGCCAGGTGGCGTTGATTACCAGGAGGCAAAAAATATCGGGATAAATGCCATATTGGCGCCCGGCCTTCCCGGTAAGGTAGCGCCGAAGACAGCCGGATCCATCCTGGCTCGGGTCATCACAAGACTTCTGGCAGATGAAATAGCCGGCAGTTAACTTGGCTTTGGTTACGGGGGTGCTTTACGTGCGTTTAAAAGGAGTCAAAGTCGGTTTTGCCTTGACCGGCTCACATTGTTGTCTGGATATGGTGCTGCCGCAGGTGCAAAATATGATCATAGAAGGGGCGGATGTTTATCCCATCATCAGCAGTGCTGTCGATACTACAAACACCAGATACGGAACGAGCGAAAAATGGAAGGAGTTTCTTAAGGGAATAACAAGCCGGGATGCTATTTCAACGGTGGTCGAAGTGGAATTGAGCGGTCCTCAAAAAACGTTTGATGTTGTAGTTGTGGCGCCCTGCACCGGCAATACACTTGCAAAATTGGCAAACGGAATTACGGATGGGACAGTATTAATGTCTGTGAAAGCACAGCTAAGAAACCAGCGGCCCGTTGTTCTGGCAGTATCTACAAATGATGGTCTTAGCATGAACGCAAAAAATATCGGGTTATTGCTGAATGTAAAAAATGTGTATATGGTGCCTTTCGGCCAGGACAATCCGTCCGGCAAACCAAATTCATTAATATCTAAGTGGGATCTGATTACGGACACGGTGCTGGATGCCCTGCAGGGCAAACAATACCAGCCTATACTTGTATTTTATTAAGATTATTAATATCAGGTTTGCGAAATTGTGCATAAACCGCTGTCACTTGCCGCAAATTCATATATAATATTCATAAATAAATTTGTACTGGGGTGGTTAAATTTTGGCAAAATATAATGTAATTGTGGTAGGCGCTTCCGGGGCGGTAGGACAGGAAATACTAAAAATATTGGAAGAACGTGAATTCCCGGTTGGGAACCTCAAGCTCTGCGCCACTACACGTTCCGCTGGTAAAGAGTTGTTCTTCCGTAAAATGCCATATATCGTAGAGGTAACCACGCCGGATTCTTTTAATAATATGGATATTGCATTTTTTGCCGGCGGAGCGGCCAGCAGAGAATTCGGTCCCGCTGCTGTTGAAAGGGGAAGTGTGGTTATTGACAACAGCAGTAATTTTAGAATGGACCCGGCTGTACCGCTGGTGGTGCCTGAAGTTAACCCGGAGGACGTTAAGTGGCATCAGGGTATTATAGCTAACCCAAATTGTTCGACCATACAGATGGTTGTAGCATTAAAACCAATTCACGACGCTGCGAAGATCAAAAGGGTGGTGGTATCGACTTATCAGGCCGTTTCAGGCGCCGGTCGTGAGGGAATTGAAGAATTAGCCGAGCAGAACAGCAGGATCATCAAGGGTGAAGAGATCAGCAACAGAGTATTTCCATACCAGATCGCTTTTAATCTTATTCCACATATAGATGTTTTTATGGATATGGATTACACCAAAGAAGAGTGGAAGATGGTTAATGAAACACAAAAAATACTTCATGATGATTCTATAGCTATTACTGCTACCACGATCAGGGTTCCTGTGTATCGCAGCCACTCTGAATCGATTAACATTGAAACTGAAAGAAAGGTTACTGCGGCTGAAGCTAGACGGCTGTTCGAAGAATTTACGGGCATTGTAGTTATTGACGATCCTTCCGAGATAAAATATCCTATGCCTTTGTATGCCTCAGATCGTGATGAAGTTTTTATTGGACGGATCAGAGAAGACAACTCTATACCAAATGGATTAAATATTTGGGTGGTAGCCGACCAAATTCGTAAGGGAGCTGCTACTAACGCGGTCCAGATTGCAGAGAAAGTAGTTCAATACGGATGCTTAATTAGAAAATAATCTTCGCCTCTGAGACCGGTATAAAAAAAAAAAGGGAGACCGGTCCATGAAGTTTATTGTGCAAAAGTTTGGCGGCACATCCCTGGTTAGCGATGAGGTGCGCGTTAAGGTTGCCGCAAAGGTATTGGAGGCCAGGCAGGAAGGGTATACACCTGTTGTGGTTGTTTCTGCAATTGGTCGTTTGGGGGACCCCTATGCTACTGATACGCTATTATCATTCGCCATGGAAAGCGGCGGCGATCTCATGCCACGTGAATCTGATCTGCTTATGTCATGCGGCGAGATTATTTCAGGAGTTATCATGGCGTCAACTATCCAGAAGCAGGGCTGTCCCGCAGTTTTTGTAACGGGTTTACAGGCTGGAATAATAACCAATAATGATTTCAATAATGCAAGGATTAAGAAAATTAATCCAGAATACATTGTAAAACAGGCCAGAGAGGGTAAGGTAGTTGTCGTAGCCGGCTTCCAGGGCGCTACCGAAGAAGGGGAAATAACTACCCTGGGCAGGGGTGGCAGCGATACAACCGCCGCTGCACTGGGTGTAGCGCTTAATGCAGTACGGGTAGAAATATACACTGATGTTGAAGGGATAATGACAGCAGACCCCAGAATAGTTGATGATGCAAGACCACTTGCGCTTGTTACTTACAACGAAATCTGCCAACTGGCGCATGAGGGAGCAAAAGTGATTCACCCTCGTGCTGTGGAAATTGCCATGCAAAAAGGGATTCCACTAAGGATAAAGTGTACTTTTAGTGACGCGCCCGGGACTCTGGTGACTTCAGGTGGAGAGGTATACAAGGGGGCTATCGATATAACCCGGGATCGCACTATAACAGGTATTACCTATATCCAGGACATCACCCAAATAAGGATAATGACGGATGGCGCCCCGGATATACTAAATTTTCAGGCTAAAATATTCAAGGCTATGGCATTGGCAGGAATTAGTGTGGATTTTATTAATGTTAACCCCGAGGCTGTATTATTCACAGTGAGGAATTCTGTTGCGGGTAAAGCAGTACAAGTCCTGGATACCATTGGCATCCAACCTGTGTTACTGCCAGACTGTGCTAAAATTGCCGCAGTGGGCGCTGTGATGACAGGTGTGCCTGGTGTTATGGCAAAAATAATTGAAGCTTTCTCAATAGAAAAGATTCAAATATTACAGTCAGCAGATTCTTATACTTCCATTTGGGTTCTGGTCAGGAGAGAAGATATGGAGAAAAGTATTAACGCCCTGCACAGGCACTTCGGACCGGGTAACCATTAAAAGGGGGTGAAAGACTTGAACAATGATTTTGGACGTGTCCTGACTGCTATGGTCACACCTTTTAACAAAGACTTAAGCTTGAACCTTGCCCAGGCCAGAAAACTTGCCCGTCATTTAGTTCAGTCAGGTACTGACGGGCTTGTGATTGCCGGGACGACAGGGGAATGCCCGACACTTTCCAAAGAAGAGAAGGTAGACCTTTACCGGGCTATCGTAGAAGAAGTCGGCGGGAAGGCTGCCGTTATAGCAGGTACAGGAGGTAACTCAACGTCAGATAGTATCTCTCTAACTAAAGCTGCCCAGAAAGTTGGCGTGGACGGTATAATGCTGGTTGCGCCATACTATAATAAGCCCTCGCAGGAAGGACTGTACCGGCATTTCGCCGCCGTTGCAGAGAACACGGACCTTCCAATCATTATATACAACATACCAGGCAGGACCTCAGTAAATATTACGCCTGAACTCTTTTTAAGACTGGCGGAGATTGATAACATTATAGCCATAAAAGAGGCAAGCGGCAGCATGGACCAGGTAAGTGAACTTAACCGCATACTCCCCGACTATTTTGCTATTTACAGTGGTGATGATTCCCTTACTCTGCCTGTTCTTGCCCTGGGTGGGAGGGGTGTTATCAGTGTTGCATCCCATATTGTCGGCGATCGAATTCAGGAAATGATTAATGCTTATACATCCGGCAATACTATCCTGGCCAAAGATATACACCTGAAACTGTTCCCAATTTTTAAAGGGCTCTTTATAACCACCAACCCTGTACCAATAAAAGCGGCGCTAAACCTTTTAGGATGGCAGGTCGGCCTGCCCCGCCTGCCAATGGTTGAGGCGACAGCAGCTGAAAAAGAATTTATCAGAAACGTTATGCTGAACATGAAGCTGATTTAAAGAAGTAGAAACGCCGGGACGTGGTATGACTGCGGACCCGGCGTTTTATAATATAAACGTGAAGATTAATCTTTTATTTAACTCTTTATAGGCAATTATGATATTTGCTGTTTATATAGAAGCCCTTGGTTGTTATTAATAGTCCCTGATAAAGGGGTTAGGCGTAACCAGCCATTTTTTGGTCCAGAAGCAAGTTGTTACTACTACAATAATAAAGTATAATGTTATTATCTTTGTGAACGTTTTGTGATAAACCAGGTCAAAAAAAATATTTCCCCCCGCCTTCTCCTGAACTATCTCACCGTTTACAGAATAAAACTTCTTATTAGAAAAGGTTAGGAGGTGCGGATTTGGCTAAAGAAACTAAATTGTCCCTTATTCCCCTTGGGGGACTGGGGGAAATCGGCAAAAACATGATGGTGGTGAGATTTGGGGAAAATATCATGGTTATTGACTGTGGTTTAATGTTCCCGGAAGAGGAAATGCTGGGTATTGATATTGTTATTCCTGATATCACTTACCTGCTTGAAAACAGGGAGTTTGTGCGGGGGATTGTCCTCACTCATGGTCACGAGGATCATATAGGAGCCCTGCCTTACCTGCTTCGCCATCTTAAAATTCCTGTTTACGGAACAAAACTTACCCTGGGACTCTTGCAGGGCAAACTAAAAGAACAAAGGCTTTCTGATGATGTGGCCCTGCAGACGGTGAAGCCCAGAGATATTGTGCAAATAGGTCCTTTTAAAGTGGAATTCATACGTGTCTCTCACAGCATTCCTGATGCGGTTGCAGTAGCTGTGCATACACCTATGGGCGTGGTGGTCCATACGGGAGATTTTAAAATTGATCAGACTCCGGTTGATGGTCAGGTAACGGATTTCAATCGTCTGGCACAATTAGGTGATAAAGGTGTCCTGGTCTTACTTTCCGACAGTACTAATGCGGAACGGCCTGGTTACACCATGTCTGAACGAGTGGTCGGCAACACTTTTGATGAAAACTTCCGTCAGGCCAAGGACCGCATTATTATTACAACATTTGCATCAAATGTTCATAGACTTCAACAGGCAATATTTGCAGCATGTAAGCATAACCGCAAAGTCGCGGTGGTCGGCAGAAGCATGGTTAATGTTATTAACGTGGCCAACGAACTTGGATATATGAATATTCCGGAGGGGGTTTTGGTCGACCTTGACGAAGCGAACCGGCTGCCGGGACATCGGGTTGTAATTCTCACAACTGGAAGTCAGGGTGAGCCAATGTCAGCACTTACAAGAATGGCCTTAGCTGACCACCGGCAGGTAGACATTGTACCAGGTGATACGATCATTATTTCTGCGGCGCCTATACCTGGCAATGAAAAATTGGTAGCGCGTATAATTGACCAGCTTTTTAAACAGGGTGCGCGGGTCATCTATGATATAACATCTGATATCCATGTATCTGGACACCCCAGCCAGGAAGAACTCAAGCTGATGCTCAACCTGGTTAAGCCGAAGTTTTTTGTTCCTATACATGGGGAATACAGGATGCTTATTAAACATGCTGAGTTGGCCATGGACATTGGTGTGCTGCCGGAAAACGTTTTCGTTGCAGAAAACGGTCAGGTACTAGAATTCAGCCGTCGTTCGGGTCGTGTGACGGGCAGGGTCACTGCGGGGAAAGTACTTGTTGACGGGCTTGGTGTCGGGGATGTCGGAAATATAGTTCTCAGAGACAGGAAGCTGTTATCACAGGATGGAATCCTGATTGTGGTTGTAACCATGGACCATGAAACAGGCTCGGTAATGGCTGGACCGGATATTGTATCCAGGGGATTCGTGTATGTTAGAGAATCAGAAAAGCTACTCGATGAAGCAAAAATCATAGTGAGCAGCGCCCTTGATAAATGTGCGGACAAGGGCATAGTGGAGTGGTCTTCTATTAAATCTCAGGTCAGAGACGCTTTGGGAAAGTTTTTATATGAAAAAACCAGGAGAAGGCCGATGATTTTACCCATTATCATGGAAGTTAAGTAATTAAAATTTATATATTTGTTAGGATACATAAAAAAGCCGTTCGAGCGGCTTTTTTTAAGTTCTCACTTAATACAGGACATAAACAGTTTATTTTTCGTTATATTTATACATACTAAAAACGTTATAACTACTGTAATGTCATGTCAGGAGTGATAAGCATGAGTACACACAATTTTGATCCAGAACCAGGTGTTTTCCCCTATACGCCGGGACCAATCCCTGACCCTGGTGTAGAACCAAATCCCGAAAGGAGGGACGATCCGGACCGGGAAGCTGAACCGGAACAGGATCCAAGACACGGGAGAAAAGTAACCGGAAAGGCCAAAGGCGCCATGGAAACATTGAAGGAGATAGGATCAAGCACAATTCCTGAAGTAAAAAGCAATATTCATTGTATGACAATCATCGGTCAAATAGAAGGACACCTGGTGTTGCCGCCACAAAACAAGACTACCAAGTACGAGCATATGATTCCACAACTAGTGGCTTTAGAACAGGCAGCGGAAGTCGAAGGCATATTAATTGTCTTAAATACTGTAGGTGGTGACGTTGAGGCGGGCCTGGCAATAGCTGAAATGATCTCTGGAATGTCGAAGCCCTCAGTTTCAGTTATTTTAGGAGGAGGGCATTCGATCGGTGTGCCAATTGCAGTAGGCTCTCATTATTCGTTTATTGCTAATACTGCCAGCATGACCATCCACCCGATCAGGCTTAATGGCCTGGTGATTGGTGTGCCTCAGACATATGAATATTTAGACAAGATGCAGGACAGGGTGGTTAGGTTTGTCACTGAGCATTCTGGTGTTACCGAAGAAAAGTTTCGCGAATTGATGTTCCGCATGGGAGAGTTGGCCAGAGATATTGGAACTGTGTTAATAGGTAAAGAGGCTGTGGAAGTGGGGCTGATTGACGAGGTTGGGGGTATAGGCAACGCTGTAAAAAAACTTAAATCTTTGATTGAGGATAGAAAGACTGGCGTAAAAGAGGTGTCTCTGCAATGATTTTATACACGCCTATGCAATTGGAACTGGTGTTCGAGGGATTCGACAACACTAAATACCCGGAATATAAAGAAATTGAATATATGGGTGTAAAGATTATGGTTGAGGAGGCTGGATTTGGTAATAAAAGAATTGTCAAATTACTGAGTACCAAGCCATCTGACTACTTAAAGCCTGAGCTGGCGCCCGGATGCATTATAGAGTGTAAGTAATTTGCAGTTATTACAGTAGATTGCTGGGAGTTTCGATTGTATGCTTCTTGTACTCCAGCCAGGACGTTTTTAACAACTTATAATCTTTAAAATTAAAATTTTATTAACTAAAACATGGACAACGAATTGAAAGAATGATAATATTCTAGTAATTGAATTGTTTAAAACCGATCAGTGTCCCAGCTTTATTCTGGGTTTAGGGAACCGGGTGCAAATCCCGGACGGTCTGGCCACTGTAAGTGGGGAGTGACTCCCAAAATGCCACTGGGCTTGAAAGTAAGTCCGGGAAGGCGGGAGATGCGCTGTGATCCACAAGTCAGGAGACCTGCCTGGTTGGTAATGAGCCACCTTCCGTAGAAAGGTTTGTGCTGTGTTTTGTTTCTTGGTATTTTACCTTGAAAACCCGGCTTCTTAGCGGAAGGACCCGGGTTTTTATGTTATTTCCTCCTTCCAATGTTTCTTTGTATTAACCCGTTTTGGGATGAACGGGTTTCTTTTTTTCAAATGATGCTATAGAATTGTTACGGTCGGAAAGATTTTTACTATGGTGTCACGTTTATTTCTATTAAAATATTATATAGATGACATGATGTCAATCATATACTATTAAACGGTCATTTATGCAGGAGCCGTGCTATAATATTATAGATTGTTACAAGCTCGCTGGGGGTGTTTTTTTGACAGTTTTTCAGGCTCTAGTGATGAGTATAATCCAGGGTTTGGGGGAATTTCTCCCAATATCCAGTTCGGCCCACCTGGTTCTTGCTCCCTGGGCCCTGGGATGGGATGACCCGGGTCTGACTTTTGACGTCGCGCTACATATGGGAACGCTTATTGCTGTTGTGATATTTTTTTGGAAGGACTGGACCGGCCTGTTGAGTGAGGCTGCGCTTCGCAGGTCGACACCTAAAGCCCGTTTGTTTTGGTACCTGCTTATCGCAACTATACCAGGGGCAGCCATTGGTTATCTTCTTGAGGAACAAGCCGAAACAGTCTTCCGCAACCCATTTTTGATCGGAACCATGTTGATAGTTATGGGGGGCATATTGTATTGGGTTGACCGCACCGCAGTCAAAAGAAAGAGCATTTGGGGCGTATCGATTAAAGACAGCCTGTTGATAGGTTTGTCGCAGGCCTTTGCCATCATCCCCGGCGTGTCGCGCTCAGGGGTTACCATGACAGCAGGCAGGGCACTTGGTCTAACCCGTGAAGCCTCTGCAAGGTTTTCATTCCTGCTTTCAACGCCTATTATTTTTGGGGCGGGAGTTATGCAAATAAAAAACCTGTCGACAGCGGATATTAATACAGCCTTCATCACAGGAATAGTGTCATCCGCCGTAGTTGGTTTTATATCTATTGGATTTTTGTTAAAATTTCTTACTGAGCACAGTTTCGCGCTATTTGTCTGGTATCGATTTGCCCTGGGCCTTGGAATTATAGCCCTGGCGGTTGTCAGGATGGGATAGCTGGTATTTGATAATCTATGTAAATTGATACCTTTTATAAGCCCTTCGTTATTAAGAAGGGCTTAATTTAATTGGGTATAAAGGATTTTTCAGCATGGTGTGGTATATTATTCATGGAGGGTAAAATATGGGAGTACTGGGTCAGCTAAAAGAAGAACTGAAATATGAAATATTTGGGATTAGCTTAATTGCGCTGGGAGTTTTGGGTACTATTAGTATTCTGTACCCAAATACTGGTATAGTCAGCGGGTTTGTTGATAAATCCCTGAAGAGCATTGCCGGTGAGGGAAGGTATGTATTTCCAATCCTTTTGGTCATGATAGGAATCAGACTGGTTCAAAAACGCAGCCGTACAAGAGTCACTGAAAGGATGTACGGTCTGGTGCTGCTATTTTTTGTTTCGCTGACTTTCCTGCACCTGATTATCCCCATTGAGGATTCCTTTAAGGCAGGCGTCTCAGGTGACGGAGGAGGAGTTTTAGGCGCTCTGTTAAGCTTTGTATTAATGAAATCTTTCGGTATAGCCGGTACTTATATTATTCTTATTGCAGCGTGTTTGATTGCCCTGCTGCTACTGACCAATTTGTCGCTTGCGGCTATGGCAAAAGAGTTTGTGATCAAAGTTCAGGAAACCTATAAAAAAAGTTCTAAGGGGTTGGTTAATTTTCTCTTTACAGAAGTCGAAGAAGAAAGTGAAACCACTCCTCCGGCACCGGTTATTATCGATCATGGCGGGGAGCAGTTTTCTATAATTGAATCCCCCAAAACCACTAAAGGACCTGAAGGGGAGCAGGCGCGCGATGATCCTTCCACTACTGTTTCGAAGAGCCGGACTAATACCTTTAGACCTAGGATCGTTGATATTGATTCTGATAAATCTGTCGAGGGTGACGAGCAGGTCACTTTCTTTACCAGTGATTATCAGCCCGACAGTTCAAGTTTTCATCTGCCCCCATTATCGATATTTGCACGTCCACATAGAGTGAAAAGCGTGCGTTTCAGCAAGGATATTAATGAAAATATCAGGATCTTGGAAGAAACCCTTGAGAGTTTCGGAGTTAAGGCAAAAGTAATCCAGGTTTCAAGGGGCCCGGCCATTACTCGTTATGAAATTCAACCGCCTGCAGGAGTTAAGGTCAGCCGGATTGTTAATTTGGCAGATGATATAGCTCTCTCAATGGCTGCCCCGGATGTACGGATCGAAGCGCCGATCCCTGGTAAGGCTGCGGTAGGGATTGAAGTACCCAACAAGGAAATCTCCATGGTCCATTTGAGAGATCTTCTTGAAGCCCAGGAATTTATACAGTCGGGTTCAAAACTGACTATGGCTCTGGGTAAAGATATTGCAGGAAATCCAATTATAGCCGATCTTACCAAGATGCACCACGTGCTGATCGCTGGGGCTACGGGCTCTGGTAAAAGCGTATGTTTGAATACACTAATTGCCAGCATACTTTTTAAAGCGACTCCAGACGAAGTAAAAATTCTAATGATTGACCCCAAGATGGTGGAACTTGCAACATATAATGGAATTCCCCACCTGGTTTCCCCCGTTGTTACCGATCCTAAAAAAGCGGCAACTTCCCTGCGCTGGGCTGCCAGGGAAATGGAACACCGCTATGAGCTCTTCGCAAGCGTAGGGGTGCGGGATATTACTCGCTACAATAAGATGTTTAAAGTTGGTGACCCGGATCCAAACAGAAGGAAGCTTCCCTTTATAGTTGTGATAATTGACGAACTGGCAGACCTGATGATGGTGGCGCCGGCGGACGTTGAGGATGCTGTATGCCGTCTCGCGCAGATGGCCAGGGCCGCAGGGATTCATCTTGTTGTTGCCACCCAGCGCCCGTCTGTCGATGTCATTACAGGTTTGATCAAGGCCAACATCCCTTCCAGGATATCATTTGCTGTTTCATCCCAGATTGACTCGCGTACGATTCTTGACATGTCTGGAGCGGAGAAGCTTCTGGGAAAGGGTGACATGCTTTATTATCCGGTCGGCGCGTCAAAACCGGTTCGCGTACAAGGCGCCTTCCTTTCGGACCGTGAAGTGGAAGACCTCGTAAACTACCTGAAAAAACAGGCCGAACCTGTTTATGATGACAAAATTTTAATCGAGGCGCAGGTGGAAGAGGTTGTACAGGAATTTGAAGATGAGCTTCTGGCACAAGCTGTTCAGATGCTTATTGAGAGCGGTCACGCCTCAATTTCGCTGCTTCAGAGAAGGCTGCATATAGGATACGCCAGGGCAGCGCGGTTGATTGACATAATGGAGCAGAGGGGTATAGTCGGGGGTTATGAGGGCAGCAAACCGCGGGCTATTCTGATGACATTGGATCAGTACAATCAGGTCTTTAAAAGAAAGCTGCCAAACTGATTTGACAGTATCTTAGGTCTCATGTTATATATTTGATGAAAAAGGAGACCCTAAAATAACCGTTGCAGGAGCTTTTATCAAATGCTTGTTAGCATAAAACTTTAATAATTTATTACAACGGGGTTTTTAAGGCTAGAGGATCAGCTCAATATGGTTAAAGAAATTTCTATTGATCAGGCGCTTGATTCGGATGATTTACTGCTGATTGATGTGCGCTCTGAAATGGAGTATTCCGAGGCAACCATACCAGGGGCGGTTAATGTGCCGATACTGGGAGATGAAGAAAGGTCGGCCGTTGGAACATTATATCGCATTGAGGGACCGGAACCTGCCAGAAGGCTTGCTCTGGCATTGGTAGCTCCCAAGATGGCAGAAAAGATATCCGAGATTTGTAATCTAGCTGCTGGGAAAAAAGTCGCCGTTTTTTGTTGGCGAGGGGGTATGCGGAGCCAGTACATGGCTTCAGTTCTTAAGACCGCAGGGTTACCTGTCTACCGGGTAATTGGCGGGTACAAGGCTTACCGTCGATATGTTTACGGGTACCTGGACCGGGAGGAACTGACACAAAAAGCTGTTGTCTTAAACGGTCTCACGGGCGTAGGGAAGACCGATGTACTGATCCGTTTAGCTCAAAAGGGGTTTCCAGCACTTGACCTGGAGGGATTGGCTGAGCACAGGGGTTCTGTTTTCGGGAAAATTGGCCTTCCCCCTTCACCGACCCAGAAGTCTTTTGAGAGTTCAATTGTTTGGTTTCTAAAAGAGATCGGAGAAAAGAGTGTATTTGTGGTTGAGTGCGAGAGTAGAAGAGTTGGGAAAATACTCCTTCCTGTCCCTCTGTTGAACTCTATTAAAAATGGTATACAGGTGTTGTTATACACATCACTGGAAAACAGGGTTAAAAGAATCCGTGATGTATATACAAATGGACCCGGTGAAAACGTAAAGGAGCTGCAGCATTCTACCTCACTATTAAAGAATAAAATAGGCGCGGCAAAGGCAGAGGCTTTAAACAGCATGCTGGAGCAAAGAAGTTTTGAGCTTGTTTTCACTTACCTTCTTAAAAACTATTATGACCCGTTATACCGTTACCCGGACGGACCAAGTGACGAATATGCTTTGTCAGTGGATACTACGGACATTGAGGAAGCATCTGAGAAAGTATTTAATTTTGTGAAAAACCTTTAATAGAATATCATTTGAATGTTTTCTGTAAGTAATCAGGCTGTAAATATATTTACTCCAGTTAAAAAAAGATTTTAAAGCATATTTAATATCATTTCGGAAACCGCAAGGTAACATGCTACCGGTGGGGGGCGAATAATGGAAATTGGAAAAGCTTTAAAAGAAGCCAGAGAAGCGCGTGGGATAACCCTGGAAGCGGTGGAGGAGGAAACTAAAATCCGCCGCAAATACATTCGGGCTATGGAAATGGAGCAGTTTCAAGTTCTTCCTTGTCCAATTTATGCAAAAGCATTTTTGAAAAACTACGCTAGGTTTCTGACCCTGAACGTTGAGGAGATCCTTGAGGCATATAACAGTAAGTTTAACAAGGAGATGGTACCTGAAGACGCTGCCATGCCGCTCAAGGAGGGGGCCGGCGTTAAGGTTAAGGTTCCGGGTAAACCGAAGCATTGGATCTATTTTGCTGCCGCAGTATTATTTACAGGGCTAATTATAACTGTCTATTTGGGGGCAAACGCAATGTTCTTTAACCAGCCCCCTCAAAATATTGGGCAAATTCCTAACGATCAGGGACAAGATCCTTCGCAACAGGGACAAGATCCTTCAAATCAGGGACAAGTTCCTGAGCCCACCGGTGTGCAGATGGTATTGAATGTAACAACCAGCAGGTGTTGGATGCTGGTCGTTGTAGACGGGACCCCTGCTTTTCAGGGAGAGTTGTCCGCTGGGCAGTCTAGATCTTTCGAAGCCACAGAAAGGATCCTGGTAAGGCTTGGTAATGCTGGGGTGGTTGAAGTTGAAGTAAACGGAAACAACATGGGTTTCCTGGGCGCGCCGGGAGAAGTGCTGGAACGCGAGTTTAAGGCCCCGACCGGGTAGAAATTACATTGAAAATGCTTTTATGAAACGAAAAAGGCAATTCCTACCACACCCGGACCTGTATGTGTGCCAATTACGGCTCCAAGAGTTGAAACAACCGTATCCTCGCAATTGAGACGTGCAGACACCTTTTGCCGGAGTTTTTCGAGTCCAGAGGATTCCATGCCGTGAATCAGGCAGCACTTTATTTTGTTACTACCGACTTTATCCTCAACAACCTGAACCAGTCTTTCAATAGCCCTGGATTTGCCTCTCACCTTTTCATATGGCTGAACCACGCCGTCTTTCAAGAATAATAAGGGCTTTATGCTTAGAATGGTTCCCAATAATGCGTTGGCCATTCCTATTCTACCGCCTCGCACAAGATACTCGAGTGTGTCAACCACAAAGAACACCTGGATTTTTGAAACCAAAGTGTTAACAAGATCAACGATTTCATTTTTTGTTTTTCCATTGCCAGCCTCACGGGCAGCCTCAAGAGCAATCAAACCTAATCCCATACTGGTTACTTTTGAGTCAATTATTTCAATGTCTGAGCCTGGCAGCATTTCTTTAGCCATTTTGGCCGATTGGGAAGTGCCGCTCATAGCAGATGAGATATGTATGGAAATAATACTATGACCATCCTTGGAGAGTTCATTGTATACTTCTAAAAATTCTGCTGGTGCGGGTTGTGATGTTCTTGCAATTTCCTTGTTTGCAACCTGGCGGCGGTAAAACTGGTCAGTATCAATATCCACACCGTCTTTTAACGGCTCTTCATCGTTAAAAATTACCTTTAATGGCACTACCGTGATCCCGTATTTTAAAACAAGATCCTTTGGCAGGTCAGCGGTGCTGTCAGTTACAATTTTTACCTGGTTTTTCATCCAAAACCCTACCCTTAAAATAATATCTGTGAACCTCATATTTCAAGAACGGACTGGTTACTCTACTGAAATAATGAGATCATATACCGGTTGCCCTCCATCATGCACCTCAAAGTCCTGGTTGCTGAATATTGCTTGCATTTTACCGGCCAACTCTTCGACCTGTTCCATTTTAACTGCAGCGCCGCCATAGAGGGTAATGATATGGCCATCGCCTTCGATCATACCTTTCAGAAGGTCCTCCAGAACCTTGGCAGTATCCTCCCCGGAATATTTCAAGTCTCCTTCCAGCAGGCCTATCACTTCACCTTGATTTATGAATATATCATTACCTGTGTGATCGCGTATGGCTTTAGTGATTTCACCAGTGCGAACTGAACCAAGGGCATCTCTCATTTTCTGAACTGTTGTTTCAAAGTCATCTATGGGGTTAATCGTCAGCAGCGCCGCGATTCCTTGGGGTATACTTTTTGAAGGAATAACAGCAGTTATTTTATCGGTGAGCCTGCATGCTTGCTCTGCTGCAAGAATTATATTTTTATTGTTTGGTAGAATGATAATATTTTGGGCGGAAACTTCATTAATTGCCTTTAATAATTCTCCCGTACTGGGGTTGAGTGTCTGACCTCCGGCAATGGTACAGTCCGCACCCAGGTTTTTCATGATCCTTGTGATTCCGTCACCGGCGCCTACAGCAATGACGCCTAAAGGTTTCAAGGTTAAGTTTTGACTTGTTGCAGCCAATTGTTTGTTTTGTTCTACCATATTATTTATTTTTATATCATGCATTGTTCCGTATTTAAGGCATATTTCCAGAGCCAATCCTGGGTGATTGGTGTGAAGGTGGATCCTTGTCAGTGCTTCATTACCAACAACCATGAGGCAGTCCCCGTAAGGCGATAGCTCTTCTTTTATATTATTGTGGGGAAGGTTTGATCCACTTAATAGAAACTCGGTGCAGTATAAATATTCTATTGCTGGAACACCATTATGGAATTGCTGGTAGTTTTTAGTATATTTTGAATAACTCATTTTCGCTTGTTCGGAAATATGTTTTTTAACATTAGGTGAAGCAATTTTAAGGGCGTTAAGGAATCCTTCCAGGATCGTGACATATCCCTTGCCGCCGGCATCGACTACCCCTGCCTGTTTGAGTACCGGCAGAAGCTCCGGTGTATTATGAAGGGCGGCAGCAGCGCTTTTTATTATACCGATCATCACTCTGAGCAGGTCCTCACTTCGGCGGGCGGCCGCACCTTCGGCTGATTTTTTGACAACCGTTAGAATTGTACCCTCCACAGGGCTTATCACAGCACGATAGGCCATACGGGCGCCCTCTTCCAGGGCTTTGGTAATATCCGGAGCAGAAGCTTTTTCATTATTTTGCAGTGAAAGAGCAAACCCTTGCAAAACCTGTGACAGGATAACTCCCGAATTACCTCTCGCCCCTATCAGCCCTCCAAATGCAGCAGCGGTGGCAACCTGTCCAATATGGTCAGAATCTACCCCAAGAGCTTCTTCAACGGCGGCGGTCATAGTTCGCGGTACATATTTGTTCCTGTGTCACCGTCAGGTACCGGAAAAACATTCATACCGTCTATTTCATCTTTAGATTGCCTCAGCAGGTCTACCGCGCCACATAACATCATTTTTAATTCGTTGCCGCCGAAATAATATATTGCCACGCCAGTTCCTCCATTTATAACATATATAATATTTCGACCTTTTTTCCATTTATCCTTCGTGCAGGTACTTTTGAAGTTACAGCTGTTCCAAATACAGCGAAGTTATAATACCAAATAAATAATCATGATGATGCTGATATTGAGATAAATTAGCTTCTAGCCTTTGACATTTTTCAATCTAAGTTGTACATTTAATAGAAAATCACAAGAGGTGTCTATTTTATGGCAAAAGAAAACACGTTTGACATTGTTTCACAAGTAGAACTTCAAGAGGTCAAAAATGCAGTTGACCAGACGTTAAGGGAAATACGCACACGATTTGACTTTAAAGGAAGCAGAAGTGATATTGCCCTCGATGGTGAGCAGATTACCCTTACTGGTGATGACGAGTTTAAACTTAAGAATGTGGTTGATATTCTTGAGACCAAGCTGGTTAAGCGTGGTATTAATTTAAAAGCCTTGAGATACGGCAGGATCGAACCTGCGGCAAAGGACACCGTGCGCCAGAAAGTGGATATTATCCAGGGAGTAGATAAAGACAAGTCCAAGGTGATTACCAGGATGGTTAAAGACAGCAAGCTCAAGGTGCAGGCCACGGTGCAGGGTGATCAGGTAAGAATTAGCGGTAAAAACCGTGATGACCTCCAGACTGTCATGCAAATTATAAAAGACTATGATTTTGATATTCCGCTTCAGTTTGTCAACTTTCGGACCTATTAATTTTCTCAATCATTGAAAGGATATACAGATGACATATAAAGTCGGACTCGTTAGTTTGGGTTGCCCTAAAAACCTGGTGGACTCGGAAATAATGCTGGGGGTTTTAAAAGACGCCGGGTTTGAAATTACCAACCGGGAAAAAGACGCGGATATTCTGGTTGTCAATACTTGTTCCTTCATTAATGATGCTAAGGAAGAGTCTATAAAAACCATTTTCGAATTAGCCAATTATAAAGTGAATGGAAGGTGCCGCGCCCTTATAGTGACCGGGTGCCTAGCTCAGCGTTATCCTAAAGAACTATTAGATGAGATGCCGGAAATAGATGGGCTGATAGGAACAGGTTTTTTTCCCGACATAGCTGATGCGATTAGACAGGTCCTGGCTGGATGCAGGGTTACGTTGGTAGGAGCGCCGGGTTATCTTAACACTGGCAGGATGCCCAGGTTACTGGCGACACCTTCTTACACAGCATATCTTAAAATCGCTGAAGGATGTAACAATCAATGCTCATACTGCACCATTCCTCAAATAAGAGGCAGTTATTCCAGCAGGGAAATGAATGACATTGTAAGTGAAGCGGCTGGATTATCACGGCAGGGTGTAAAAGAGTTGATCCTGGTAGCGCAGGATACCACCTGCTACGGGAAGGATCTTTATAACAAGCCGGCATTAGCGCCGCTACTCGTGAAACTGGCCTCGCTGGAGGGTATAGTATGGCTTAGGCTATTATATACTTACCCTACTCTTCTTACAGATGAATTGATTTACACCTTGGCAGACAATCAAAAAATTTGCCGTTATCTAGATATTCCATTACAGCACACGGGGAAAATGATCTTGAAGCGGATGAACCGTCTAGGCAGCAGGGAGGCATCAGCAGAGTTGGTAAAAAAGCTACGCCTGGCAGTGCCTGGAATCACTTTGCGCACCACATTTATTGTAGGCTTTCCCGGTGAAACTGAATCAGATTTTCTGGAGGTGCTGGAGTTTATGGAGCAGGTGAAATTCAACCGGGTGGGGGTGTTTGCTTATTCCAGGGAAGAGGGTACAGCAGCGTCGAAAATGCCCGGGCAAGTGCCTGAGAGCGTCAAGCAGGAGCGGCGGGGCAGGGCGATGGAGATTCAGCAAAGAATTTCTCTGGAAATAAACCAGAAAAAGATTGGTGAAGTCCTCACAGTGCTGGTTGAAAGAAAGCACCTCAGAGAGAAAGGGATATATATCGGCAGGGGAGAGGGTGACGCTCCTGAAATTGACGGTAGGGTTATTTTTAAATCGCAAACGGACCTGTACCCTGGAGATTTCGTTAGTGTACTGGTCAAGGGCGCCCGGGAGTATGACCTGACCGGAGAAATGATCATATGAATACGCCCAATTCTATAACCCTGGCCAGACTGCTCCTGGTACCCGTATTTTTTCTAATTGCTTCAATGAAAATTCCTTACGCTGACTATATTGCAGCGGCTGTTTTTGTGGTGGGTGCTGCAACAGACGGTATAGACGGCTATATTGCCAGAAAAAACAAGCAGGTCACCAGGTTGGGCAGGTTTTTAGACCCACTGGTTGATAAAATTATGGTAGCGGCAGCACTAATCTTGCTGGTTGAAATGGGCAGGTTACCCGGTTGGATAGCACTGATTATTATTGGCAGAGAACTTTCTATAACCGGACTGAGAGCATTCGCCTCGGTAGAAGGAATTGTAATTTCTGCAAGTGTTCTTGGTAAAATAAAGACGGTAACGCAGGTAGTGGCTGTAGTAGCTATTTTAATAAAAGATTATCCTTTTAATATGATCAATTTGCCGGTCGGCAGTATTGCTATATCTTTAGCTATCTTTTTTACCGTTTGGTCCGGCCTGGATTATTTTATCAAGGCATGGGATATGTTAAAAAACTGCTCTAGTTAAATTTTTGTCCTTGAAATCATTATCCTTTAACCAGCTATTTACTAAAGAAATTAAACAGTTGTTTATGCTATAATGATTCCGCAGTCTAGCATTCTTTCTGACTGGAAAGGGAGATATCTATTGCAGTGGAAAGGTTTAAAGATACCGCTGATTATACTTTCTTTACTTGTTGGCATGGCGCTTATTTTCGGAATTCAGACTATATATCAAAAATTTATCTTTAAGGGACCCCTTGATACAATTCTAAATAATAATAGGTTCGTTGAGTCCTGTCAGATAAGCAGTGAAGGCGGGACTCTTCGGGTCAACGTTTGTATTCGACGGGACGAGAACTTGATGCTGGCCTACAAGGATGTACAAAAAGTTCTTAATCAAAGAGCAGGAAACAAGCCTTACGAGATTGTACTTACAGACAACCGTGACCAAACTCTTGAACAGGTGTGGTATGAGAGCCAGTATGCTGTCTACCAGGCGGTGATTCAGGGTACCTACCAGGATATGGCTGATGTTCTTGAAAGAGTAGCGCTTGAACATAACGCAGAAGCTATAGTATATCTTGACCAGGATTTTATCTTTCTAAGATTCAAGCACGATGGGCATACCCTCGATGAAGTAGTTCCCATGGGAGTCGGCCTTGCCACCGGTAACAGCCAGAAATTATCCGCTGGAGGTGGCGTTAATGTTAAAAGAAATTAGCATCGGGCTTGTACTGGCAGCAGTTATTTCACTTGTTATAATGGGTTATGACATAACCCCATTTTTGTTCCTGGCAGCGGTAGGAGGGGGACTTTACTATTTTGCCAGGATGAGGGGTATGGTAAGCACGAAAAACTTCGAAGGCGGTACAGGTGTAGCACGTCAAGAAATTTCCTTTGGTGACATTGGCGGTCAGGATTCAGCTATTCAGGAATTAAAAGAGGCCCTGGATTTTATTAAGAATCACTACAGTATCAGGCGCCTGGGAATTCGTCCTCTGAAAGGGATATTGCTTACAGGCCCTCCCGGCACCGGAAAGACTTTGATGGCCAGGGCTGCTGCAGGGTATACAGATGCCGCTTTTATAGCTGCCTCAGGTTCAGAGTTCATTGAAATGTATGCTGGAGTCGGTGCGCAAAGGGTAAGGAAACTATTTCAGACGGCCAGAGATACTGCAAAGCGGCAAAATAAAAATAATGCTTTGATCTTTATTGATGAAATTGAGATCTTGGGCGGCAAACGGGGACAAACTACTAGTCACCTGGAATATGACCAGACCCTGAACCAGTTGCTGGTAGAAATGGATGGCCTCAAAGTTGACGATAAAATCAGGGTTTTACTTGTAGCAGCCACAAATCGGTCAGATATGCTTGACCCTGCCCTTCTAAGGCCGGGCCGATTTGACCGCCGGGTCAAGGTGGACCTTCCGGATAAAGTGGGGAGGCTGGAGATCTTGAAGCTGCACACAAGAAATAAACCAATGGCAGCAGATGTTAAATTAGAGGTAGTAGCTAAGGATACTTTCGGGTTTTCGGGGGCACACCTGGAAAGTCTTGCAAATGAGTCAGCTATTTTAGCAATGCGGGAAGATTGCAAAGAGATATCTCAGCATCATTTTAACGAATCAATTGATAAAGTAATGATGGGCGGTATACTTGATAGAAGGCCTTCTGAGGCTGAAATGAGAAGAATAGCCATACATGAGTCCGCACACGCCCTGCTCAGTGAGCTAGTACGATGCGGGTCTGTTTCCACCCTTACTGTTACACCCCGTGGTGATGCCCTGGGATATATGAGACAAACCCCGGAAGACGATACTTATCTTTACACCAAGGAATACCTGGAAAACCAGATAGCGGTAATGCTCGCCGGTTCGGTAGCTGAGGAAATGATCCTTGGAAGCCGCAGCACCGGTTCACACGGGGATTTTGAACAGGCAATGCGTGCCGCCGAAACCATACTACGTTCAGGCATGTCTGATTTAGGAGTTGTATGTCCGGAAAGCTTGCCTCAGGAGTTAAAGTACCAAACACTAACTGCGATAGTCAAGACACAGGAAGAGCGGGCAAGGAAATATATATCGGATTCAAAGCATGTTTTTTCACATATCGTAGATATCCTTCTGGAAAAGGAAAAAATTACCGGAGAGCAGTTCAGAGCTATCATTTCTGAACATTTAGAGCAGGCCAGTTAACACCGGTACTTTCCCCAATATTGACACACTTTATGCTGAAATTAAATTTAAACCGTGATGAGCCGTTTGCAGTTAGGGTAAGTATTTATTCACCCTGAGGCTGGCGGTTAATTTTTTATATAATTACTCCTGTTTTGTGCTTTTAAAAGCAGAACATGTTATAATTTAACATTGGGATGTGAATTAAATATGAGGGCAGAGTTAATTTTTACAGGTTCAGAGATATTAATGGGCCATATTTTAAACAGCCATTCTCAATACCTTGGAAAGCGTCTTTCGGAAATAGGCATTGATGTAGCCTATCATATCACAGTTGGTGACGACAGGAAAAGAATTGAGCAGGTGATACGGCAGGCTATTGACCGCTGTGACCTGATTATTACTACGGGCGGGCTCGGCCCAACTACTGATGACCTAACCAGCGAAGCGCTTGCTTCTGTTCTGGGAGTGCCCATGGTTCTGGATCAGTTGTCTATGGACAAAATTAAGGATACTTTTGAAAAACGCGGCATGAAATTAACTCATAGCGTTTCAAAAGAGGCCTGCCTTCCTGATGGTTCAGTCGTTTTAGCTAATACCAGGGGTACCGCTCCGGGGGCACTTATTGAAAAAGATTCAAAAATAATTGTGATGCTGCCCGGCCCCCCAAACGAGCTGACAGAAATGTTCGAGACATCGGTGGTACCGTACTTAAAGAAAAAAGCAGTCTCCGGTGCTGTAACCAGGTACAAGGTATATAAACTAACAGGTATTTCTGAGTCGGCTGTTCAGGATCTTTTGGCAGATCTAGGCGGTCAGGGTAATCCAGGTATTGCATATGTAGCCAAGCCCGGAGAAATGCAGGTACGGATTTCAGCATATGCCGGCAGCTCCGAAAAGGCTGAAAAAATGCTTTCTTCTTTTTCTGATAAAGTCAGGTGCAGGCTGGAAGAAAATTTAATAGGTTGCGATCAGGAAGTTTTGGAGGAAGTAGTAGGTAAGCTGATGATAGAAAAAGGACTTACAATCGGATTGGCAGAGTCCTGTACAGGCGGTCTTATCGCAGCAAAATTGACTGACATACCCGGAAGTTCGCGATACTTTAGAGGAGGCATCGTATCTTACAGCAACGAGATGAAGATAAAATCACTGGGGGTCTCCGCTCTTACTATTGAGCAGTACTCCGAGTACAGTGAGGAAACCGCGGTCGCCATGGCCGAGGGGATACGTATCCTGGCAGGAACCGATCTGGGCCTTGCAACAACCGGTATAGCTGGTCCCGGAGAAATTACCGCCGCAGCGCCAGTCGGTATGGTCTATATTGCCCTGGCTACCCCTCAAGGCACACTTTGCAATAAATACCGCTTTCCGGGGTCGCGAATGTCTGTCAGACAGGGAGCATTAAATGCAGGTTTAAATATGGTCAGACGCTATTTGCTAGCCAGGAAGTAATTTGGTAAATATTTATTATTTAAGGAGCAATTATAATGACGACATCAAAAGAAACCACCTCCTTCGGAGGGTTGGAGATCAGCAAAAGAGTATCCCATGCGCTTATTGATATGGGTTTTGAGGAACCAACACCCATTCAGCTAAAGTCAGTGCCCCTCCTGTTTAAGGGAAGAGACGTAATCGGGCAGGCACAAACTGGAACAGGTAAAACAGCTGCATTTGGAATTCCGATTGTTGAAATGGCCAATACCCGTTTTGGCGGAGTCCAGGCCTTGATTGTTACCCCAACCCGTGAATTGGCCATTCAGGTTGCGGAGGAAATCTCCCGGATCGGCAAGTACAGGAGAGTGCGCACCCTGCCAATCTACGGAGGACAATCAATTGACCGTCAAATCAGGGGCCTTAAGCAGGGTGTTCAGGTGGTAATCGGTACCCCCGGACGTCTGCTGGATCACCTGAACAGGAAAACCCTGTGGTTGGATAAAGTCAAAATTGTTGTACTTGACGAAGCGGACGAAATGTTGGACATGGGATTTATTGAAGACATCGAATCTATTTTACAGGCGACACCACACGATCGCCAGACCATGCTTTTTTCAGCGACTATGCCAGAGGAAATACGACGCCTGTCAAAAAAGTACCTCAATAATCCCGAGTTTGTGACCGTCAGCAGGAAAAACCTGACAGTTCCACTCATTGAGCAGGTTTATTATGAAACACGTGAACATAATAAACTGGAAAGTCTTTGCCGGATTCTAGACACGACCAGCATTACCCTTTCCATAGTGTTCTGCAGAACAAAGCGCGGTGTGGACGAGCTTGTGGCAGGTTTACAGGCCAGGGGATATCCGGCCGCGGCGCTGCACGGCGATCTCAGCCAGCACCAGCGAAATTATGTGATGAGGCAGTTCAAAACTGGACAAATCGATTATTTGGTGGCAACAGATGTAGCCGCCAGGGGTTTGGATATCGAAAACGTATCCCATGTCATTAATTACGACATGCCGCAGGACCCTGAGTTTTATGTCCACAGGATAGGTCGTACCGGTCGCGCCGGCAAAAGCGGTATAGCTATAACTCTGGTCGGACCGCGGGACTATAAGCAGCTTAAACTCATTGAAAACCTGACCAAGACCCGTATACGACGTGAAAAATTGCCCTCACAGGCTGATATCCAGGACCGGCAGAGAGATGTGGTCAGAGAGCGGGTCAATCAACTGCTGAATGATGGAAAACTAGGTTACTACCGCAATATTGTCGAATCTCTGGTCGACGATCACGATACCATCGATATAGCCGCTGCTGCAATAAAATATTCAATGATTCAAAATGGTGATGTAGAAATACCTGCTGCTGAATCTTATGGTGATACCGGCGGGCGTCATGGCATGGTCAGGCTTTTTATAACTATAGGGAGGAAAGACAATATTTCAACAGGCGATTTAGTACGGGCAATAGTTGAGGAGTCGGGAATTCCTGAAAACTTCATCGGGAGCGTAAGCATTTATGAAAAGTTTTCTTTTTTAGAAGTGCCGGATGACTGGGCAGGCTGTGTAATTAACTGTATGCACAGACAAACAGTGTTAGGGCGGCGCATAAGTGTTGAACCGGCCCGGGGCAGGAGTTAGACAATTTATCCATACCCCCCTTTTAATAATTTATTTTTTTATTGACACGAGCCAGAAATAACCATTATAATTAAAGCGGATACCGAACAGGTGTTCACTTATATCAAAAGGGGGCAGTTCATTTGTCGGATAAACATAAAGCTTTGGAGTTGGCTCTAGCACAAATCGAACGTCAATTTGGAAAAGGTTCCATAATGAAGCTTGGAGAGGCTTCCGCCAAATTAAACGTGGACGTTATACCGACCGGCGCGCTTACGCTGGACATAGCCCTTGGAGTCGGGGGAGTACCGCGGGGAAGAGTGGTCGAGATATTCGGCCCGGAATCATCCGGTAAGACTACAGTTGCTCTGCATATTATCGCAGAAGCTCAAAAGACAGGCGGCACGGCTGCTTTTGTCGACGCTGAGCACGCGCTTGACCCTTTATACGCAAAAAATTTGGGAGTGGATATAGAAAACCTGCTGGTCTCTCAGCCGGATACCGGTGAACAAGCGCTGGAAATTGCCGAGGCATTGGTCCGCAGTGGTGCGATTGATGTTATAGTTGTTGACAGTGTGGCTGCACTTGTTCCGCGTGCAGAAATTGAAGGTGAAATGGGGGATTCCCACGTTGGACTTCAGGCCCGTCTGATGTCCCAGGCACTTCGAAAACTGACCGGATCAATCAGTAAATCTCGCACAACCGTGATATTCATCAATCAGATTCGTGAAAAAGTGGGTGTAGTATACGGCTCGCCCGAGACTACTACCGGCGGTCGTGCCCTCAAGTTTTATGCGACGATCAGGCTGGAGGTGCGAAAACAGGAAAATATTAAACAGGGTACGGATATTATAGGCACACGCACCAAGGTTAAAGTGGTAAAGAATAAGGTAGCCCCGCCGTTTAAACAGGCAGACTTTGACATTATGTACGGGTTTGGCATATCAAAAGAGGGAAGCATCCTGGATATCGCCGCAGATTTAAATGTTATTACCAAAAGCGGCGCTTGGTATTCCTATGGTGACGAAAGGATGGGACAAGGAAGGGAGAACGTTAAGGAGTATCTTAGAGAACACTCAGAAAAAACTAGGGAGATCGAGTTAAAAGTACGCCAGGCGCTAAATGTTGGTGGAGCGAAGCCTGTAAATGAACAAACAGACACAGGGGGAAACGGGGACATTTAAGTGGATTCGGAATTCAATTCTGCCAGGACTCTGGCTTATCGAATCTTGGCATCACGCAGGCGAACAAGTTTTGAACTTGAGAAACGGCTGGAACAAAATGGTATTTCTGGTGAGGTCTCCATAAAGGTTGTTAATTATTTAGCAGGCTATGGTTACATTGATGATAGAGCCTTTGCCCACGACTGGATCGAGCAAAGGCATCCAAAAAGGGGATTTTACAGGCTAAAGAGGGAATTGATGGTAAAGGGCATCGCTGTTGAAATAATCAACGAACTCCTGGATGAGTTAGACCAGGAAGCTGAATCCGCTGCAGCTATCAAATTGGCGCAGAAAAAAATAAGCAGCCTGGGCGGCTCATGCTCATTTGCACGGTTGGCAGGGTTTCTTGAACGCAGGGGATTTTCATATAGATCTATATCGATAGTACACAGCACCTTCTTTGGACAATAAGGTTAATGGGATAAGTCTTGACAGTTTTAAAAAAAACCTGTACAATGTATCCTAGGAGAAAATAGAATTAGATACTACTTCGTACGGGTTTATATAGATAAAGTCCAATATTTTCAGGTGGTTCGGCATTTTTTGGGCCGAACATTAAGATAATGTCACTTAACGACTATTTCTTACCGTGATCTGGACAAGTATAAAAGTAGTATTAGTTCATTTTCTACCGAGTTTTACTCGGTGTTTTTTTTGTTCAGATAAAATTTACAAATAACATCATAAAAATAGGAGGTGAGTAATTTGGGCATAGGCAGTAATGCAATTCTAATAATTACTGGAGCCATCCTGGTGGGTTTCATTATGGGATATTTCCTGAGGAAGTACCTGGCAGAGGCTAAGATTGTATCAGCTGAAGTTGAATCAAAAAAGATCATTGAAGAGGCAGATAAAGAAGCAGAAGCAAAGAAAAGAGAAGCAGTTCTCGAGGCTAACGAAGAAGTCTTAAAATTGCGTAATGAGATGGAAAGGGAAAACCGTGAACGTAGATCAGAGCTTCAAAGATTGGAGAGGCGTCTGGTTCAGAAAGAAGAGACGCTTGATCGTAAGGTAGATTCAATTGAGAAAAAAGAAGAATCGCTCAACCGCAAGGAAAGTGAAATCGATGCCATTAAAGTTCAGCTCAAAGATGTGTACAGCCGTCAGTTGTGCGAACTGGAACGCATATCAGGGCTGACTTCAGAGGATGCTAAGCAAATATTGCTGGCGGGCATTGAGAAAGAGATTCAGCATGAAGCAGCCATGATGATTAAAAACATAGAAAACAAGGCCAAAGAAGAAGGCGAAAAAAGGGCGCGTGATATAATTTCTATGGCCATACAGAGATGCGCTGCCGATCATGTTGCAGAAACAACGGTAGCAGTTATACCTCTTCCCAGTGATGAAATGAAAGGACGGATCATTGGACGAGAGGGCAGAAACATTAGGGCTTTTGAAACGCTTACAGGTATAGATTTAATTATCGATGATACACCGGAGGCAGTAATACTTTCAGGATTTGATCCTATTCGCAGGGAAGTGGCCCGTATTGCCCTAGAAAAACTTATAGTAGACGGTAGGATTCATCCAGCCCGTATTGAGGAAATGGTTGAAAAGGCACAAAAGGAAGTTAACACCCAAATCAGAGAGGCGGGGGAACAGGCAACCTTTGAAACGGGAGTGCACAACATTCATCCCGAGCTTGTTAATATCCTGGGGCGTCTCAAATACCGTACAAGTTACGGGCAGAATGTATTGAAGCATTCTATTGAAGTGTGTCATCTAGCTGGTTTGATGGCTTCAGAGCTTGGTGCGGACAGCCAGATGGCAAAAAGAGCCGGACTTCTGCACGATATCGGTAAGGCTGTGGACCATGAGGTAGAGGGTCCACACGTTACAATCGGAGTTGACCTGGCTACTAAGTATCGCGAGGCACACGAAGTAATTCATGCAATAGCTGCCCATCATGGTGATGAAGAGCCTAAAACTATTATTGCCGTTCTAGTACAGGCTGCGGACGCGGTTTCAGCCGCCCGTCCTGGCGCCCGGCGCGAAACTCTGGAATCCTATATTAAGAGACTTACGAAATTAGAGGAAATAGCAAATTCGTTTGAGGGCGTAGATAAGTCTTTTGCAATTCAGGCAGGGCGTGAAATTAGGATCATGGTTAAACCTGATAAAATTGACGACATGGCCGCTATACGGCTGGTGCGGGATATAACAAAGAGGATAGAAAATGAACTGGACTACCCGGGGCAGATTAAAGTTGTAATTATAAGGGAAACAAGGGTAGTAGAATATGCGAAATAAAGGGCCTTTTAAAGGCCCTTTATTTTTTGGAAGATATTTTTAACTGGTTGATTTGAAAAAAAGCAGGAATAATGTATTCAAAACAGAATCACTATTTATTTGGCAGTAAGGAAGGTGACATAATTGGTAGTTCGTAAAAAAGGAAGTAGAGATTGTTTAACGGACAGCGTTGGGCTTTTAATCTTTATTTTAGTTCGATACCCGGAAGTGGCTACTATAAATTTTGACCCGGAGAAACAGTTGTTTAAGTTCACATTCATATACTCACAGATTTTAGGTAATAATGAACTGATAAGTTTAAAAGAAAAGATTATCAACAGTATTGAGGTATATACTCTTCTGGAAGGCAAGTCAACCAAATTGGTATCTATAAGTCATCAAACATGTGACAATTTAACATTGATTGAGGTCAAACGAGATGTTGACACTCTCGTTCTGGAAGAAATAACTCTAATTGTTGAGTTGTTTCACCAGCATTTAAATAACAGCCTTGTAACAGAGGAAAATGACAGTCTGATTGAAGAAGAGATGCTTGCGCAAGAGGAAATGATCGAGCATATGCTTGAAAGTATAAAAGGTTCCACAGAAAAAAAATATCTTTTTGCTTTCCGCGAGGAAGGCAGAGTCCTTGTCTTTAACAAATAACTGGAGGTCAAGCTTTTGCGTCTGCTGATGATCGGTGATGTCGTGGGGCGTTCAGGCCGCAGGGCTATAAAGGTTAATGTGAGCGACCTGAAAAGAGAATTCGATCTGGATATGATCATTGCAAACGGCGAAAACGCAGCCGGAGGTAAGGGCATTACAAAAGAGGTAGCCAATGAATTATTTATTTCCGGTGTAGATGTTCTTACAATGGGCAACCATGTCTGGAATAAAAGAGAAGCCTTTGATTACCTGGATAAGGAAACGAGAATCGTCAGGCCGGCTAATTATCCCCCAGGTGTTCCAGGTTATGGCTATTGTATTTTTGAAACCCGCCGGAAGGTTAAGGTTGGTGTGATAAATCTTGCCGGACGGGTTTTTCTTCAGTCTGTTGACTGCCCTTTTCGTAAGGCGAGTGAGGTGGTAGCTCGTTTAAAGGAAGAGGCCAGGGTGGTGATTGTAGATTTCCATGCTGAGGCCACTTCGGAAAAAGTCGCTATGGGGCTTTACCTGGATGGGCTGGTATCTGCTGTTGTAGGAACACACACCCACGTACAGACTGCCGATGAA
>DFAP01000050.1 GCA_002365855.1 Pelotomaculum sp. UBA3103 | reverse complement strand
CTATTCAGCAAGCCCTACTTAGAATTTTTTCGTAACAAAGTAGCAAAGGGGCTTGAGTCCTGTGTGTTTCCGACAGGTCTCTCAGACACACAGGACTCGTTCCTAAAAGGGAAGGGGTGGAAATAAAATCCACCCCCGCAGCCCTTGTAAATACTATGGTGCCCGAGGTGAGAATTGAACTCACACGGGGTGCGAACCCCGCAGGATTTTAAGTCCTGTGCGTCTGCCAGTTCCGCCACTCGGGCATTTGCTGTTTTAAATGTAGAGCAAAGTTATTCTAGCATTTCCGCTTCCTTATGTCAATAATTCTTGGTAGCGGTGAACTTGCTGATAAGATAGAGCGGCACTTCGCTTCCGGCGTTGAAAGGAACCCGCCTCTGCGGCGGGTAAATTAAATAAATTTAATCTATGCTTTTTTTTCAAGTAAATTCAGCAGGGCCAAAGCTACTGCGTCTTCCGGGTTTTCTTCACAAATTTCGATTTTCTCGTCTTTATACAACCATGTATTGGAATCCTTATCATAATTAAGTGAGAACCCTTTTAAAGATCTTATCTTTAATTCATAAAGCATCATGCTCAGCCGAGGGAGCCAGACCAAGTCGCCAACCTCACGCAGTGACAGTACAATTTTTTTCTCCTTCTCGTGCCTGAGGATGATAGGCTCAATTATTTCTTCTCCCAATTCACCATAAACAATGGTCAGGTCACCTACCTTGGGCTCCCATTGAAGGTACTTTGCAAGCTCCTTGGCCAGATCTACGCGGATCAACGTATGACCTCCTTAAAGTGCCGGGCCGGTTATGAAAGCACAAACCTGTCATATTTAATACATGTGTATATTTTTGCGGTTGTTAAGGGGACGCTCCTTTTGAATGAGAGTGTTATCAATCTCTTTAGCGTATGACTAAAACTGAGCATGGTGCATATCTGGCTACAGCACTGCTGACGCTGCCCAAAAGATATCCTTTTACTCCCCCCAGACCCCTGCTTCCCAATATAATCAGGTCATACCCGTCCAGACGTGCCTTAAGAACTATAGCATCAGACGGGTGGCCGGGCACCATTTCAGTGTCCGTAGGGACATTGAAGCCGGCTATGTCCTGGGCGGCCTGCTTTAGGAGTTCCTTACCGTGAACCTTTACCTCGTCGACAACGATACTGCGGAAGCGGTCTACCGGCAGTACGGGGACAACGTGAAAAAGAGTGACTGTCGCCCCTAGCTTAAGCGCCAGTTCAGCTCCACGAAGCGCGGCAAGGGAAGATTGTTCGGAACCGTCTATGGCGACCAGTATTTTTTTGTACATACACCACACCCCTTTTAACTAAGCTATTATATACTTTCTTGAAGGACACATGAAAATCCTGCTCTGCAATACACTTATACTACTTCTTTAAAGATGAAGTCTAAAGAGACACAGCCTGTGGTATCTAAATAAGACGTCTGTTTTTTTTCTTGAAGCTGCAGGAAGGCAGGTAATTGATATTTAATAAAACGTATCAGGTTGATGTATCCTGATTAGGTTTTAATCATAGTCCTGATTGTACGATATGATAAGCACGGAGGGAAGTAGTATGAGTAGAATATCAAGGTCATTATTGATGGCTATAGTTTTGGTTTTTATGTGCGTGGTAGCGCTTAGCGCGGGTTGCAGCGCATGGAAAAACAACCTGCAGGGCAGACAGGGAATCGATGGATCTGGTCCGGCGGGCTCGGACCTTCTTCCCGGAGTTGGACCAGATGCGATAGCCGACGTAGTAAGCCGGTCCAGCCCGGCTGTGGTACAAATATCAACCAGTGTAAGTCCCGGGAACTCAAGTGCCCCCCAGTTAAGCGATCCATTATTTCGACAGTTTTTCGGCTTGCCTTCAGTTCCTAAGCAGGAAGTAGGTATAGGTTCAGGATTTATTATTTCAGTTGATGGGTATATTTTGACTAATGAACACGTCATAGATGGGGCAAACGAGATATATGTAATGGTATTCGGTTTTGATCAAGAAATAAAAGCAACTGTTATAGGCGCTGACTATGATCTTGACCTGGCGCTGTTAAAAATAGATGCGGGAAAGGACCTTCCGTATCTCCCCCTGGGCAGCTCAGACCAGATCAGGGTGGGTAACTGGGTGATTGCCATTGGCAACCCGTATGGTTTGGACCATACGGTAACAACAGGAGTTATTAGTGCAAAAGGACGTCCTATCAGTGTTCAGGACCGTCAATATGAGAACCTGCTGCAGACAGATGCTTCGATCAACCCTGGCAACAGCGGCGGTCCACTTCTGAATCTCATGGGAGAAGTTGTAGGCATAAATACGGCCATAAACGCGCAGGCACAGGGAATCGGCTTCGCTATTCCCACAAGCACGGTTCAGCAGGTAATGGAGGATCTAAAGAGCAGCACAAGCAGCATACGCCCGTGGATAGGCGTGCATGTTCGCAGCATGGACGGAGAATTGACTCGCTACCTCGGGCTGGACAAATCCGAGGGGGCTCTTGTGGCAGGCGTAGCGGCGGGTAGTCCGGCTGAAAGGGCCGGCTTTAGAGAGTGGGATGTTATCGTGGAGTTTAACGGCAAAAAGGTAGGCGACGCGGACGAGCTGGTTTCGCTGATAAGAGATTCACGGATTGGGGAAAACGCTAAAATTGTGGTCATCCGCCAGCGACAGTTAAACACAATCACGGTTACAATTGCTGAAAAACCTAAAAACATAAGATAAAGATAGACTGAATTGAGCCTTTTTATGCTATATCTTCACACAGGTTGTTTTTTAATAAATAGTTGAAGTAATCGAGCCTCTTTTTTAAAGTAGGGCCAGGGAGTGAGAACATTCTGGTAGACTGGGACAGGGTCTATAAGCTTCTTGATAATGTCACCCCGTTGACAGTTGACTGTGGTCTGCTTTGCGGTTCGCTTTGCTGTGCTGAGTGGGAGAAAAACGTAGGCATGTACCTGCTGCCCGGTGAAGAAGTGATGTTTAACGGGAATGAGGAATGGCTGGTCTGGGAGGAACATTCAACGGAGGAATACGAGTTCTGCCCGGTCTGGAGCGGCACATTTTATTTTGTCCGCTGCTTTGGAACCTGCCCCAGGGAAAAAAGACCGTTTGCTTGCCGTGTCTTTCCCGTATCACCCTACCTCAAACCCGGGGGGGATCTTGAACTGCGCCTGGACAAAGCGGCAGCATTGCTTTGTCCACTGGTAAAAGCCGGTGATATTAGGCTTTTGGACCGCCGTTTTCTGACCAGGGCAAGGCTGGCGTGGGAGGAACTTCTCAGAAATCCGCTTATCAGGGAGGATGTGGAATGGGAATCACGCCGTCTTGATCGGTGGGGAAGGGAACCATGGGAGGGGTTTTTTGGTAAAGATAAAAGAAAGCAGAAATTTTAACTAAGCAGCGTCTGAGAAAGCAGGTGCTATATTTAAAAAAAATTTGCCGGGCTGGGATTAGATAGCTGGCTTAATATGAGCCAGACCCAGGCATTGGGCCAGAAGCTGCACGGGGTGGGCAACTTCTGTCTTGCAGCTGTGTTTTAAGAGACCGTGGCGTAGCTGCATAATACAAGTAGGGCAGGAGGTAGCAACCGTTTCTGCCCCTGTTTCTTTTATTGAGGCTACTTTCTTGTTCAGGATGCCCATGCTTATGTCGTAGTGGTTGAGAGCAAAAGTTCCGCCCCCTCCGCAGCATTTGGAGGCGCCGGGCATTTCTCTGTAGTCGTCGCAAATCAGCCTCAGTAGTTCTCGTGGTGAACTGGTGATTCCCAGTGCCTTGGCCTGGTGACAGGGGTCGTGGTAAGTGACTGGCTTTTGAATTCTTGTAAATCCGGTGTTTTGACCAGACAACAGTTCAACCAGCAGTTCTGACAGGTCCATCACCCTGATCCTCTCAAACTCAGGACTTTCCTTAATGGTAGCGGCGCATGAGGCGCAATCAGTGACTACAACCTCAATGCCCAGGCGTTTAAAGGATTCTGAATTTGCGGCGGCAAGGGATCTGGCGGCGTTAAGTTCACCGGTTTCCAGTTGGGGAAGACCACAGCACTTCAGTTCCCGGGGCATGATGACATCGCAGCCCAGCTGTGAGAGGACCTCTACTGTACCCAAGGCAATCTCCGGGTATAGGAAGTTGGTGGAACAGCCAAGGAAGTAGCCCAGACGCATTTTAGCTCTCCCCTGGGCTTTTGTTAATTGAGAAATAAGTGCCCTGGCTGGACGCGGGGAAAGCCTTCCCGGCAGCGAAAAACTCCTGGGCAGGAGTTTCAGTGAAATGCCCAGGTCCAAAATTCCAAGACCCTGACACCTGCGGACCACACCCGCTGACAGGTTGAGCAGGGCAGGGCGGGTCCAGATGTCCTTGAATACAATTTTTTGCACAGGGTTCGGTACTTTCCTGGACGTAAGAGACCGTGCGGCAGTAACAATTTCGTGAACGGGAACAGCAGAGGGACATTCCCTTGAGCAGGCCCTGCACAGGAGGCACTGAGACAGATTGAATGAAGCTTCAGCATCAGCTTTTACTTCGCCTCCGGCGAGCATATGAGCCAGAAATACTTTCGCCCTTGGTGTGACTGTCTCATTCCGGATCTCTTCGAAAACCGGGCAGACTGACCTGCACTGGCCGCACCGGACGCAGCGCAAATAATGATCTTTCAGCCTGGAAAGCTCCTCAGTCACTTATTTATCCTCCTCCGGGGTAAGCAGCTTGCCTGGGTTCATAATATTGCGCGGGTCGAGGCACATTTTTAAACGACGCATTATTTCGGCTGCTTCGCCATGCTCGTCTGTGGTGTAACGGTTTCGGACTGCTCCCACCCCGTGCTCGCCGGTGGTGGAGCCACAAAGCTCTATGGCCAGCCGGTGGATGGCATCCACCAGGCCGTTCGCCCTTTCCACCTCATCAGTGCTGTCAAGGTTGATGACCGGGGCAGTATGAATGTTTCCATCACCTATGTGGCCGTAATTCACAACTTCGACTCCATAATACCTGCCAAGTTCCTTTATTCTTCGCAGGGCTTCGGTTACCCTGCTGAGCGGTACACTGATGTCTTCTCCAGCAAAGATCCTGCTTCCATCCTGCCGGAGCCTGGCGGCAGCAACGGCTACAACGCTTCGGCCCCGCCATAAATCTGCCATTCTTCCCGGATCTGTAGCCCATTCCACTGAAACAGCTTGTTTCTGTACGACTTCAACGATCTTCTGACCTTCCCATTCGACTCCCGCAGGGTTGCCATCCACTTCAAAAATCAGGATGGCCTCGGCGGCAGGAAGGTTAAGATCAGGCTGATACATATTAATAGCGCGAATTGCAGAAGAGTCCAGGATCTCAATTCCAGATGGTAAAATTCCAGACTGGTAAACGTTTAGAACAGCCGCCGGCGCCTTCTCCAGGTCATCAAAAACAGCCAGGGCGATGCCGCGCGCTTTGGGACGGGGCCAAACCCGCAGCCTTACTCTGGTAATGACTCCCAGGATACCTTCTGACCCGACAAAAAACTTGGTCAGGTTCAGGCCGGAAACGTTTTTTAGCGCCCTGCAGTTGACCCCGCCGGTGTAAATGACCTGCCCGTCAGGCAGGACCACCTCCAGGCCCAAAACGTACTGCTCGGTGGTGCCATACTTTACTGCCCGGAGCCCGCTTGAATTGTTAGCGACCATCCCGCCGATTGTGCACATGCGTGTGCTCCCTGGATCTGGCGGAAAAAACAGGCCAAAGCGGGAAAGGTGTTCGTTGAGCTTAAAGTGTACGACTCCCGGGCGTGCTATTACCTGCATATTGGCAACGTCCACCTCTTCAATGGTGTCCCATGAAGAAAGATCAAGCACGATCCCGCCTCTTGTGGCCAGGCACCCGCAGGTCTCTCCGCTGCCAGCGCCCCTGGGCACCACCGGCAAGCCATGCTTCGAGGCCATTCGCATAACCGCAGATACTTCATCAACTGAACGGGGAAGCACAACTGCATCAGGAACAAAACTATTGAACCTGGCCATAAAAGAACTGTCATAACTGTACATTTTTCGGTCCAGGTTAGCAGTCAGCACCCTCTCAGACGGGAATATTTTTTTTAATTCATGAATTAACTGGTTACTATCCACTTCAATCACCTCGTTGCAGTTAGTTAAGGTGAGAGCCACCCTGGTTTTTTTCATGAGCCGCTTAGATCTTTTGATCAAAGTTGTTTGCTCATAAGACATCTTTAAGACTATCGTCTGCCTGCACACAAGACATTGGCGGTTCTGAAGGCTTTGGGGCATTCAGGTAGCGGCGCATGAGTTCTTCCCTGGTCATGATTACGTATTTAGGTGTCAGTTTTTCCCTGTAGGTATTAAGCTTTTTAAAGCCGCCCGGGTGATAAAGTCCCAAAAGCCAGTGCTCATAAAGGCCGACGATAGTCTTCACAATGCCGGGTTTCATCTCGTAAGCCGTAAAGCCAAGGCGATCCAGTCCACGGTGCAGGAGCGTGATACCGAACAGAGCTTTAACACCTGAAAACCTCTCGCCACTGTTCAACATCCTGGCTACCACCGGCAGGCATTGTCGGACTTCCCTCATGGCAATGATTGCCGTTCGTTCAACCGGCATATTCTCATTAATAAGCCCTAACAGGCGGTCGTTGTTAACGTGCAGCTCCAGGAACAAATCACCGGGACGCAGCAGCGAGCCGTCCGGCATGGTCCAGTCCTTGCCACGGTAGCATCGAAGAGCTACGTAATAAAAGGCAGAACGTCCGGACTCCAACTCCTTGATCCCGCTGATTTTCCTGATTAACCGGTCAACAATGCTCCATATCCTCTGGACTAACCTTTTAAAAGTGAGCTTCCTGGTTTGGAGAGGCGCTATCTCTCTCAGGGGAGTTACTTTGAGTCCCCGCTCCTCAAGGCCGTCCAGGATGGATGGTAAGGCCGCCACCACCTGTGATGTGCAGCCTTCAGCGGTAAACGGAGTAGAGTCGCTGTCATGCAGAAGCAATATAGAACCGTCCTTAACTCTTCCCAGAACTTTACGGGTAATGCTGTCAGGTGTTGCTTTTTTGATCCAGTCCCAGCTCATAAAAGTCCAAAGTACAACTTTCTGATTTTTTAACCAGCAGTACCAGATACTGAAAAGGGTAAATAAGCCCCACCCCGGACGGCAGTAGCAGGGTTTTTGGCCGGTACATTCTTCGATAGCATGGTTAGTTTCCATGATTTCCCTAATGGTTGAGCCGGGTCCAAGCAGCCACATGATCCTATGCTTGTATCCGTGATTTCCAATTTCATGACCTTCTCCAGCGATCCTCCTGAGCAACTCGGGGTGTTCCCTGGCTTTATATCCCACCACAAAAAAACTGGCCTTTACCTGGTATTGTCTGAGAATGTCCAGAATTTGCGGTGTGTAGCGGGGATCAGGTCCATCATCAAAGGTGAGGACAACCCTGCCCCTGCCACGGGGCGCCCTGGAAACGGCGCCGATACCAACGAGGCGTATGACAGCCGTGGGTGCTACTGCGTATATAATGATAATAAACAAAAATATTTTAATGAAAGAAGGTTCCACTGTAAAACCTCATTTATGTTATTTATTTCACCTTTAAAAATAGATCAATATTATGTGAAATTATTAAGATCTTAACCACTTCACTTATTTCGGAAACAATCTCTCTATAGGGTATAAAAAATAAAAACATGACATTGCGCCCAGTATTATAGTGCTCAAAATTATGGCATAAGGAATGCCCAACGTGCTTGCCACGATTCCCCCAAGTGCCGGGCCAACGGCGATTCCCAATCCTTCAATCGTTGCGAAAACGCCCCATCCCGTGGCCTGCCTTCCAGGGGAAATTGCTTTTGCCAGCAGGTTGTTCCAGGCGGGGAGAACAATTGCGTAAGAAAACCCGGTCAGAGCCGCCAGCAGGTAGGCGCCTAGAGGATCCCGGACAGCAGAAAACAGGGCCAGAAACAAGGCACTCAGGCCAAAACCACCGCCTAGCAGTGTTTTGAGTCTGATCCGGTCGGCAAGTCTGCCCATAGGCAGAAAAGACAAGGCTGCAGATGCCCCGCCAGCTATCAGAAGAACCGCGTACTGGTTGGGATTTAAACCTAAATAATTCTGAGCGTACAGCGGCAGCAGGGGAAGCAAAAGCCCGGCTGCCGCTGTCTGTAGGAACATGCCCGGCAAAAGTAATGTTTTAACCGCCTTATTCTGGGTCATGATTTTGACTTCTCTCCAGAAGGAAAAACCGGAACTATCGCTGTTCTTTCTTTCCATCCAGGGAAGCAGCGTCAAGGAGATGGCCAGGGCAGTTCCCCAGAGGAAGATCAGCAGCCAGAAGGCCAGATTGTAATTCAGGCTTATAAAGAAGTTTATTATTACGGGCCCGCCGGCGCCGCCCAAGAGCCAGACTGTAAAGACAATACCCATTCGCGCGGCTCGCTGTTTAAGATCAACCGGCGCTACCCCGCTGATCACCGCCAGCCAGACCGGTGAGACACCCAGCCCGAAAAAAGCTGACCCAACAATTAGGACAGCGGGGGACTGGTAAAACTTCATTAATATGAGAGATACCAGTCCAAGTACAAGCCCCATCAGTAAAACCGGATACCCCCGCCGGTCCAGCTGCCAGCCGGCTGCTCCCTTGAAGAGTGTTTCTATGAGGTAATGCGCTGATACAGCCAGGCCAGCCGTGGCGACCGATATGCTCAAATAGTTCACTGCGTAAAGCGGAAGAAAGGTAAGAAAAAAGGCCCCCCGTGTGAATTCCATCAGGAGCAGTAGAAGCAAAAGGCCGAGCTCTTTTTTGGAGGAAAGGACTACTTTTAGTTCCTGCAACGGCTGAAGTCCACTCCCTTGCATTAAATCCAAACGGGATATATTAGTAATTCTTTATATTGAAACTTAAAAAGAGGCAATGAGATAGAATTCTAGTTAATGTAGTTATTTATGATGCGAGGAATATCCTTTTTTTCGCTGGAAGATGAAATTCACTGTTTAATATTATAAACCATGAGTTGCTAATCATCGTGGACAGTAAAAAATCCTGGTAAATAACCTGGTAAATAAGTAGATATCTTAACAGAATTGACTTAATAATGTATTTTACCCATTATTGCCACTTTAACCCTTTATTATGATACGATGACCAGAATAGGTAAAATGAATACATAAAAGTAAATGTTGGAATATTGCTCACAAGGTTCTTACGGTGGAGAGCAGCAGAAAAAACCTGAAGAGAAATATTCTTTCGTTAATTGAAACACATGGGTTTGTTGGTGTCAACATTAAGGTTTATTGTATTAAAATAGTGAGAAAGGGGGGCGCGGACGCCCCCTAATATTATCTGGTTACTGCAAGTAGATAGATATCCCCCTTTTTGTTTTTGGCGCCGTTCATTTTCTGCTCGGTCTGTCGAAGTTGGTTAAACTGCTCATCGTCGAGTTCGGCTACCTTCATGCCTTTTGTGTCTATATTCACATTACAACCCTCCTTTGAACATATTTTGCCCCTGTTCGGATAAAAAATAATTGTTGATTTTTCCTTCGACCTTCCATATAATCATATTGAAATGAGAATGGTTATCTTTATCGTTTTAGACGACTTTTATTCTTTAGGAGGCCTTTAATGAACCTGGACCAGGCTAAAAAAGGACAGGTTATCAGAATTACCGGGATTCCCAGTGAGCTTATCCGTGTGCAGGCGATCCGTTTTGGGATTTCGGAGGGGGCTGTTGTCACCTGCAGGGAGATTGTGCCCGCAGGGCCGGTAATTGTAGCCAAAAATAAGCAGGAGATAGCCATTGGCCGCAGTCTGGCCAAAACCATCACAGTGGAGCCTGTAGTTCCTAAATTAAACAGGAAAGAGCCCGTCAGGTCTTTATAATACACAAATAAATGTGGTGATATGTTAATGAACGGGGGTATAGAAGGTAAAATCCCTGCTGGGGGGAAAAAGATTGTCCTGGCGGGGAACCCCAATGTTGGCAAGTCTGTAATATTTAACGCTCTTACAGGGCTGTACGTGGATGTCTCAAATTATCCGGGAACCACTCTCGATATGGCCTGCGGACGGTACGGCAGTGATGTCGTAATTGACACACCCGGTGTCTATGGAATTTCATCACTTAGCGAAGAGGAGAATATTGCCAGGGATATAATTCTTGCTGCTGATATAGTGGTGAATGTAGCCAATGCGGTTCACCTGGAGCAAGACTTATTTTTTACCCTGCAGCTCATTGATATGGGCGTTCCCATGATTTTAGCCCTCAACATGTCTGACGAGGCTGTGCGGGAAGGTCTGGATATCGATGGACCCCTTCTTCTGGAAGAATTGTTGGGGGTTCCTGTTGTTCTTACTGCGGCTGTGCGCAGCACGGGCATAGAAGAGTTAAAGAATAAGCTATACTCTGCCCGCAAAGGCCGCGTTGAACAGTCCATGCTGAATAAAATTAATAAAATACCTTCTCCTGCAGGCAGGGCAGAGGCTCTTTTGATTCTTGAGGGTGACGTTGAATTAAGCGAGGCCCATGGAATCAAGCCTGGAACAGAGCGCGACTCTATCTACAGCGTCCGCCGTGAAAAGGCAAGCTGGATTGCGTCGGAAGTTGTGAAAGAAACGCGTAAGGGCGTGAGTTTTTCCAGCAGGCTGGGATATTGGATGCTTCTTCCGATAACCGGATTCCCGCTTCTATTTTTAACTCTTTGGGCCGTATACGAAATGGTCGGAGTTTTCTTTGCCCAGTATGTTGTAGAAATAACCGAGGGTTTCATGCATGAGTACTATGAACCGGCACTACGCGTCATGTTGGGTCAGTATTTCCCGCCTGACTCGGTCGTAAGCACCATTTTGGCCGGCGAGTACGGGGTTCTCACCCTTACCGTCACGTATTTAATTGGGCTCCTGCTGCCCCTGGTACTTGGGATTTTCCTGGTGCTTTCAATCCTTGAGGATACTGGTTATCTGCCCAGGATCGCCACGCTCGTGGACCGTACCTTAAGCGGACTTGGTTTAAATGGCCAGGCAATTATTCCCCTGATCCTGGGCTTTGGCTGTGTGACTATGGCCTGTATCACTACCAGGCTTCTCGGATCTGACCGGGAGCGGCGCATTGCTATTTTTCTTTTGGCGTTCGGAGTCCCCTGCTCGGCTCAGATGGCCATTATCATGGCTGTTTTTGCCGGACTGGGACCCTTATATATGCTCCTTTACGCTGTGTGTATATGCAGTATACTTATAGTAACCGGGACCCTTCTCGGGCGCTTTTTGCCCGGCGGGGCTTCACCACTGATGATTGAATTGCCGCCTCTGCGCCTGCCCGGGCTGAAAAATATTTTTACTAAGGCCTGGCTCAGGTCATACCAGTTTATTAAAGAGGCTTTCCCGCTTTTTGCAGGCGGAGCGCTTTTCTTAAGCATGTTGGAAGTAACAGGGCTGTTAGGTGGATTAAGAAACCTGATGGTGCCACTGACTGTCAGGTGGCTGCATCTTCCCGCCGAAATAGCAGATGTTTTTATTATGGGCTTCATCAGAAAGGAATTTGGCGCTGCAAGTATCTTGAACCTGAATATGCTGCCGGTGCAGTTATTTGTAGTGATGTTAACCCTGACCTTAACTGTGCCCTGCATAGCTGCCACAATGGTGATTTTTAAGGAGCGAGGCTGGCGCGAGGGTCTTTTGACTTGGTCTGTGATTTATACCCTGGCGTTTCTAATTGGCGGATTGACTGCCCGCCTGCTGGAAGCATTCAGTTTGTTCAGCAGCATGCAGGTTCCGGCCATGTTAGGCCTGATTATTCTTACTATGGCTTTTATCCTGGCGCTTTCCAGGATGTACACTAGCAGGAGAGCTAAACCGCTCAAGCTATGATCAACTGGGCCGGGCATTACCTGTTATGATATAATGACTTAAGTTTGTCATTTATATAAATCATCAAAAACTATAATAAGCTAAAAAGGTGATTTGATGCAGTATATGAGAACTTTGATGATTATCCTGTCATGGTTATTGATCCTGATTGCCGCTAGGCCTTTGCTAGCCTCAGCCGGTCCTGAAATTGCGGGACAGTCGGCAGTCGTTATGGACAGTTCAAATGGCCAGGTTCTTTTTGAACAAGAATCAAATCAGAAAATGTACCCGGCCAGCACAACGAAGATCATGACTGCCATTATTGCTCTGGAGTATGGTAGGATGGACGATCTGGTAACAATTCCAGCCGAGGCGTCCAACGTGGAGGGGTCGGCTATCGGTCTGCAAGAAGGTGAACAAATATCTCTGGAAGACCTGGTTTATGCGCTTATGTTGAGTTCAGGAAATGATTCAGCTGTTGCTATAGCCTGCCATATGGGAGGCAGTGTTGAGGGTTTTACCCGGATGATGAACCAAAAAGCCTCCGAAATCGGGGCAGTAAACACACATTTCAACAACCCTAACGGTCTGCCTGACCCCGAACATTATTGCTCAGCCAAAGACATGGCGTTGATCGCCCGCTATGCCATGCATAATCCAGGGTTCAGGAATGTCGTATCTACAAAAGTAAAAACGATCCACCGCAGCGATCCGGATGCGCAAACCTACCTGGGTAACGGTAACAGGCTGCTGTGGAATTACGACGGCGCTGTGGGTATAAAAACAGGATACACTAATATTGCCGGGCAGTGTCTAGTGTCAGCCGCTGCCAGGGATGGCAGGGAATTGATCACGGTGGTCTTTAAAAGTGAGGGAAGCAATATCTGGACTGACTCCATGAAACTCTTGGATTATGGATTCAATGAATTCGAATTGGTATGCCTTGCAGATGCGGGCAGTTTTGTAGCAGATGTTCCTGTCAGTTTCGGGATTATGAAGACAGTGTCCATCCAGACAGGCCGTACAATGACCTATAATTTTAACAGGGACCGGCCTGAGGATATCAGTCAGCAAATATTTTTGGATGAAGAAATTGTCGCGCCGGTCAAAGCCGGCAGTAAGCTCGGTGAGCTAGCCTTTTTCTCTGGAGAACTGGAAATTGGCAGGGTTGACCTGCTGGCGCAGCATGAAGTCGGGAGAAGGATTTCTGCCCAATGGTGGGCTTGGAGCATATTGGCTGCGCTGCTGCTGGTATTGCTGGCTATAATCAGGTATCACAACATCTTACGGCGCAGGCGCTGGGAGATGTACAAGCAGAAGTACTATTGGTGATGCTTGAAATAAAAAATAATAAAGAGGAGGCATAATTATGGGTTCTCTGGAAATCAAGCCAGGTATTTACTGGGTTGGCGGGATTGATTGGGACTTGCGCTATTTTCACGGCTACCTCACCCAGCGTGGGAGCAGCTATAATGCCTACCTCATCGTTGACGAAAAAGTAGTGCTGGTTGATACAGTCAAGCATTATCTTGCTGAAGAGATGCTGTCCAGGATAAGCAGTATAATTGACCCCAAGCGCATTAATTACCTGGTGGTGAACCATGTTGAAATGGATCACTCAGGAAGTATTCCTGATTTCATGGGAGCTGCGCCTGACGTAAAGATAGTGACTTCTCCAAACGGAAAAAAAGGGCTTCAACGGTATTATAAAAAGGATTGGGATATGCTGGTAGTAAATTCTGGTGAAGATTTAAATATCGGCTCAAATACCTTGAAATTTGTGCATACTCGCTATGGTACACTGGCCTGATTCAATGGTGACTTACATCCCCGAACAAAAACTACTGCTGTCCAACGATGCTTTTGGTCAGCACATAGCCAGCGCTGAGCGTTTTGATGACGAGATTGGCTGGGATATTATCCATGAGGAAGCGGCCAAATATTATGCTAATATAGTATATCCCTATGGGGACCAGGTCAGCAAGGCACTCAATGTAGTTTCCCAGCTGCCTGTAGATATGATCGCGCCAAGCCATGGTCTTATCCTGCGCTCATATATACCGCAATTGTTAGAGTCATACCGCAAATGGTCAAGTCATGAATCCGACAAGAAGGTACTTATCGTTTATGATACTATGTGGGGGTCAACCAAAAAAATCGCCAGGGCACTTATGGAGGGTCTTGAAAGTGCAGGTGTGCCTGTTACTATAAGGTTTTTGCAGACCAGTCATATTTCAGAGATTGTCCCGGATGTACTTAACTCCCGAGCCGTCTTAATTGGTTCACCTACTTTAAACAACGGAATGTTGCCTACAGTGGGGGCACTGCTGACATACCTGAAAGGTTTGCGCCCAAAGAAAAAAAAAGGTCTTGCTTTCGGATCCTACGGGTGGGGCGGACAGGGAGCAAAAGAAGTATCAGCGGCAATGCAGTCGATGGGGTGGGAGGCGCCTCTGGAGTTTATTAATATCCAATATAGTCCGGATGACAGCGAACTGAATAACATTAAAGAGGCGGGTAAAAAGCTGGGGGAGATTTTATAAAATCAGGCAGCAAGAAGACAATACAAGCATATGTTAATTCGAGGATATGGAGGTAAATAAGTTCAACTGGTGGTGTTGAAATGAAAAAAGTTATCTCTGATGTTGGGGAAAGGCTTAGAGCAAAAGAATCAAAACTGACTTCCCGGAGGGAAGTGGTTTTAAAGGTGCTTCTGGAAAACAGGGATAAGCATCTGAGCGCCGAGGAAGTTTATAACCTGGTCAAGCTTAAAGCCCCGGATATGGGTCTGGCCACAGTTTACAGGACGCTGGATCTTTTTCAGGATTTTGATCTTATACATGCCATTGATTTCGGTGACGGCCGTAAACGTTATGAAATTGGGGCGGGGGAAGGGCATAATCACCATCACCTGATTTGCGTTAAATGCGGGCGTATTATTGAGGTCAACGAAGATCTTCTGGATGAACTTGAAAGCCGGGTCAGCAAACAGAATGATTTTACGATCACCGATCACCAGCTAAAAATATTCGGGTATTGTAAGAATTGCGCCTGTGCAAGGTAGTTTCATACAGTTTACACCATCCATGCTATAATTATAGTATGGATATTTTTTCAGGAGGCCTTGGTATATGCCGAAAGGTTATTTTGCGCTTGTGCTGCACGCGCACCTGCCTTATATCCGCCATCCGAAGGATCCGGGCATTATGGAAGAACGCTGGCTTTTTGAGGCCATAACCGAGTGCTATGTTCCTCTGATCCGGTCCTTTGAAAAGCTGGTCAAGGAAGGGACCCGCTTTAAAATAACTCTTTCTTTATCGCCGCCCCTGGTTTCGATGTTCAATGACCAACTATTACAGGAGCGCTACCTGCGTCACCTGGAAAAGTTGATCAGACTGGCGGAAGCTGAGATTGACAGAAACAGGAGCGAGCCGGTTTTTCAGGGTATCGCTGAGATGTACTATCAACGTTTAAGTGATATAAGGGAATCATTTGAGAATGACTATGGCGGCAACCTAATTTTGCCGATTCAGAGTCTCCAGGCAATTGGTGTTTTGGAGGTGATTTCGACCTGCGCTACTCATGGTTACCTGCCCCTGATTATGACGTATGAGGCCAGGAGGGCTCAGGTCCAGCTTGCCGTTGAGCAATACGTAAGGCTGTTTGGCAGGCCCCCGGCCGGAATGTGGCTGCCGGAATGCGCCTATGTTCAAGGAGTGGATGAAATATTAAAAGAATACGGGGTCCGGTATTTTTTTGTTGAATCTCACGGCATAACCCTGGCAAGCCCGGCCCCGAGAAACGGTGTCTATGCTCCTGTCTGCTGCCGCTCCGGGGTGGCCGCTTTCGGGCGTGACCCGGAAAGCTCACAACAGGTCTGGGACCGTCACTCAGGATATCCCGGAAACCCTTATTACCGCGAATTCTACCGTGATATAGGGTACGACCTTGAGCTGGAATATCTCGCCCCATGCCTTCCTGGTGGTGATATCAGGTGTGACACAGGGCTCAAATATTTCCGGATCACCGGATCCGGCGACCGGAAGGAACCTTACCGTCCGGACCTGGCTGACCTTATCGCCAGCGAAGACGCGCGAGATTTTTCTTCTAAACGGGGGCTTCAAATCAGGCACCTGTCCGGCGGGATGGACAGAAAGCCCATTATCGTGGCGCCTTATGATGCTGAGCTGTTCGGTCACTGGTGGTATGAGGGTCCGCTGTGGCTGGAAAATTTGTGCCGGGCTATCAGCACTGGGCAGGACGGAGTCCAAATGACTACACCCGGGACATATCTTGGAGACTACGTGGACAATCCGGTAGTTGATCTTGCCCCTTCCAGTTGGGGGGAGGGAGGGTACAATGAGGTCTGGTTAAATCCAAGCAACGACTGGATATACAGGCACCTGCACCGGGCTGAAACAACGCTGGTTGAACTGTCAGACCTGTATCCATCTGCTGAAGGCAGTGTCAGGCGCACTTTAAACCAGGCTGCCCGTGAACTGCTCCTGGCTCAGAGCAGTGACTGGGCCTTCATCATTAAGACAGGGACAGCAGTCCAGTATGCGGTCCAGCGGACTATTGACCACATTACCCGTTTCAACCGCTTAACGTCCAGCCTGGCAGGGGGTAAGGTCAATGAAGAGGAATTGACAAGTTTTGAAAAGGAAGACAATATCTTTCCTGAAATAGATTACAACATATACAGCCGCCATTACCGTTTTAGCAGAACCAGCCGGCCGGGCGGCAAGGTAGAGACAGGAGCAGGGGCCCTGAAAATCATCATGCTCTCCTGGGAGTTTCCGCCAAAAACGGTTGGAGGCCTGGCCAGGCATGTGTATGACCTGACCAGAGCACTGGCCCGTGTTGGAGGGAATGTCCACGTTGTTACCTGTCCCGCTGCGGGAACTCAAAGCTACCAGCTTGTGGACGGTGTGCATGTTCACAGGGTTGACCCATCTGTTCTTAATGCCGTTGACTTTATGGAGTGGGTGGGACAGTTAAACGCGGCTATGGCCCGTCTTGCCGGAGACCTGCTCGGCCAAGAGCCGTACGACCTGATTCACGCCCATGACTGGCTTGTGGGTGATGCAGCGATGCACCTGCAAGATTATTTCCGCCTGCCCCTGGTAGCTACAATTCATGCCACGGAGCACGGGCGAAACCGCGGTATCCATAATGACCTGCAGCGCAGGATTAGTAACCTGGAAGACAGGCTTGCCAACATAGCCATTGAAGTAATTTGCTGCAGTAAATATATGCTGGAAGAAATCACGGGTCTGTTCAGGGTTTCTCGTAAAAAAGTACATATTATTCCCAATGGAGTGGATCCGGCTACTCTGGGGATACCAAAACAGCTGGTGCCTCGTGAACGGCAATCGCAATCGGGCGAAAGAACCATTTTATTTATCGGCCGACTGGTACCTGAGAAGGGGGTGCAGGTGCTTTTAGAAGCTTTCTCTAGAATCTTTCTTCAAGAACAGGAATTAAAACTCATGGTGGGTGGCACAGGACCATACGAAAGTTATTTAAAATCAAGGGCTGACGAACTGGGACTGGTGGGCAGTGTTGAATTTCTGGGATTTTTAAATGAACAGCAAAGAAACCAATGCTTAAAGCAGGCTGATGTAGCTGTGTTTCCAAGCCTGTATGAACCATTTGGAATCGTAGCATTAGAGGCAATGGCCGCGCAGGTGCCGGTGATTGTGTCAGACACTGGTGGCCTGAGTGACGTTGTTTCACATGGAATAGACGGATACAAGGTTCCCCCGGGCCAACCAGGTATTCTTGCCTACTATATCAAGGATGTGCTGGATAACCCCTGGTTGGCAAGAGATTTGACCAGACGCGCCTGGAAAAAGGTGCTCACGGTATATGACTGGCAAAACATTGCCATTGAGACTATGGATGTATATAAAGAAGCGCTTTCCCTGCATAAGGGGTATTGATTCGAGACCAGTTAATTGACTATAATCAAAAAGCATAGTGCACGAGTTATACCGTCATGGCGCTGTGTCCTCGCATTAACCCGAATCGATTAGTTTATACTGTATCTAAATGAGGGACGGGGGCAATTCATGAAGCATGTGGTTAGCGTAAGTCTGGGCTCGCCCGAGCGCGATTTTGAGGCTGAGATCGAGGCCGGAGGCTGTCTGCTGCATGTCAGGAGAGTAGGGACGGGTGGAGATCTCGGGTGTGCGGAAGCGCTCTTAAAAGACCTGGACGGCAAGGTGAACGCACTGGGCTTAGGCGGTGTCAATGTCACTCTCCGGTCAGGGCAGAGGCGTTACGTCCTGCGGGATGGCGCCAGGCTTGCCCGGCAGGTCAAAATCACCCCACTGGTCGATGGAAGTGGTGTTAAGGATACGGTTGAAAGGGATCTCGTGCCGTATATCCGCAGCAGGGTTGGCTGGCCGAGGCGGGGGCAGATTGTCTTAATGGTCTCCGCCCTGGACCGCTACGGCCTGGCGGCAGCTCTGGAGCAGGCGGGCTGTCGTTTAATCATCGGGGATGCGCTTTTTGCGCTGGGATTGCCGGTGCCCTTTTATTCACTGGCTGCTTTCAGGACAGTTTCCCGCACGGCCCTTCCCATTTTGAGCAGGGTCCCAATCGGGATGCTTTACCCGCTGGGGAACAAGCAGGAAATTGTCAAACCACGTTTTGAGAAATATTACCGTAAGGCCGATATTATTGCCGGAGATTATAATTTTCTGCGCCGGCATCTTCCAGACAACCTTGACGGTAAAGACATTATCACCAGCACAGTAACATTGAAAGATGTTCAAGAGCTTAAAAAAAGAGGTGTCAGGTGGCTGGTTACACCCGGGCCATCTTTTCAGGGAAGGTCGCTGGGTTCAAATCTGCTGGAAGCGGCTTGTGTGGCACTTTGTGGAAAACAAATATCTCCTGAGCTATACAACGGTGTTTTTCAGAGAGCTGGATGGAAGCCCCGCCTGGAAAAAATAAATTAACAATAGGATGTTGTGTTTCGAAGGGAGTTTTTAGACATGGTGTTTGAGCCGGGAGGACTGGCCACGGGAGTTGGAAGTTTGCCGTTTACTGGGGTTAAAGAGGCTGTAGACCTAATAAAAAGGTGCTTTCCGGATGTTCCGCATTGGCCCCAGCTGCCGCAAAGGGGAAAGCAGGAGAATTTTGTCCACCAGTTTCTTCAGCCGCTGCTCAGGACAGGGTTGCTCACCGATGACGGCAGTAAAATATTTTTTGATACTACCCAAACTGATTGGGCTGACAACTTAACCAGTTTTTATTCCATTTACCTGGAATATGAAGCAGGAGATCGGGATGCATTGAATGAATTTGCCTTTCCGAAGGAATCTGCGGCAGGTTTTTACGCCTTTCTTGAGGAACTGGAAAAGGGGACTGGGAGCGCCGTTTTATTAAAAGGCCAGGTGGTTGGGCCGATAACGGCTGCTTTCCAGGTGAAAGACGAGCGAGGCCGCTTTGCATACTACGACGACCAACTGCGGGATCTGATTGTTAAAACAGTTGCGGTGCACTCTGCCTGGCAGGCAGCGGAATTAGGCCGCTTCGGCCTGCCCGCGCTGATCTTCGTAGACGAGCCTGCGATCAGTATCTACGGGCAGTCCAGCTACATTACAGTAACCAGGGATATGATCAAGGATGACCTCAGATCTGTTTTTCAAGCGGTTCGCGGGGTGGGCGGCCTGACAGGTGTGCACTGCTGTGACGCAATTGACTGGTCAATCCTGTTCGAAGCCGGACCGGAATTCGTCAATTTTGATGCATATAACTATTTTAGCTCGATGCTACCGTTTGTTTCATCACTCAAAGATTACCTAAACCAGGGAGGGGCGTTGGCCTGGGGCCTGGTGCCAACGTTAAACGACCAGGCTCTGGTTGAAGATGAGGAATCCCTGCTGGCAATTTTGGAAGGGGAGTGGGCTGAATTGTTGAAAAGAGGTATTCCCCGGGACATATTAATCAGGCGCTGCCTGATTACACCGGCCTGTGGTCCGGGCCTTTTAAGCCAGGAGCTGGCGGAAAGAATATATCACCTCACCTCAAAGGTTTCGGAGAGATTACGTTCCTCATGAATTACGAAGCTGCGGTCATTCCTGTCGACTATCACCTGCACACCAGGCTCTGCGGGCACGCTTCGGGTGAAATAAGTGAATACCTTGAGCAGGCCGTCCGGGTGGGCATACAGGAGGTTGGTTTTTCCGATCACTTGCCTCTCTACTTCTTACCTCCGGGCAGGACCATACCGGGCTATGCCATGGATGAAAAAGATCTCCCTCTGTACGTAGAAATGATTAAGAATTGCGCTGAGGCGTCTCCGGTAAGTGTAAGGCTTGGTATCGAGGCAGATTTTGTGCCTGGACATGAAAAAAAGCTGGCCTCCCTTCTTTGCTCCTGCCCATTTGATTATGTTATAGGGTCGGTGCATTTTATAGACGGGTGGAGTTTTGATAACCCCGGCGAAGTGGATGAATACAGCAGGAGGGAAATTAATCAGGTTTACGAGCGTTATTTCAGCCTATTGCAGCAGGCAGCCCTGTCAGGCCTTTTTGATATAATGGGCCACCCGGATTTGATAAAAAAGTTTAATATTCTGCCGTCTCTTGACCTGAACCCTCTTTATGAGCAGACCGCCATGGCGTTTCAAAGGGCGGGTGTATGCGCAGAGGTCAATACCGCAGGTCTTCGTTATCCGGCTGAGGAGATTTACCCAGGGCCGTTGCTTCTGAATATTTTTCACAGGCATGGCATTCCTGTAACCCTGGGATCAGATGCCCACCAGCCTGAACAGGTCGGTGAGGGTTTTAAAAACGCCCTGAAGCTGATTAGAGATGCCGGCTACAGGGAAATTGCCGTCTTTGGGGAGAGACGAAGAGAATTTATAAAACTGCCGAACTGTTAGAACAAATATTTTTATTGGCAGGAAAATTTTAACATTTATCGAATACCTTAACCCAATAGGTTTATTAACCGGAGGGTACTAAGGTGGACTTTGTTGGCGCTGTCCTGGCATTTATTGCTATCTTGTTTTTTGTAATAACTTTGATTCTTTCCACCAGGCCTGGCCGTGATGGTTTGAAGCATGGCGAAAACAAACGGCCTGACGATAGTGATATTGTTGTGAGATTGCCCCGCGGGGCAGGCTTACCGGATGAATATACTATTGACTTAAAAGTTAGCTGCTTAAAAGGCAGGAAGGAAATAGAAGAAGGTTTTGAGCACCGGTATATCAGAGAATGGAAAAAAACCGGAACAGGCTGGATGAATATTTATAGAATGTAGAGCGGCTGTGAACTCCTCGTTCAGGTTTGCCAGTTCCTTCGGGGCGGGTTTTTAATAACTCGTCCCGCTATTTTTTTCACCAGTAAAAAGTTAATTTTTTTTATTTTCAAAAAGGTATTTTTGTTTATTGATAGAATAAGTGGTGGAATGTGGTTTTAAGTGGGTGATATTCCCACCGATCTGGGGCGAAGCACATGTTTATGGGAGAATATCAACATAATATTGACTCAAAGGGAAGACTATTTATACCAGCCCGCTTCCGAGAAGGCCTGGGAGACTCTTTTGTGGTAACAAAAGGTCTTGACGGATGTCTTTTTGCTTACCCTCGCAGCGAATGGGAGGTGCTTGAGCAGAAGCTGAAGTCCTTACCCTTTACTAAGGGCGATGCCCGGGCCTTCGTTCGGTTTTTTTTCTCAGGCGCCGCAATATGTGAAGTAGATAAACAGGGTAGAATATTGATCCCGGTTAATTTAAGAGAATTTGCCCAGTTGGAGAAGGATGCAATTGTAATCGGCGTATCTACCCGGGTTGAAATCTGGGCTAAGGGACAATGGGAACAATATATTTCGCGTACTGCCGCATCATATGAAGACATAGCAGAGAAGATTGTAGACTTAGATCTCGATATAACTAAAAACCAGTAATATAAGGGTTGAATTAGAATGGAATTTATCCACAACCCGGTCATGCCTCTTGAGGTCCTGGAGGGTCTGAGGCTCACGCCTGGCGGTATATATGTAGATTGTACCCTGGGTGGCGCCGGGCATAGTGAGGCCATATTAAATAAAACAGTAGATTTTAGACCCGCCGTGCTGCTGATAGGGCTGGATCAGGATCCCGAAGCCCTGGCTGCGGCAGCGAACAAGCTTGTAAAATTCCTGGACAGGGTGAAATTAGTTCGTGCCAACTTTGCCGGCCTGACCGAAGTGTTAAACAGTCTGGAAATTACCCATGTGGACGGAATAATTTTTGATCTTGGGGTATCATCATATCAGCTTGATAACCCCGCCAGGGGCTTTAGCTACCAGCATAACGCTCCCCTGGATATGAGAATGGACCCGGAACAGGAAATAACCGCCGGCTACCTTGTGAACAACCTGCCGGAGCATAAGCTGGCAAAAACTATTAAAGATTTTGGCGAGGAGCGGTGGGCTGCCAGGATCGCGCAGTTCATTGCAGAGGAAAGAAAGAGGATTCCCATTGAAACCACCGGGCAGCTGGTTGAGATCATTAAAAAAGCTGTGCCTGCCGGCGCGAGGCGGCAGGGCCCGCATCCTGCCAGGCGGACCTTTCAGGCACTGCGTATAGCTGTAAACAGGGAATTGGAAATCCTTGAGCAAGCCGTCCTGTCGGCTGTAAATGCCCTGCGGCCGGGCGGTAGAATATGTGTTATTACCTTCCACTCTTTGGAGGACAGAATTATTAAAGACCTTTTTCGCCGGCTTGTTTCACCATGCACCTGCCCCAGAAATTTCCCTGTATGTGTGTGTGGTAGGGAAAAAGTGCTGAGGCTCGTAAATGCTAAGCCTGTTTTGGCTTCACCTTCTGAGCTGGAGCTGAATCCAAGGGCAAGAAGCGCCAAGCTGCGGGTGGCAGAAAGAATTTGACATTGACTTAATTGAGCTGGGAATTCCTTCCCCGGCGGCAGTTCTATTTCCGATGGAGGTTGAATACTCTTGGTAGTAGCTCAGGAGAAGACAGGCTACTATGGATTGTCCGTTGATGAGAGCCGGCCTGTAAAGACACGAAGGCGCAAGTACGCGCTGAAGAGTTCAAGGCTGGCGCTTTCAGGGTTTATTTTGACTGTTTTTTTGGTTGGGGTGATGGTCGCCTATTACTTTTCTCAAGTTATGGCCCTGGGCTACCAGATTACCTGCCTGGACAAAGAACTTGCCATGCTGCGCGTGGAAAATCACAGTCTGTATGAGGAAATAAACCGGATGGCCTCGCTTGAACGAGTGCAGGAACTGGCCGAGGGCAAGCTGGGGATGGTTAAGGCGGACAGCGGCAATGTTTTGGTTGTAACTGTTGCCGGAATGGAAACTAAATCAGAACCGGTTATACAGGAAGAAGACGGACTTGCAGCCGGCATTTCCCCTGCCGGAGAGGAAAAGAGCCGTCTAATCAAGGCTTTTACGGAACTGGTTAACCGGTTTGAAAACATTCGACTTGGGCAGGGGCCAGGTATAGTATCCGGGGAGAAGAAAAATGCAAACAACAAGTATTTTAATCCGGAAAAGAATAACCTGGGTTTTTCTAATCGCTACGGCGGCCCTTTTAGGGCTGATTTTCCGCCTGGCCTGGATTCAGCTTGTTGAAGGGGACAGGCTTAGAGAAGAAGCCCTGGAAGTCAGAATGCGCGATGTGCCGGTTGAGGCCAAGCGAGGGACTATTTATGACCGCAGTGGTAATGAACTGGTAACGAGTGTGAGTGTTGACTCGGCCTATGCCTTTCCACCCCAAATCAAAGACAAGCCGGCTGCTGCTGATAAGATTGCTGAAGCCTTGAGTATGGATAGGGAAGATGTTTATAACAGGCTCACCCAAAACGTGGGCTTTGTCTGGATTAAGAGGAGAATTGATTACGACTCGGCTCAAAGGCTGAAGGCTTTAAAAATAAGCGGTGTAGAACTGGTGGAGGAGAGCAGGCGCTTTTATCACCAGGAGAGTCTTGCAGCACATGTACTTGGTTTCGCAGGTGATGACAATCAGGGCTTAATCGGCATAGAAGCTGTATATGACAAGGATTTAAAGGGTGTTCCGGGACGAATTGTGATTGAAAAAGACGCGGTTGGCAGGAACATTCCAGAAGCCCTTCATAAATTTATTCCTCCGGTGCAAGGAAATAACCTGGTTCTTACCATCGATCAGACCATACAGTTTTTCGTGGAAAGGGAACTAGACAAAATAATAGACGAGCATCACCCTAAACTAGCGGTAATTATTGTAATGGACCCCAAGACCGGTGAGATCCTTGCGATGGGTAACAGGCCCACATTTAGTCCCGGTGACTGGAGGAAGGATCCTCAGTCGGTATGGGATCACAATCCTAGTATCTGGTATAATTATGAGCCCGGATCAACCTTTAAAATTATCACAGCTGCGGCTGCCCTGGAAGAAGGCGCAGTCAAACTCACCGATACTTTTTATGATCCTGGTTTTATTAAGGTCGCGGACCGCACCATCAGGTGCTGGAATGACGGAGGGCACGGTTCACAAACTTTCGTAGAGGTCGTTCAAAACTCCTGCAACCCCGGTTTTATTACAGTGGGACTAAGGCTGGGCAAGGAAAAATTTTATAAATATATCAACGCCTTTGGACTTGGAGAAAAAACCAATATTTCCCTTCCCGGTGAGGAAGTGGGTATCCAAATTCCCGAAAAAGAAGCTACTGACCTAAATATCGCCACTATGTCGATGGGGCAGTCCATTGCTGTGACGCCAATCCAACTGCTTACTGCCGCTTCCGCAGTCGCTAACGGGGGGGTCTTGATGAAACCGTCTCTGGTCAAGGCTGTCACCGATGGAGAAGGCAAGGTGGTTAAAGAGTTTAAACCTGAGGTTGTCCGCCAGGTCATTTCAAAAAATACAGCACAGACTCTGATGGATCTGCTAACTAATGTGGTGTTCAAGGGTACGGGGAGAAACGCTTTTGTGGATGGATACGGTGCGGCGGGCAAAACAGGCACGGCGCAAGTGGTAGAATCCGGTGGGTATGCTGCAGGAAAATACGTAGGTTCATTCGTGGGCTTTGCTCCTGCTGACGACCCCCAGATAGCGATGCTGGTAATGGTAGCTGAGCCGACTAGCTATATATATTATGGAAGCCAGGTGGCCGCGCCTGCTTTTAAAGCCATCGCTCAGGATACTTTAAGGTATATGAAAGTCCCTGAAAGACCAAACCTGGAAAAGCCAAAGCTACCTTTTGTTTTTGAAGAGAACAGGGTAAAAATGACCATGCCGAATGTTGTTAATTATCCTGTGGAAGATGCCCAAAACGTACTGAAGAACGCAGGTTTTTCCGTCCAAATCAGGGGTGAAGGGAAAATCGTATACAGCCAGATACCCAATGGCGGAGCCGAGGTCTTGAGCGGTACTACGGTCATTCTTGAGCTGCAACCGCATGGTAATGGTTCATCGGGTGAGGTCACCGTACCCGATCTAGGAGGCTTGTCCATCAAGGAAGCCGGCAGCATTTTAGAGAAACTAGGACTTCATCTTAACCCGTCAGGAAGCGGGCTTGCCGCAGCGCAACAGGTAGCCCCGGGCACTAAAGTACCCAGTGGCGCCACCATCACAGTTGAGTTCCAACCGCCGGTGATAAGGAGTCTGCTAGACTAGGCTCCGGAAAAAGATTTAAGGGGAAAAAAGAGGTTGGCCTGGTTTCTTTGGAAATTTTAGCCGCCTCTTCAACTATAAAGGATCAAACCATAATTTACCTCCCGTGGAATATAATAGTTGTTGATGGAAATACTATGAAAAGGTAATATAAACATGGAAATCGGGGTGGAACAATTGCTTTTTCAAGAACTGCTTGAAGTAATTGAATTCCTTGCCTGGGGCGGTGACCCCTCGACACAGATTAAGGGGATTGCCTACGACTCACGCCAGGTTGAACCGGGATTTCTTTTTGTGGCTGTCAAGGGATTAAACGCCGATGGGCATGAATATATTAGTCAGGCAGTTGAACAAGGCGCTGCAGCAATAGTTATGCAACGTGAGGTCAACATTTCTCCCGGTGTTGCATGGATCCTGGCGGCTGATACAAGACACGCGCTTGCGTTACTCTCAACCCGGTTTTACGGCTGCCCATCCTCCAGGATGAAAATGATTGGGGTCACGGGTACCAATGGCAAAACGACGACAACAAATCTTCTGGCCGCCGTCCTAAATGTATCAGGCCAAAAGACTGGTTTGATCGGAACTATACACAACCGGATTGGGAGCAGAATCCTGCCGGTTAAACATACCACCCCGGAATCACTTGAGCTGCAGCGCCTGCTGCACGAGATGTCGACTGAGGGAGTCGATACCTGTGTCATGGAAGTTTCTTCACATGCCCTGTCTCTGCACAGGGTGGACGGCTGTGAATTTGATGTTGTGATTTTTACAAACTTAACTCAGGACCATCTTGATTTTCACCGTGATATGGATGAATACCTTGAGTCAAAGCTAAGGCTATTCAGGTCTCTGGCTTTGCCGGGCGAGAAAAAAGGAGTAAAATACTCGGTAATTAACGCGGACGATCAATACGCGAAACACTTTATTGAGGCATCCTCCGGTAAGGTTTATACTTATGGAGTGCGTTGCAAGGCTGATGTAATGGCTGAGGATGTTCAGATTAACTCTAAAGGGGTCAGTTTTACTGTTAAAGGTAAGTGGGGAAGTTGTAAGCTTCAGCTGAAACTTACCGGCCTGTTTAACGTATATAATGCTCTGGCGGCCTTTTCAGCCTCATTGGCTTTGGGAATACCCGCCGGGTTAATTATAAAGGCCCTGGAAGAGTCAGACGGTGTTTCCGGCAGGTTTGAGCTCGTCAACTGCGGTCAGGATTTTGCGGTAATCGTTGACTACGCCCATACGCCGGACGGGTTGGAGAATGTCTTGAAGACAGCTCGTCAAATCGCCCATGGCCGTCTGATTACCGTATTTGGGTGCGGCGGGGACCGCGATCGCACCAAGCGTCCTCTGATGGGCGGGATAGCCACGAGTTACAGCGACTTCTCCATTCTGACATCAGACAATCCACGCACGGAAGAACCATTGCATATTATCAGCGAGATAGAAAAAGGTATAAGCTCCCCGGCAGCCAAGGACAGTTACCTTGTGGAGGCTGACCGGCGCAGGGCCATCCAACGCGCTATAAGTATGGCCTGTCCGGGCGATGTTGTTGTCATTGCGGGCAAGGGGCACGAGGATTACCAGGTCATAGGTTTGCAAAAGTTTCCTTTCGACGACCGCTTGGAGGCTGCTGCGGCGCTAGCAGAAACAAGGAGCGGCGGTATCGGGCTCAAGTCAAACATGGAGCAAAAGCCCGGCTCAGAAGGCTAACCTGCTTGGCCAAGCAGCTGTTTTTTTTGGAGGGTTCAAGATGATACCTTTAACGATTCATGAGATAGCAAGGGTGACAGCCGGGGAAATTCTCCAGGAGAGAGATGCCGGACTGCTCTTTAAATCGGTTTCAACAGATTCACGCGCCATCAAAGCAGGCGACCTGTTTATTGCCCTGCGGGGGGAGCGCTATGATGCCCACAGCTTTTTAAAACAGGCCGCGGGCTCCGGCGCGGGCGGCCTGATCGTGAGCAGCCGCACCGGGCTGCCGCCGGGCATTCATGTTGTTATGGTGGAAGATACCCTGACGGCGCTTCATAAGCTGGCCGCCTATAACAGGGAATGCTGCAGGCCTTTTGTTATTGGTGTCACCGGGAGTACCGGTAAAACAACAACGAAAGATATGATAGCTTCTGTAGTGGGTACGCGCTTTAAAACCCTAAAAACAGTTGGAAATTTTAATAACGAAATCGGACTGCCGCTAACCCTGTTGGAGATGGACAGCAGCTGCCAGGCCGCTGTTGTGGAGATGGCCATGCGGGGACCCGGAGAGATAGGCGACCTGTGCAGGACAGCCCGGCCGACAGCTGCAGTGATTACAAATATTGGCGAAACACACCTGGAACTGCTGGGGACAGTGAGTAATATAGCAGCTGCCAAAGGTGAAATTCTGGAGCATATACCGGCCGGCGGGTTTGCTCTTTTACACGCGGAAAGCCCCTTTATCCAAAGGGAAGCGCTGCGCTGCCGGGGCAGGGTAATCTTTTTCGGAGAAGGACAGGCCTCGGGCATCAGGGTGGAGAAGATCAGGCCTGAAGGCGGAGGCAGCCGTTTTGAAGCAGTACAGGGTTGTGACCGTCACGAATATTTCCTTCCTGTTCCAGGGAGGCATAACGTTATGAACGCCCTTGCCGCTATTGGCGCGGGCAGGGAATTGGGTCTTACGCACGAGGAAATAGCCAGGGGGCTTGCCGCAGTGGCTTTGACCGGGATGCGGCTCGAGATCACCGAAACCGGGGGAGTAACCATTATCAATGATGCTTATAACGCAAGCCCTCCTTCAATGAAGGCGTCTCTTATGGTTTTAAAGGAAACTGCGGGTGAGCGGCGTTCAGTAGCTGTGCTCGGAGGCATGCTTGAATTAGGACCACGTACCACTGATGGACATCGTGAAGTGGGTGAAGTGGCAGCCCAGTTAAAGCTCGACTGTCTGGTGACGGTGGGAGACCTTGCCTCCATTGCGGCTGAAGGCGCTGTGAGTGCCGGTATGCTTCAGGACAAGGTTTTCCCATGCCCTGATAATGTTACGGCGGCTACTCTCCTGGATGAACTGCTTCAGGAAGGTGACGTGGTTCTGTTCAAGGGATCCCGTGGGATGAAAATGGAGCAAATTATTCAATTGTTGTCGACAAGGAGATGTCAGACTGTTTTGGCCGGCCAGAATATAGACTAAATGATTTATTTGTGGAGGCATTAATGGGAAGCTTGGGCAAGGCTTCAGCCGTTGCAATTGTGGTAGTTATAGCCATAGGCTCTCTGTTTTTTTCAAATTTCGAGTTGTTTGAGAATGCTTTATGCAAGGCCTTTATGGTTTCGCTGGCAGTAACACTGCTGCTTGGTCCTCTGATGATACCATTTTTAAAACGGCTAAAGTTCGGGCAAAATATACGTTCCGACGGGCCCACGAGGCATTTTAAAAAATCTGGAACTCCAACCATGGGTGGGGTAATGTTCCTTGTCGGAACTGCGGCAGGAGGCGTTTTACTGGCCTGCGGTCAGGTCGACGGGTTTATTGTTTTGCTGATGACCCTTGGCTACGGGCTGATTGGGTTTTTAGATGATTACGTTAAGGTAGTATTGAAAAGGTCACTGGGATTAAGAGCCCGGGAAAAACTGCTGGGGCAGGTCCTCCTTGCCGCAGGACTGGCGTTCTGGGTTGTATACGGGCTGAACCGGGGCACAGACCTGGTACTTCCCTTTTCAGGATTTTTTGCTCCCGGTGGAATTCACCTGGAGTTAGGCTGGTGGCCTTTCCTGGCGTTTACAATCCTGGTAACAGTGAGTGCTGCCAATGGGGTTAACCTTACCGACGGGTTGGACGGGCTGGCTGCGGGAGTGAGCATGATTGTGGCCCTGGCTATGATGGCAATAGCTATACAGGTTGACAAAACCGGTGTAGCACTGGTTATGGCCGCGCTGGCCGGAGGCTGCCTGGGGTTTTTGTTTTACAACCGCCACCCTGCTAAGGTTTTTATGGGCGACACCGGTTCCCTGGCGCTGGGGGGTGGGCTTGGCGCTGCGGCGGTGGTAACCGGAAGCGAGCTTTTTCTGGTAATCATAGGGGCTATTTATGTTCTGGAGACCCTTTCTGTCATTATTCAGGTCATTTCTTTTCAGACTACGGGCCGCCGTGTCTTTCGCATGGCTCCCCTGCACCATCATTTTGAACTGGCCGGCTGGAGCGAAAACAGAATAGTATTGACCTTCTGGTTAGTTACTTTTATATTCTCCGTTATTGGGATGGTGGGGTTGTACCGGTTAGCTATAATATAGATTGTAAAAGATGATGAAAGGCAGATGTTCATGGAACTTAGAGGTCTTAAAGTCCTGGTGGTTGGAGCCGGCAAAAGCGGCCTGGCCGTTTCCCGCTTCCTCACAGGCAAAGGAGCTAAAATCATTTTAACCGATGCCAACAAACCTGATGATCCCGGAGAAGAACTCGTACAGCTAGCCTCAGCAGGAGTTGTAGTGGCCCTGGGCGCCTACCCTGAGGTGAAAAAGGATCGTTTCGATCTGGTTGTCATGAGTCCCGGAGTGCCGCTTACCATCGAGCCGGTCGCAGCCGCCCTGAATGCTGGTATCCCTGTAACAGGTGAACTGGAGCTGGCTTACCTTTTTACCGTAGCGCCTATTGTGGCTGTCACTGGAACTAACGGGAAGACCACCACTACCACCCTAATTGGCGAGATCTTCAAGGATGCCGGCAGGAATACTTTGGTCGGGGGAAATATCGGACTTCCCCTGGTTACCGAGGTAGAGCAGTATGGGAGAGATGATATAGTTGTGGCCGAGGTTTCCAGCTTTCAGCTTGAGACAGCCTGTACCTTCAGGCCAAGAGTTGCGTTAATTCTGAACATAACCCCGGACCACCTTGACCGCCATGGCACAATGGAAAATTATGCTATGGCTAAGACCATGATCTTCATAAACCAGGAGTATGACGACTTTACCGTGTTGAATTACGACGACCCCTTGACTGCAGCTGTGGGTAATAAATCCCGCGGTCAAGTAATTTATTTCAGCCGGCGCCAGGAACTACAGGAAGGTGTATATGTGCGTGAGGGCAAAATTATAGCAGGAGCAGGAGGGCACACCGAAGTCATTTGTGGAGTGAATGAGCTGAGCATTCCCGGGGCTCACAACCTGGAAAATGCCCTGGCTGCCGTGGCGGCGGCAAGAGTAATGGGTGTTGGAACCGCCTCCCTGGCTAGAACCTTAAAGGCATTCCTGGGAGTTCCCCACCGGCTGGAGTTTGTGGACGAGATCAAAGGTGTCAGGTACATAAACGATTCGAAGGGAACCAACCCCGACGCGTCTATTAAAGCGCTTGAAGCTTTTGAAGAACCTATAGTACTTATTGCCGGCGGCAAGAATAAAGGCAGTGATTTTAGTGAGTTTGCCGGAAAAGTGAAGGATAGGGCCAGGGTTCTGGTAGTTCTGGGGCAAAGCGCCCAGGCCATAGCTGATGCCGCCGCAGCCAGAGGGATGGAAGATATCCGGTTCGCAGGCAACTTCAGGGAGGCCGTGATCATGGCACAACAGGCCGCCCGCCCTGGCGATATTGTGTTGTTATCCCCTGCCTGCGCCAGCTGGGACATGTTTAAAAGCTTTGAGGAGCGCGGAGATCTTTTCAAAAAAATAGTGCTGGAGTTTAAACAATAATAGTAGGTGAAGTTAATAATTATTAAAATATCAGCCTGCAGGCAGACTAAAAATTGAGCAGACAGTTTATATACCCGGTCAAAATATGTAATCAGTAAATTGGAGGTGTCTTAAAACCATGCGGCCAAAAAAGAATCCCCCGGATTTTGTGCTTTTTATAACTGTTTTGAGCCTGTTGAGTTTAGGCCTGATCATGGTTTTAAGCGCCAGTGAGTACAGTACGCTGATTCTCTACGATGACAGCTTCTATTATTTTAAACGGCAGTTAATCTGGGCAGCGCTCGGCCTGGCGGCAATGTTTATTATGCTTCATTTCGATTATTGGAAGATGAAGCGCTTGACCGTACCGATCTTGCTGTTTTCATTTGTTGTACTGATCCTGGTTCTAATCCCGGGAATCGGCAAGGAAGTGAACGGCGCCCGCAGGTGGATTGGTATTGGACCGATACCGTTTTCGCCTGCTGAGCTTGTAAAACTGTCTTTAATAATATTTACAGCTTACGGGTTAGCCAGGGAAAAGGAAAGAGTAAAAAATTTTACCAAGGGAGTTCTTCCCTATTTGATAGTCATGACTCTGGCCGCAGGCCTGATCCTATTGCAGCCGGATCTCGGCACGGCCATGTCACTTGCAGGAATTGTTTTTGTTATGATTTTTGCGGCCGGCGCCAGGATGGCTCACCTGGGCAGTCTCGGTGTTGCCGGACTGGTGGCAATTGGGTTTGCCATAGCTTTGGAGCCTTACCGGCTGAAGCGCTTTCTTGCCTTTCTCGACCCTTGGGCCGATCCACAGGGTGCAGGTTTCCACATTATCCAGGGACTCTACGCCATAGGTTCGGGCGGGCTCTTCGGACTGGGGCTGGGCCAGAGCAAACAGAAATTCTTGTATCTGCCGGAAAACCATACAGACTTTATTTTTGCCATTATCGGCGAGGAGTTGGGTTTTATCGGCGCTTCCCTTGTAATCATGCTTTTTGCTTTGTTTATCTGGAGGGGCTTAAAAATCGCGATTACTTCCCAGGACCCATTTGCCTGCCTTATGGCTACCGGGATCACCGCTTGGGTTGGTGTGCAGGCTATTATCAACATTGGCGTAGTGACGGGCTCACTGCCGGTTACGGGAATTCCACTACCCTTTATTAGTTTCGGCGGGACTTCTCTTATCTTTACTATGGCCGCCGTAGGCATACTTCTTAATATATCGCGATATACAACCGCTCGTAGAAAGTGAGGTGGACCTGTTGCGCTTCGTTGTTACCGGAGGTGGAACAGGAGGTCATATTTACCCAGCCCTCGCTATAGCTAAGGGACTTAAAGACAGGCATCCCGAAGCCGAAGTCTTGTATATCGGAACCGCGAGGGGAATGGAGGCTGACATTGTACCCAAGGAGGGCTTCTCTTTCAAGGGTATCGCAGCGGCAGGCCTGGAAAGAAGACTGTCCCTGAAAAACCTGCTGGTATTATGGCAGGCAGGGAAGGGTTTCATACAGGCGGGCAGGATTATTCGCACCTGGCGGCCCGATATTGTTATTGGTACCGGAGGTTACGTATGCGGTCCTGTAGTGATGTCAGCCGTACTGATGGGAATTCCTACATTGATACACGAGCAAAACGCTTTTCCAGGAATCACCAACCGCATCCTTTCCCTTTTTGTTAACAGAGTGGCGGTAACCTTTGCAGGGTCAGAGAAGTATTTCAAGAATCAGGATAAGTTAACGCTCACTGGCCTGCCGGTAAGGCCGCAAGTTTTAGAGGTGGACAGGCTCTCTGGTTTAAAAAAGCTGGGATTGGAGGGCAGCCGCTTTCTTTTGCTTTCTTTCGGAGGCAGCCGTGGTGCACGCACTATTAACAAAGCTATGGTTGAAGTAATAAAAATGTATGCGGGTGTTCCGGGCATGAAAATTCTACATGTAACCGGTAGCCTGGGGCATGCTGAATTCCTGGACGACCTCGCCGCCGCAGGTATAGATCTGGTTAAAGCTGACAATGTTATGATAGTGTCTTATCTGTATAACATGCAGGATGCGCTTGCAGCGGCAGACCTTGTAATCAGCAGGGCAGGCGCTGCTACCCTGGCAGAATTAACCGTACTGGGTATTCCCTCGATTCTGATTCCTTATCCCTACGCCTCGGAGAACCATCAGGAATTCAACGCCCGCGCTCTTGAGAAAGAGAGTGCGGCAGTGGTGGTTTTAGACCGTAGTTTAAACGGGAAAATACTCTGCCGAAAGATATCGGATTTGCTCAATGACCCGGATGGTTTGTCGGCCATGGCGTCTTCCAGCAGAAAAATTGGGAAAAGAGACGCTCTTGAAGATATAATAGACTGTGTGGACGAACTGGTACTTAAGCGTAAAAAGTAATTGGACAAGTTCCCGTTTAATGGATGTAACACCTTTTTGGAGGTATGCATAGTATATTCTATAATTAAGGAGATAAAACATTTTAAGTCTATCCTATGCCTCAAACTGAAGTCATAAGGAAATTTAATCAGGACAGTTTAAAAAAAGATATTCTCTCCCCGCATGGAAGGAGATGTGACAGTGCAAAATTCACGGCATGTTCATTTTATTGGAATCGGCGGCTCCGGGATGAATGGATTAGCCATGATCATGCTAGGACTCGGATACAAGGTAACAGGGTCGGACCTGAAACCCTCAGCCGCGACAGAAAGACTCCAAGCCTTAGGAGTGTCCTGTTATAACGGACATGCCAGGGAAAATCTGGGAGGCGCTGAGCTGATTGTGGCATCAACGGCCATACCGCATGACAATGAGGAACTGCTGGAGGCTAAAGAAAAGGGGTTGCCTATAGTTCACCGCAGTGAGATGCTGGCCTGGCTGATGAAAAGGCAGAAAGGAATAGCAATAGCAGGCGCTCACGGAAAGACCACAACGACTTCAATGGCCGCCCTGGTACTTGAAAAGTGCATGCTGGACCCTACCATAGTTATCGGAGGTGAATTGACAGATATTGGCGGTAACGCCAAATTAGGTGGGGGAGAGTATATCGTTGCCGAGGCTGACGAAAGCGACGGCTCCTTTCTCAAGCTGAGCCCTTATATTGAAGTCATAACCAATATCGAGGATGATCACCTGGATCATTATAAAAGTGTGGAAAATATTGTAGCCGCTTTTCATGAGTTTCTGGCAAAAGTGCCCGAAGAAGGATTGGCGGTGGTATGTCTTGATGACTCTACCATAAGGGAACTGCTTACTGGTTACAACAAGCCCTGTCAAACTTACGCTCTGGATAACCCCGAGGCTGACTACACCATGAAAAACATACGTCTAAACGGTCAAGTAACCGCCGGTGAAGTTTATTTCAGAGGCTCGCTTCTAGGTTCCCTGGAGTTAAGCGTACCGGGCAGGCATAACCTTTTAAACGCCCTGTCAGTTGTAGCCGTCGGTCGATTCATAGGCCTTTCATTTGAAGCAATAGCTCAATCGTTAAGAAGTTTCAGCGGCGCGGGGAGGAGATTCCAGCTTACGGGTGAGGTCAACGGGATTAAAGTATTTGATGATTATGCCCATCATCCATCTGAAATCAAGGCCACGCTGAAAGCGGCCGGTCAGTTGAAAACAGGACGGGTTGTGGGGGTTTTTCAACCCCATCGCTACAGCCGGACATCGATTCTTGGGGAACGTTTTGGTGAGGCCTTTGTCGATGCTGATGTTATAATCATCAGTGAAATATACAGCGCGGGAGAGTGCCCCATAGAAGGGGTTACTGCAAAAAATATTGTTTCAGCCATTGAAAAGCACGAGGGGCGTGAGGTCATATACCTGCCAACAAGACAGGAGATTGTAGATTACCTGTCCAGGGCGGCACGTCCGGGTGATATGATCTTAACAATGGGCGCCGGCGATATCTGGCATGCAGGGGTGGAACTAGTTAACCGTTTAAAGGAGCGTCAAAAAATTGGTTAATTCGGCTATATGCCGTGAACTGTTTAATATGCTGCCCGGCAGGGTCCGCGCAGGTGTATTAATGAAAGAGCATACCAGTTGGCGGATAGGCGGTCCGTCAGAACTTTTTGTAGAACCTGCTGACCGAGAGGAATTACAGCTAGTAGTTTCATTTGCCCGCGAGCGGGATATTCCCCTGACCGTTATTGGCTTTGGAACGAATTTATTGGTTTCTGACAGCGGAATCAAGGGTATTGTGATCAAGACGGGCAGGGGACTGAGCCGTATTCTTACCGGGGACTGCGAAATCACAGCAGAGTCCGGCGCTAAGCTAACAGGGGTAGCGGCTGCTGCAAGGGACGCCGGTTTTGGCGGGTTTGAATTTTCGGCCGGGATCCCGGGAGCGGTTGGCGGAGCGCTGGTAATGAACGCGGGCGCCAACGGGTCTTCTATTGGAGCGCTGGTTAGGGATGTCCTGCTGCTGGATCTCGAAGGAAGGTTTTACCGCAGGAATAATAAAGAAATGGAATTTGATTACCGCTCAAGCATATTACTGCGGGAACACTACATTGTGGTAGAAGCTTCCTTCTCCTTGTACCCCCGGGATAAAAATGAAATAAAAAGCGAAATGGCGGAATTTATCAGGAAGCGCAGGACTACACAGCCGTTAAGCTTTCCTAGCGCTGGAAGTGTTTTTAAAAACCCGGCGGGTGAATCTGCCGGGCGGCTGATCGAAATGGCAGGGCTAAAGGGGATGAGAATTGGAGACGCACAAATATCTACTCTCCATGCTAATTTTATTGTTAACCTGGGCTCAGCCACAGCCCGGGATGTGCTGGCTTTGATTGACAGAACCAGGGAAACGGTAAGAAACCAGATCGGAGTTGAACTGAAGCTGGAGGTAAAATTTATCGGAGAATAATAGGCGGAGGTGACAGTGTGCAGAAATTTGTAATTGTGGGTGGCAACCGCCTAAAGGGATCGATCCGAACCAGTGGTTCAAAAAATGCAACCCTGCCCATACTGGCTGCGTGCATATTGAATGCGGGCAAGAGCGTAATTCACGAAGCACCCCGGCTGAGGGATGTTAACGTGATGAAGGATGTACTTACCTACCTCGGGGCGCGGGTAAATTGTGAGGGCAACACCATTGTGGTGGACAGCTCGAATATCCAGCCTTTGGAAATATCCGAAGAACTCATGCGCCGTATGCGGGCATCCAACCTTGTATTAGGTTCTCTTCTCGGCAGGTTTGGAAAAGTAAAGATATCTTACCCTGGCGGGTGTCAGATCGGGAGCCGGCCGATGAACCTGCATATAAAAGGCCTGCAGGCTCTGGGAGCTAAAATTCAGGAAAAGTACGGCTATATCACGGCTGAAGCGGAAAACCTGGTAGGAACAGATATTCACCTGGACCTGCCCAGCGTAGGGGCCACGGAAAACCTGGTGATGACAGCGGTTTTTGCCCGGGGAGTAACAACAATCCGCAACGCGGCCCGGGAGCCGGAGCTGGTAGATTTGCAAAACTATCTCAACAAAATAGGGGCAAGGGTTAAAGGCGCCGGGACGGACACTATAAAAATTGAGGGTGTTCTCAGGGGTGGACTTAATCCGGCCGTCCACACTGTAATACCGGACCGGATCGAGGCGGGAACCCACATCATAGCGGCAGCAATAACAGGCGGTGAAGTGACAGTGACCAATGTAATTCCCGAACACTTGGAGCCGCTGCTTGCTAAGATGCGTGAGGCAGGGATCAGCATTACCGTGGGGGATGACTATATAAAAGTGCAGGGGACGGGGAGAATAAAGGCGGTAGATATAAAAACAATGCCTTACCCTGGTTTTCCCACGGATATGCAGCCTCAGTTGATGGCCCTCCTGACCCTAGCAGAGGGAACCAGCGTAATTACAGAAACAGTTTTTGAGAATCGATTCAAGCATGTTGGTGAGCTCAGGAGGATGGGTGCTGATATCAAGGTTGAAGGACAGTCTGCTATCGTCAAAGGTGTTGGAAAATTAAGCGGAGCTTATATTGAAGCAAGCGATCTGAGGGCGGGAGCATCACTAGTCCTGGCGGCCCTGGTAGCAGAAAACGGCACCATCCTTGAGAACATATCTCACATAGACCGGGGTTACGAGCGCTTAGAGGTAAAATACAATCCCTTAGGGGCGCGAATTATCAGAGTTCATAACTAAGGACTCTTTTTTTAATGTCCTTTTGGACAAGTAAAAAAAAGAAGCCGCTAGAAGCGGCCTCCTACTTAAACATACTTTTTAACAAATAAAGAATCCGAATCCGAATACCAACAGGATCAGGATCAGAAACAGGATAAAGCCTATGTTGCCGAAACCGGCACCAACACCCGTACCGACACCAGCTCCCCCTGCCGCGCCTCCAGCTGCACCAAAAGCCATCTTTATTCCTCCTTATTTTATGATTTTACTCTTAAATAAAGCAAATTCCGAATCCGAATACCAACAGGATCAGGATTAGAAACAGGATGAAACCCCAGTTGCCGAAACCGGCGCCAGTTCCACAGCCTATCCCGCCGCCTGCCGCGCCTCCAGCTGCTCCAAAGGCCATTATTATACCCCCCTTAGATTTATTATTTGGATTTAAATAAGGCAGACTTCTAGTAATTCTTGAAAGAGTTAAATGAAATAAAGGTTAGTGTAGACACCTGACTTGACCGAATTAGT
>DFAP01000105.1 GCA_002365855.1 Pelotomaculum sp. UBA3103 | reverse complement strand
CTAATTATTACAAAAAATAATAATAAAATCAATACCTTACTTAAATTTTATTTTTATTTAGATCTTTTTTAAGGCTGCAATATAACTACGGCCTCGTCCCCTGCTTTGATCAACCCTCCTCTTACGACCCTCCCGAATCTGCCTTCCCTGCTGACAATATAAGGCCTGCCCTGCTCTTTATACTCTTCTTTTCCGATATGGAGGATTTCTACCACCGCTTCACCGAGCTTGATAAATCTCCCCACAGTCAGTTCATCCAGAGGGATGCCTGAAATGGTTACATTTTCAGTGTAACCGCCATCAAACACTTCTTTCCTCTTATGATCGGGTACTTTATCGTAGGCTTCGATAGGGAGAATGCTTACCTGGCGGTCCCAATCACCACCGTGGGCATCACCTTCCAAACCCCATCCCTCGACGATCATGGCCTTGTCCTGGCTTTCCTTTTCTACACCTTTCACAGAAGATACATTAACTGACAAAATCGTACCCACAAAAACCGTCCTCCTATTAATAGACTAGATGATTTCAGCTTTTTCAAGATCATTCACTGGTAGAGCTTTTTCCAGGGGAATTTACGTAATTCAGTGTAATTCTGCAGCGCTTTTCTTAAAGAATTAACTGCGAATGATGCGCAATGGACGTTTTCTTCAGGCAATCCGCCTAAGGCGTCCAATATATTTTCAGGGGTTAGCCGGTACGCTTCACTAATAGAACGGCCCTTGACGAGCTCTGTAACCATGCTTCCGCAGGCAATCGTTGCACCGCACCCGTCAGTCCAAAAAGTTATGTTGACGACCCGGTCATTCCTGACGCTAATCCAGATGGATAAAATATCACCGCAATCGCCCACTTCCTGGCCATAACCGTCATAATTGGGCATATCTCCCACATTGCGAGGGTTTGTAACATGTTCAATAACGGTTTTACTGTATTTGCCCAACAGTTCCAGAGCGTGTTCTTTCTCAATACTTTCGTCCAAGTTTTCACCCCTTTAATATTCAAGATTTTTCTTTTCTTAAATATCACTGGTAGAGCTTTTTCCAGGGGAATTTTTGTAGTTCCTTATGATCTTGCAGCGCTTTTTGTAAAGCATTGACGGCCAGGGTGGCGCAATGTTCATGGTCCTCCGGCAGCCCGCCTAAGGCGTCCAAAACATCTTCGGGAGTGAACTGGTGCGCTTCGCCAATTGAACGGTCCATGACGAGTTCCGTAACCATACTTCCGCAGGCAATCGATGTGCCGCAGCCGTCAGTCCAAAAAGTAGCGTTGATGACCCGGTCATTCTTGACGCTGATCCAGATAGCCATAGTATCCCCGCATTCTCCTTCTTCCTGGCCGAATCCGTCGCATTTGGGGATGTTGCCCACATTGCGCGGGTTTCTGGCATGATCTATCGCCATGTCACTATATTTGCCCATCATATTGAGGATATATTTTTTTTCAACCTTCTCGTCCAAGTCACCCACCCCTTCAATTAGTAAAGATAAAATATGGCTTGTCATTACAATGTTTTTATTATACATCCTGCCGGCTTGTTTTTTAAGTACTTTTTGCTAGCAATCTATGGTGTAATAACATGTTCTTTTAATTGCCAGAGAGATATATCCAGACATAAATCAACTCGAGTTTATTTGCACGACAAAGTTTTCTTATGATTGAGTTAACGCACAATAAATAAATTAAATAGTATATATAAAGGAATACCATGACATAGCACGAATAGAGTAAATAAAATATAAAGAAAGGGTTGATACTTATTGAACCAAAAAGCACTGATAACAATAGCCGGCGTTGTAGTCGGCGCGCTTGCTATAGCGCTTGTCAAATTGGGCAACCCTGCCAACATGGGCATCTGCATCGCGTGCTTCTTGCGCGACATTTCAGGTGGACTCGGCCTGCACAGGGCCAACGTGGTCCAGTATATCAGGCCGGAGATCCTGGGCCTGGTAATCGGAGCATTCGCGACTTCACTATTTGCAAAGGACTTTCGGGCGCGAGGCGGGTCCAGCACACTGACAAGATTTATTCTGGCTTTCTTCGCCATGTTTGGCATGCTCGTCTTCCTGGGCTGCCCCCTGCGCATGATCCTGCGTCTTGCAGCTGGTGACATGAATGCCCTGGTAGGTCTAGCCGGTCTTATAGCAGGAGTAGCAATCGGAATTGCTTTTTTAAACAAGGGCTTCACGCTTGGCAGGGCGGTCGCCCAGAACAAATCAAACGGTTATATCTTTCCGGCTATTATAGTTACTTTACTTATTTTACTGCTGGCAAAGCCCGCGTTTATCTTTTTCAGCGAACAGGGACCGGGCTCCATGCACGCGGCTGTTGGCGTCTCTTTGGCTGCAGGCCTGATCTTCGGTGTACTTGCACAGCGCACCCGCCTCTGCCTGGTAGGCGGGTTCAGGGACTTTTTTATGTTTCGCGACAACTACCTTTTATACGGGTTCATCGCCATTTTTTTGGTGGCCATGGCTGGTAATTTAGCCCTGGGAAGCTTCAAGCTAGGTTTTGAAGACCAGCCTATCGCACACAGTGATGGCCTGTGGAATTTTCTCGGCATGACCCTCGCGGGCTTTACTGCTTTGCTCCTGGGGGGGTGCCCGCTGAGGCAGTTGGTTTCAGCATCGGAAGGAAATACTGACTCTGCAATCACCGTAATAGGCCTGATTGTCGGTGCTGCCTTCGCTCATAACTTCGGCCTTGCAGCCAGCCCCAAAGGCGTGCCCGCTGCAGGCCAGTGGGTTGTAGTAATAGGCCTGGTTGTAGCTTTACTGGTAGCAATGTTTAATTCCAGAATAGTTTCTGCGCAGCAGGGGGTGGTGACTAGTGGGAGAAATTAAAGACGCGCGTGGCCTCCTTTGCCCCGAACCAGTTCTTATTACCAAAAGGGAAATGGACAGAACGGGCAGCGGCACCCTTCAGGTGCTGGTAGACAATGCCGCAGCCAGAGAAAATATCATTCGGCTTGCCAAAAGTCAAAAATGGAGTGTATCATTTGAGCAGGACGGGGAAGAGTTTTTATTGACTCTAAATAAATAAGCTAGCAGGTAAAAGGCCGGGGAGATAATCTCCCCGGCCTTTACCTGTCCCATTTGTTATTAGCCAAAAGTCATTTAACAAAAACCACATTAATAGCTTTAATTAAAGCAGTTACCTGCTCTCCTTCCGTAAAACCGCGCGCCTGCGCATAATAGCGAGGAAAAGCGCCAGTCAGATTATTTAAACCTCTTCCCCTGCTACTTGGCCTATGGGTATTTCCTCCTTGGCGGGTAAATCAGTTTCGTTTGATTGTGCAGTGATGGCAACCACGTAAGCTTGCACGTCTCCGATTGCTTTAACGCCGGGAGGTAAAACCAGGTCCCCTAAGCATATTTCATCTCCTATATCCAAGCAGGAAATATCCACTGTAATCGCATCGGGAATGCTTGAGGCGAGACATTCTACCTCTAACCTCCATATTTGCTGGGTCAGGATGCCGCCTTTGGCAACCCCCGGGGCGGATCCATCGAGGTGGATGTTAACAGTGGCATTCACCTTATCTTTTAATGAAACCTGATGAAAATCGGCGTGAATCAAGGTACGGCTCACCGGTTCGTGCTGAACCGATTTAACCAGCACTTGGTGGTCCTTGGTTTCTCCGTCTTGGCTTATTTTCATATGAATCAGGGCATTTGAGCCGGCTTGCTCCAAAATCTTTTTTAGTTCGTTGGTGTTAACCGAAACGGCAAAGCTGTCCATGTTTTTCCCGTAGATCACCGCCGGGATAAAACCCTTTTTAAGCAAGTCGTTTTTGTGGCGCTTGTTTCTTCCCAATCTTACTTCTGCATTTAACTCTGTATTCATTTGTTTTTCGCTATCTCCTTTTTCATTGTTTTGATTTAGCATACGCTTCTTTTATCCTGTAAAACCATCCTTTACTAATGAAATTATATATTAAAACTAACGAACATACAACCGTAGGCCGGTTTTGGCGGATCTGAGGCAAGGTGGTCGAGCCGCCGGAAGAAGAAGCTAGCAACTTACATGGCGACCATTGGCTTTTTATTATTTGTATTATATCTAGAAAGGAGCAGTTTGCCTGCTCCTTATCTTTTAAAGATGCTTCAATTCCAGCTCATAATAAATTAATAAAAAAACATCTACTAATTCAGGGTCAAAATGAGTTCCAGAGCAGCTTTTGTATTCAGTTATTATCTCTTCTTTAGATAAAGGTAGTTTATATGGCCTCCCGTTAGACATTACCTCGTAAGCGTCAGCAATAGCTACAATTCGGGCCAGTAAAGGTATATCTTCTCTTTTTAAACCTCGCGGGTACCCCGAACCGTCCCATCGTTCATGATGGGCTAAAATATCTTCAGCAATATGAGCAAACTCTTCCGTGGCTCGTGTAATCCTGAATCCTATTTCCGGATGTTTCTTTATTATCTCCCATTCCTCTGTAGTCAAAGAGCCTCTTTTAGTTAATATTTCCTCGGAAATGTTTATCTTTCCTATATCATGCAAATTAACCAGCAAGCTTAATCTATTAAGGTCATAATCAGAAAGACCTATCTTTTCACCAATTTTTTGAGAAACAAACAACATGCGCCTGGCGTGCTCCTCTGTTTCATAACTCTTAGCCGCAAGAGTCTTAAGTAAAGCATTCAGCACACCACTCCTTATGCTCCGGCTTTCTGTAAGCTTTTGCTTGTACATATTGTTTTCAGCTTCTTTCAAGATATCTACCAGGTTTTTTTCTGCATTGTTTTTGGTCGCCACACCCAAAGCTATTGAGATAGGTACATCACTCACATAAGCATGGCGGCACTGATCATTTATTCTTTTGCATATGACTTCTGCTTCTCTTTTTGTAGTTTGGGGCAGAAGGATTATAAACTCATCACCGCCCCAGCGGGCAATGATATCCTCTTTCCGGCAGGATTTCCTTAAGATGTTTGCTGAGCACCGAAGCATTTCGTCTCCCATACAGTGTCCGTAAGTATCGTTAACCAGTTTAAGGCCGTTCAAGTCAGCCATGATGATGCTGATGGGCAGCTGCCTTTCTGTGTTCAGCCTCTTCATCTCTTCTTCCAGGAAGGTTCTGTTAAAGAGCCGCGTAAGGCTGTCATGGAAGCTGATATAGCGAATCCTATCTTCAACTTGTTTACGGTCGGTGGTGTCGTGGGCCACTCCGACCATGGAAACAAAAGAACCATTTTCGTCAAGCAGCGGTGTGGCATTGGTAGTGTGCCAGCGGTAGACACCGTCAGCCCGCCTGACGCGGTACCCCACTTCGGACAGCCCCTCTCCCGTCTCGATAATTTTCTGCAGGAGAGCCTCACATACCGGGACGTCTTCCGGGTGCACGAAAGAATGGAAAGACTGCCCCAGCACCTCCTCCACCTCGTGCCCCACAACCCTTTTCCAGGCTGGGGAAACAAAGGTAAAGACCCCATCCGCGTTAAGCGAGTAGATAATATCGTGAGTGTTCTCGACCATCAGACGGTGCCGCTCCTCGCTCTCCCGCAGCGCATTTTCGGCCTGCTTGCGATCGGCATTGGTTAGAATCTGCGCCACAATAGCCGCTGCTGTGGTGGCAAACGCCTCCTCGTCGGCATGCCACTGGCGAGGCTGTCCGATATGCTCCAGGCAGACTACGCCCGCAAGCTTCCCACCTATATTAATTCCGGAATCGAGCATCGAAGTAATTCCGAGTGGTTTCAAGTAAATCTCGGTCAATTCGCTGGTGCGCGGGTCGGTTTGCGCCTGCTCGACGTAGGCTCCCCTCCCGGCCCTTATGGCCTCGATATAGCGGGGGAAATCGCTCGTTATCAAGGTTTCCTCCTCGCAACGATTTCTCTCCTTCGCATCTAAGAGTGTCAGGGACCGCAGTTGGGAACTGTCTTCTGAGAGCATCCAGATGCTGGCTCGGGCAACTCCGATGGTGTCGGCCAGCGTCTCTGTGACTTGCCACAGCGCTGCCGACAAGTCCCCGGCAGCCACCGCGTCGTCCAAAAACATTTTTGCCAGGGCAGCGCGTTGCCGCTGCGCCCGGTCCTCGCTGGCTTGCAGCTGGACTTCCGCCTGCTTGCGCTCAGTAATGTCGCGGATGGTTTCTATGGCACAGATTATATTACCTGACGTGTCGCGCAGTCTGGAGGCAGTAGCCGACAAGTAGGCGCCTCTCCCGCCGTACGTCTTGGGGACATATACTTTGCCGATAAGTGTATCGCCTTCCCGCTGGATACGGCTATACTTATCTTTTAACCGGTCGAATTCGCTGTCGGACATAAGGGCCAAGTCAATCAGGATCGGCCTGCGCTCGCCATAGAAGGGGATGGCATACTCGTAGTTACCCCGACCGAGCATCTCGGCCTCCGGCACTCCTGTCATTTTTTCTATAGCTCTGTTCCAGGCGATCACTTTACCCTCTTGGTCGATTACAAAGGTGGCATCGGGGAGAAACTCGATGATCCCATCCAGGCGCTGCTCGGATTCCCGCAAGGCTTCCTCGGATTTTTTACGTTCGGTGATGTCTCTGGCGGAGCCAACTATATACGCAACTCTTTCCTTCTGAAAGACCGGGGTAAGCGTTGTCGCCCAAGTATGCTCCCCTGCTGGCAGCACAAGGGTCTCTTCATAAGAAATGGGGACCCCGGCCTGGATACAGCGGGAATAGTTTGAGGCAATCAAGCTGCCGGCTTCTTCTCCGAGAGCTTCCTCTGGTGTTTTACCGCTTAAATTTAATAGCCCCGTTGATTTCTCGTGGGCAAGGTTGTTTCTGACAAACCTGAAGGTGTTAGCGTCCAGCACCTCCACCAGGAACATGTTGTCTTGTGTACCATTAAAAACTTTTTCGTATTCTTCAGATATGGTTTTGATTTTTTCTTCCCGCTGCTGCCTGACCAGTGCATTGGAAATGATTTCAGCCAGGACTCTTAGGATGGTCACTTGTTCTTCTTTCCACAGTTTTTTGTCTTCGACAGAGTCAAAGCCGATAAAACCGGTCAATCTATCTGCAAAAACCATGGGAACAACTAAGACTGATTGTATGGACTGAGACTCCAGTATCTCTTTTTCTGCTGCCGCAGACAGCGGCATGTCCTTAACACAATAAACGTTAATGGCTTCAAATCTGTTTAACTTCTCCATCCACCAGGGAATTGCTTCGGCAGCAATGCCCTGCAAGTTTTCAATCTGGGGCCCAATCCCCGGGGCACACCACTCGTGAGTGTTGTCCATGATATTACCGTCAGTGGAAAACTGGAATACATAACTACGGCCCACGTTAAAGAACTCCCCGCTGAGCTGAAGCGCGTAATCAATTGCTTTGCTGAGCTCCCCCTCTGGCATGTTAGCAAAGTGGGCTGATATTGCAGCCACCATCTTTGCAAGCCCGAGCTGGCATTGCAAATCCTCCTCAGCCTGCTTGCGGCCGGTGATGTCAGTGGCAATCTCTAAGCGGACCGTGCGCCCGTCGGTCCATAAAACAGCGCTGTCGCGGCAGTCATACCACCTATTATTTCGTGTGTTCTGAAACTCCCAGGTGTACACGCCCGCTGGAGAGCCGTCTTCTTTCAATAGCTTGTCGTTGGTGCAGAACTCGCACGGTCCTGTCTGGCCTTTCTG
>DFAP01000017.1 GCA_002365855.1 Pelotomaculum sp. UBA3103 | reverse complement strand
CTTGTTCAGCAAGCCCTAAGTAAAAAATTTATCATAATTTTCCAACACATTCCGACAATTTATAGCTGTTAGCGACAAAAGTAAAGGGGCAGGAGTTGCCTGTCCCCGGGAAAAGAGACAATCCCATGTCCCTTTGTCAAGATATGTATTATTTTTGTTGGGGTCTTTTCTGCTTTGCTGGGTGCAATATGGGTGCAATATGGGGACGTGCCTTATTTTGCATGTTACTATTGACAAATAATAGCAATGAGAGTGTATGTGCAGAAACAGGCACGTCCCCAATGACGACGCAATGACGACGCGCGTCCCCAATGACGACGATGACGTGGACGCAATGACGTGGGGTGTGGCTACGGGCTTACCGTCGTTATCAAACCAGGGGTGACCAGTGCCCGTAATGACATCTGCAGCGCTGTCAAGTTCATTTCCCTGGCAATATCCGCGTAGTTATTCGCAAAGCCATTGGTAGCTGTGCTATGTGGGGATATTAGGAATTGTAGTAATTTCACCTCGATAATTTCGCAGAGTATATTTTTCTTCATCTTTCCCGGCAATGTAATAATCAGGCATTAATGGTATCTTGCCTATATTGGTTGCAATAACATACATGGGCTGAGCTAAACCGGAAGTATGACCCCTAATGGTATCCCTGATTAGTTCAGCGCCCTTTTCAACCGGGGTTCTAAAATGGTCAATACCAGGGGCCGGTTCTAAATAAAAAACATAATATGGCCTGATTCTTATGTTTAACAATTTTTGATGCAGTTCCTGAAATGATTTTTTGTCATCATTGATGCCTTTTAGCAGCACGGCCTGGTTGCCTACATTAACTCCGCAGGTTAATAAGTCCCATACTGCCTGTGCAGTTTTTTCCGTTATTTCTCTGGCGTGATTGCATTGCGTATTGAGCCAAATCGGCACTTTATGATATCCTCCCAGGACCCTTTGCAGCCCTTTGGTAATGCGGTGGGGAAGTACTACCGGCAATCTGCTGCCAAATCGGATCATTTCTATATGGGGTATTTCTCTAAGTTTACGAACTATGTATTCAATCTTGTCATCTGGGAGAAGTAAAGGGTCCCCACCTGTTACCAATACTTCTCTAAGTTCAGTGTGTTCTCTAATCCATTCCAGTCCTTCATCGACATCAAATCTAAGCTGTAATGATTTATCTACTACCAATTCTTTGCGGAAACAGTGCCTGCAGTAAATACCGCATATATTCACAACCGTAAAGGCAATTCGGTCATGATACTGCCTGGCTATAGTATCCGGCCGGTCTTCATCTCCTGCTCTATTCTCCTTATATACCAGGTAATTTTCGATCCCATAGCGATTTTGCTGTTCATGCATGGAAGGCACAACCTGTTTCCTGATCGGACAGTTGGGATTTTCCGGATCCATTAAAGATGCGAAGTAGGGGGTAGTTCCCCATTTAGCCGTAGTATTATTTATGGCTTCTTCTTCCTCGGGTGTTACATTAATGTATTTTTTCAATTCTTCTAAAGTATCTACCTGGTTTCTTATTTGATACCACCATTCTTCTATAGTATCGGTATTGATGCGGTGATATCTTTTGACTTCTTCTACCAGGGGTTGGGTCACAGGTTGGTTATGTACTTGTTGCATATTCTTTCTGTCCTTTTCACTTTTTTTGTTCCTTTAGAACGATAGTATGCCCCCGGGTGGTGTAGGAAATGATGAGGCTACACTAATTTTAAATTGCTGTTGTATCTTACGGATAATAAGGGCAGGACTGGAAGTCTTTCATGGGCTTACAGATGGCATCGGCGTGTTGGAGTTTATTAGTTTCTCTGAAAAGGGAAACAACGTAAAGCTTAGTAAAATCAAGATTTTAATGTTCCGGGTATGGCATGTGGGTTATGTAGTAGGGATATATTGTTCATAATGCATATGTTATAATTGTTGTAAATAATCGGGAGGCTTATATGTAGAAAAAGACTTTATGGATAGTGATATAATAGATATTTTTTCACAACACAGCATCTCAAACATAAACCAATTACTTTGGCTTGAAAAACACAAAAGGGATGAAATTATTAAAGTCATAAAGTCAATAGAAGGTGTGACAGTCAGGTAATTATCAAGATTAACTGGAATATCTAAGAGTACGATTGATAGGATATAGGGCACTGGCATTTAGGACATTGGCATTGCATTCCAGTGGGACACAGTGAGCGCAGGGGTGTGCAGCGCAGTGGGACAAGGGACCTGTCCCCCTGTCCCAGGGACTGGTTAATTAATTGCAGAGCCCACCAGGGCGGCTACTGTATTATTGGCGGGGCGAGAAAAAATCTCCTGGTACACGCCTCTCTGGATTATACTGCCTTGATGCAGCACGGTGACGCTGTTTGCAAGGGGCGGTATCTCGTTGTGATCGTGGGTAACGATAATGGTGCTGATTTTCGTTGACCTTAGAATGTCACCCAGCTCAAGGATCAGGCTCCTTCTGGTGGGGTAATCCAGCGCGGGGAAAGGTTCATCCATAAACAGTACCTCCGGGTTCAGTGCGAAGGCTCTGGCGAGGCTTGCCCTCTGGGATTCTCCACCTGACAGGAAGCGGATGGAACGGTGCGCCAGGGATTCAATCCCGAAGATTTTCAGCCATTTGTGAACCCTGTCATCAATTGCACTCTTCTTATATCCCCTGATTAAAAGCCCGGATGCCACATTGTTGTAGACCGTTGTGTTCAGCAGGAGAGCTTCTTGGAAAACTACGGCCATTTTCCTCCGAAAGTCCAGCTCTTTTTTGTTTGTTACTTTCTCCCCGCGTATAAATAATTCACCGCTATCGGGCTTCTGCAGGAGCGCCAATACCTGAACAAGTGTGCTTTTTCCAGAGCCGTTTTCTCCTATCAGGGCCATTACTTCCCCGTAGTTCAGGTAAAAATGGCCCACATTAAGAATCTGTTTTTTGTTTTTTACCAAGGCAATATTGTTGGCCTCAATGGCATATGCGCTGATTATTCTCACCTCCAATACGGGCTTTGTATTCTATGTCAGAGTTTCTATATTGCGGATGTTAAATTTAAAAGAAAAAACGCCAGACAGCACATTTGGAAAAAGGCCGCCGGGCGACATACATCCCTTAGCCACTCCTTTCCGCAATGGGAGGCGCGCTTGTTTCCCGGCGCACCCTTACCGGCCGGTGAACCATAGCAAACGCCTTTAGGTCCATAGGCTCGGAGAGACATTTTTGTCATTATTCTAGAAATATTCGATTTTTCCTGCCGCTGCTTAATAATTCGTTAGTGTTAATAAATAGGGACAGGCAGCGCTCCATTTTTTTCTTGACTTGGCGCCGGGGTACTGCTATCATAAATCACATAAGCATAACATTTAAAAATGATGAAGGGGAAAAGTAGCCGGGCTCCAGCATTTCAGGGAGGAAGCGCCGTGACTGGAAGCGTTTCTACTGCATGATCCGTTGAAGTTCTCCCCGGAGTTGACCGGCTGAAACCAATTGGAAAGTAGGCTGGTACGGAAGCTTCTACCGTTAAAAAGAAGGGGGTATAAGGAAAGGTTTCCCGTACCCTGCTGTAAGAGTGGGCTTTTTTTTTTGAAGCCAACTAGGGTGGTACCGCGAAATACTTTTCGTCCCTAACAGGCGAGAAGTTTTTTTATTTGGGCCACCAGCGCAGGTCAGTGGGTTTCCCGTACCCTGCATTAGTGGGTTAGTTAATAACCAACCGGGGTGGTACCGCGGAAGTCCGCAGCTTTCGTCCCCGCGAAGGCTGCGGATTTTTTATTTGGTCAGGGATGTTTTTGCAGCCCCTGCAAGGGAGGTGAACAGCTTTCTTTACCCAGCGTAATGCAGGCATAATTTTGATAAATGCTTTTCAAAAACTAATTTTTAAGGAGGAACAAGTTTTGAGAAAAAGGATTAAATTACTGGCTGGTCTGGCGGTCCTAATAATAACAGCGGGTCTGCTGCTGAGTGGCTGCGGCGGGAAAGATACTGGCGCCAAGGCAGGAGGAGACAAGGAGCCTTATAAAATTGGCGCTGTCATCGACATCAGCGGCCCCTCTTCATCACTGGGAATTCCGGAGCGAAACACCCTCCAGATGCTGACAGAAAAAATTAACGCGGCAGGCGGTATTAACGGCCACCCCCTGGAGTTAACCATATTGGATAACAAGAGCGATGAAACCGAAGCTGTGCTTGCGGTAAAAAAACTGATTGACCAGCAGAAGGTGCTGGCAGTGATAGGATGCAGTTCAAGCGGACCTTCAATGGCCATGATCGACACGGTTCAAAAAGAGAAAGTCCCGATGATTTCCCTGGCGGCGGCCAGCAAGATTGTGGAGCCTGTTCAGGAAAGGCAGTGGGTTTTCAAAACGGCCCAAAGCGACATTGTCGTCGTCAACAGGCTGGCCGGCTACCTTAAGGAAAAAGGACTTAATAAAATCGCCTTTCTGTATATGAACAACGCTTATGGTGACGGCGGCAGGATAGCTTTCACCGCAGCTGCCGAACCCGCCGGGCTGCAGATTGTGACCGAGGAAAAGTTCGAGGCCACCGATGTAGACATGACTCCCCAACTTACCAGGGTTAAGGCCAGTGGGGCACAGGCAGTCGTAATCTGGGCGATACCGCCCTCAGCCTCTATCGTAACAAAGAACTTTAAGGATCTCGGCCTGTCAATTCCCCTGCTGCACAGCCATGGTGTGGGCAACCAGAACTTCATCGATTTGGCGCAGGGCGCCGCAGACGGAGTGATTCTTCCCATCGGAAAGCTTACCGTGACCGGGCAGATACCTGACAGCGACCCGCAGAAGGAAGTTCTGGCCACCTATATTGATGAGTACAGTAAAAAATATAACTCTTCGCCCAACTCTTTCGGAGGCTATGCCTGGGATGCTTTTTACCTGCTTATAAATGCCATTGAAAAAGCCGGCCCCGACCGGGCGGCCATTCGTGACCAGCTTGAAAAGACCGAGAACTACATCGGTGTCTCCGGGGTGTTCAACATGTCGGCAACTGATCATAACGGGCTGAAGGAAGATTCCATGGTTAATGTCAAAATTGAAGGCGGTCAGTGGAAACTATTAGAATAATGGGGTGTATGTGGTGGATCTGTCCTCCCAGCTTCTTCAACTACTGTTTTCGGGGCTTACCCTGGGGAGTATTTATGCCCTGATCGCCCTGGCCCTGGTGACAACCTTTAATATTACGGGAGTTCTCAACCTTGCCCAGGGTGAATTTGTGGCGCTGGGCGCCCTGCTGGCCGCCAGTCTTTTCGCGGCCGGGCTGCCGCTTCCGCTGGTCTTTATCCTTACGGTTGCGGGTGTGGCGATACTGGGGGGGCTGGTTGAACGTTCAGCCATCTACCCTGCCCGGGGGGCATCCAGTATGACGCTGATCATCATTACCATCGGCCTCTCGATATCCCTGCGGGGGTTGGCCTTACTGGTTTGGGGCACAGATCCTCTGTTACTGCCAGCGTTTTCCTCGGGCGGCCCGATCCTCATCGGAGGGGCCGCCATCAATCCTCAGAGCTTGTGGATTTTTGGCCTTACGGCTGTGACGCTGGCAATGCTGTTTGCTTTTTTCGAGCTGACATACCTCGGCAAGGCTGTGCGAGCCTGTGAAATAAACCGCACGGCGGCAAGGCTGGTGGGGATAAACCCCGGCGCCATGTCCCTGCTGGCTTTTGCCGGGAGCGGCGCCATCGGGGCTGCGGCAGGTATATTTATCGCCCCGCTTACCCTGGCCACTTACGATATGGGTTTCATGCTTGGAGTTAAAGGTTTCGTCGCCGCCGTCATTGGGGGTATGAACAATGTCGGAGGGGCTGTGTTGGGGGGCTTTATCCTTGGTGTGCTGGAGATATACAGCGCCGGCCTGGTTTCATCAGGCCTGAAGGATGCCGTGGCGCTGCTCGTTCTGCTAGCGGTGCTGTTGATCAGGCCAGAGGGTCTGGTGGGAGTTATTGCCGGTAGAAAAGTGTAAAGTGAGACTAGGGGACGGTTTCTCTTGTCTCACTCCTCGAAAATTACTATATATATCTTAACGGGTGGAAATAAGATGGATAAGAACATAGTATTCCGGGCCGCCGCGATAATCATATTTCTCGTTTTGCCCTTGCTGGTTAAAAGCAATTATCTGCTTGGGATTTTAATAATAATTGGCTTGTACACAATCATAGTGATCGGTCTGGGAATCCTGATGGGGTATGCCGGGCAGGTTTCGTTCGGTCACGCCGCTTTTTTCGGGCTGGGCGCTTATTCTGTGGCCGTCCTGAGCACGGCTTACCGCTGGCCCACATTTGCCGCCCTGTTGGCTGCCGTAGTTGTACCCGGTCTGCTGGCTGCTCTGATCGGCCGCCCCACCCTGAAGCTGAAAGAGCTCTACCTGGTGCTGGCTACGCTTGCTTTCGGAATACTGGTTCACATCTTCTTTAACGAGGCCAGGGAAATCACCGGGGGGCCATCCGGCCTGACCGGAATCCCCTACCTTTCATTGGGCGGCCTGGTGTTTGACCGGGATATAAAATTCTACTACCTGGTTTGGTCGACCGTGCTGCTGATTTCGCTGGGCGTCAATAACCTAATTCATTCCCGCGTCGGCAGGGCGTTGAGGGCTATCAGGGAAAGCGAGCACGCCGCGGAAACATCCGGCATCGACACGGCCAGCCTGAAACTCCAGGCCTTTGTCTTCAGCGCGGTACTGGCCGGTTTGGCGGGAGGGCTGTACGCTTATTATGTCACGTTTATCAGTCCGTCTCCCTTTGGCTTTCACACGTCGGTGCTGTTTGTCCTGATGGCTGTTGTCGGGGGGCTGGGAACTTTCTGGGGGCCTTTACTGGGCACGGGTCTGGTTGTTGCCCTGGGAGAAATCCTGCGATGGGCGGTACCCCTGGCAATACCCGGCGCGGGTGGAGAGTACCAGATCATATTTTTCGGGGTCATTCTTGTAGTAATCATGATCGTTAAGCCGGAAGGCTTGGGCTCGATCATAAAATTTTCCAAAAAATCCGTGGAAAAGGGGGTTCGGTAAAATGATTTTGGAAGCAACCGGCCTTTCCAAATACTTCGGTGGTGTTGCTGCCGTATCAGATGTTAGTTTCAGCGTGGGGGAGGGTGAAATTTTTGCCCTGATCGGCCCTAACGGCGCCGGCAAGACGACCGTATTTAATTTGATCACCGGATTGATGTCACCTGACAAAGGGTCGGTAGTTTTTAAGGGCAGGTCTTTGATTGGGATGCAGCCTCACCGGATCGCGGCTGCAGGTGTAGCCAGAACCTTTCAAAACCTCCAGCTCTTCGGTAGGATGACCGTTTTGGAAAATGTTATGGCGGGCGCTTATTTGAGAGGGAAATCAGGATTTTTACAATCCCTGGCCCGCTGGCCCGGGTCTATCTCAGAAGAAAAAAGGATCAGGCAGGAGTCGCTTGACCTTTTAAGCGACGTCGGGTTGGACAGCGAAGCTGACCTGCCTGCCGCCGCGCTTCCTTTCGGCCGGCAGCGCCTGTTGGAAATCGCCCGTTCCATGGCCTCCGGTCCCCGTTTAATGCTCCTGGATGAACCGGCCGCCGGCTTAAATACCGCAGAAGCAAAGGAGTTGGCCGGCTATTTGAAACGACTGCGTGAGCAGGGCATCTCCATGGTGCTGGTTGAGCACGACATGGAAACAGTTATGGATGTAGCCGACCGGATCCTGGTTTTGAACTTTGGGATACAAATAGCCGGGGGGACGCCGCACGAGATTCAGGCCAGCCCGGAAGTAATTAAAGCCTACCTGGGGGAGGATGAGCAGGTTGCTTAAAGTGAGCGGACTGGAAGTGTATCATGGCTGGGTTCAGGCTCTGAGAGGAATTTCTTTCTCAATCACCGAAGGGGAAATGGTGGCAGTCCTGGGAGCCAACGGAGCGGGGAAGAGCACCCTGCTAGGCGCGCTGGCAGGACTTCACCGGCCTAAAAACGGGGACATCACCTTAAATGGTCAGTCTCTGTCTGGACGGGCGCCCGAATATATAGTCAGGCAGGGGGTCAGCCTTGTGCCGGAGCGCAGGGAAATTTTCAGCTCCATGACCGTTTATGATAATCTTCTTCTCGGAGCATATCACCGCTATCGCTCCAGCAAAGATGAGGTTATAATGGATATAAAAAAGATTTTTGATCTCTTCCCGGCCCTGGTGGGCAGGGAAGCTCACACCGCCGGCACCTTAAGCGGCGGCCTTCAGCAGATGCTTGCTATCGGGCGCGGGCTGATGGCCCGCCCGAGGCTGCTGCTTCTTGACGAGCCTTCAATTGGTCTGGCCCCCCTGGTAGCGCGGGAAATCATGTCCACTCTTTCTGCGCTCAAAAAAACCGGGGTAACTATTATCCTGGTCGAGCAGAACACTGCAGCCGCGCTGAAGGTGGCTGACCGTGCCCTGATCATGGAAAGAGGGCAGATTGTATTAAGCGGAGGCACGGATGAAATGATGGGTAACGAAAGGGTGCAGCAGGCCTACCTGGGCCGTGCGAGGATGGCGCAGCCGGCGGTTGTGCTTTAAAAAATCAAAGGAAGTGATGATTTACATGAACCCGGCGCTCAATTCATCGGGAAAAACAGAGAAAGCGTTGTACTGGGATCAGGAAAAAGAAACTATGCCTCGTGAAAAGCTCGAGCAGCTGCAGCTACAGAGGCTTAAAACGACGATAAAGAGAGTTTACCGCTCTGTGCCTTTTTACAGGGAGTCATTCCGGGAAAAGGGACTGGAACCGGAGGACATAAAGTCGTTGGAAGACCTGAAGAAATTACCCCTGACCTACAAGCAGGATCTCAGGGATAATTACCCTTACGGTCTTTTTACTGTTCCCCTGAGCAATATTGTGCGGCTGCACGCTTCCTCCGGCACTACCGGGAAGCCTTCAGTAGTGGGCTACACCCGGAGGGATATTGTCAACTGGGCTGACATGGTAGCCCGCTGCCTGGTGATGGCTGGCGGCGGCAAGGGGGACGTGGTTCAAAACGCTTATGGCTACGGCCTCTTCACGGGAGGGTTGGGTATCCACTACGGGGTGGAGCGTTTGGGCGCAACCGTGGTTCCTGTATCAGGAGGCAATACTACCAGGCAGCTTATGCTAATGCAGGATTTCGCCTCGACCATCCTGACCTGCACGCCTTCGTACGCGCTTTTCCTGGCCGAAGAAGGGCAGGCAGCCGGGATTGATTTTAAAAAGCTCCCACTCCGGGCAGGAATCTTCGGCGCGGAACCATGGTCCGAGAACATGAGAAACCAGCTCGAGGCCAAAATGGATATCATCGCCCTGGACATATACGGTCTGAGCGAAATCATGGGTCCGGGTGTTTCCATGGAATGCCCTGCAAAACAGGGGGCCCATATTTTCGAGGACCACTTTATCGCGGAAATCATCGACCCGGATACTTGTGAGCCGCTTCCATACGGCGCCAGAGGAGAACTGGTGATAACCACCATTAACAAGGAGGCCATTCCACTGCTTCGCTACAGGACCCGGGATATTACGGCTCTCCGCCCGGAAAAATGTTCCTGCGGCAGAACCCACGTCCGGATGGAGCGGATCACCGGGCGTACCGACGATATGCTGATTATCCGGGGTGTCAATGTCTTTCCGTCACAGGTGGAAAGCGTGCTTCTGGAATTTGGTGAGACCGAGCCGCACTACCTGCTGGTGGTTGACCGCGTAGGCGACCTGGATGACCTGGAAATACAGGTGGAGCTTTCCGAGAAGATGTTTTCGGATGAAATCAGGCGGCTGGAAATCCTTGAGAGCAGGATCCGCCACAAAATATTGAGCGTGCTCAATATCAGCGCCAGGATCAAATTCGTGGAGCCCAGGAGTATCCCGAGGAGCGAGGGTAAAGCCAAGCGGGTTATGGATCGGCGCGACTTATAATAAAAATAAGGGAACATCCATCACCATTAAGACAGGCTCCAATTGAGGGATGTCCCCGTCCTTCTTTGGTCTTTGGTTTAGTTGTAATTCGGCTTTGTGAATTCCTTCTATTCTCACGTCCCACGTCTCACGTCCAACTTCTCAACGAACCGACGCTTCACAACGGAGCAGCTCGTTTCAACCCATGGACTTTTCATAATAGACAGTATAGGCCCGGGATTTAACCGGGCTTTTTTGTTGTATAAGAAATTA
>DFAP01000148.1 GCA_002365855.1 Pelotomaculum sp. UBA3103 | reverse complement strand
AACTATTCTGACATATAGGGAGGCCGTTACCCGCTGATTCGCCCTCTTGTTGGCACTGGCGCCGAATAGAGGTGAGTGTACTATGGCCGATGTTTACGATAAAGCGACCCGCTCTGCCGTAATGCAGAAAGTGCGATCAAAAGGGAATAAATCAACAGAAAAACGGCTGGTTGCATTGTTCATCGAAAACGGTATTTCCGGATGGAGACGCAACTATCCAGTAAAAGGACATCCCGATTTTGTTTTTTTAGATAAAAAAGTTGCAATATTTGTAGATGGTTGCTTTTGGCATGGACATGATTGTCGCAATACACGACCAAAGGAGAACGAGGAATACTGGGTTAGAAAGCGAGAACGCAATATGCGGCATGACCATGAGATTACGAAAATATTCCAAGGAAGAGGATGGACTGTTATTCGTATATGGGAATGCGAACTAAAGCGCATTAATATACCATCAACTCTTGAGCGCATTAAGCAAGTAATTACAAATGAAAAATAGCTTTCTATAAGAGGGGTGAAGGAATGTATATCCAGAAAATACGAATATGTAATTTTCGGAATTTTAATAAGTTTACTATGGAATTTCATGATGGATTGAACGTCATCATAGGAAGTAACAATTCTGGCAAGACAGGGCTATTGTACACAATTGCTTTGTTGAATAACCCCGAAAGCGTATCCATAAACGATTTCAATAAAAATAACTTAATGAGATTTACAACTGATTATAAAGAATCTGCGCCTCAAATAGAAATTGAATACACGATACACCATGAAATATCTGAGGATAACACCGAGGACGAGAGCATCATTAAGCTTATTTCTTTTTTAGGTATTGATAAGATACAAGAAGCAAAAAAGACTGAACAAGGGCAAAAGGGAATTTATTCACTTGTCGCTTGTGTAAAAATAACTTATATATTAGATACAAAGTATTTGGGTGAGTACCAGAAATCTGTTGCCAGCATAAATAGTTTCGATGAATATTGTAAAGCCTTAAATTTGTTCCAATCGCATTATTCATGGGTATTTACAAATGGCATGACTGATACTTCCGTTGATAAAAAGGAAGCGACAAGCATTTTTCGAATAGATTTTATTGAGGCTGAAAGAAACAGTCAGGCTGTTTATAAAGAGACCAGAAGAGAGATAGAAGCATACGTCAGAGACAACAACGCAGCTTTGCAACAATTGCAACAGGATCTTTCAGCATCCATGAAAACAACTATGGAGCCGTTATTATCAAGAATTTCTGGCGTAATAGAAACAGGTCGCGATGAAATTGGCTTGTCAAAAGGCAACGTGTCAATATCTCAAGATATGAGGCCTTCAACATCGGTTTCCAATTCGTATATAATTGATGTTAAAGATACAAAATCAGATTATATTTTGCCATTAACACACAATGGACTGGGTTATAACAACTTAATAAATATTTACATGTTAATTAAACTTACTGAAATACAGAAAGGAAAGGATTTTCGCATATTATGCCTTGAAGAACCCGAGGCACACTTGCATCCTGCAATGCAATATAAGCTTTTCAAGTATTTAAAAAACCTTGATGAAACTAATAATCTGAATCAACAAATTTTTGTAACGACGCATTCCAGTAATATTTCATCTGTAGCTGGTATTGACAACATGTTTATGTTGGCGTATGAGCGAAATGGTATCGCCGAATGCAAGCAACAAAGTCTGAAAAAACAGTTTGAGAATAAAGCAAACTCAAAAGCGCACATGTCAAAATTTTTGGATGTTACTCGTTCAGATATGCTGTTTGCCGACCGCATTATTATTGTTGAAGGTATTGCCGAGAAATTGTTACTACCAGCCTTTATGGAGAAATGTAATTGCCCGTATGAAGACGAACATATTGCTATCGTAGAGATTGGGGGAAAGCACTTTGAACATTTTGTGAATGTGTTTGCGGGAAATGCAGTTCAAAAAAAGGTTTTGTGTATTACTGATAATGATTTTTCTTGGATAAATAACGGCTCCATATCATCTATAGACGACTACAAAAACCATGAAGCGTCTCATATAAAGAAATTGAAGAGCGACTTTCCCTTCCCCAATTTACATATCTCCACTCAACATTCTAATGGTCGTACATTTGAGGATGAGTTGTTTATAAGCAATATTAGCAACAACGATATTTCAAAAAAACTTATGAAAATCGCCCTAAGCGAAAGTATGGAACAGTTTATCGATTTAAACGGAGTTGACTTTGACTCATGGGATGCAAATAGAACGAGCATCGACGGTCGCTCAAAAAATAAAATTGAGAACTTATTAGATGTTTTCAAGAATGCAATTGCCATTGGCAAGACTGAAAGTGAAAAAACGGTTTACCGTCAGTTGTTTTTTGCTGAACTATTTCTGTTATATGCCAAGGATAGAAAAGGTGACGTGGCTTTAGATATTTTAGTCGATGAGGAATTGTTAAGTGGTATAGCTGTTCCTGGGTATATAAAGGAGGGGTTGGAATGGCTGTTGAAATAAAATCTGGTGACATTCTTTCCTCTGAACACTTGACAAAGCATATGAAAATATTTGCAGGGCCGGGGGCAGGAAAAACACATTTTTTAGTAGAAAATATCAAGAATATTATCGTCAACAATTCTATTGTTTCAAGAAGTAAGGCGCGAAAAGTACTGTGTATTACTTATACTAACGCAGCTGTTGAAGAAATTAAGCGACGGCTCGATAGATTTTCCAATTCTGTCGTGATCAATACAATTCATGGTTTCATTATCGAACATATTATTGCTCCATTTCAGCAAGATCTTAAAAAAATAATGTTGTCCGACTTTGGTATAAATGTAAATAATGCTGGCAAAATTACTTCTCAAATAGAAGGCGTCGGGATTTTACATGGTTATGAAAGAGAAGAAATATACAAATTCATAACAGATATCACTTCGGAAAATATAGAGCTGTCGTATAGTAAAAAAGCTATGGGCAACGTTCAGGTTGACAATGAAAAGTATTTATCTGATAATTTGCGTTTACTTGCAAAGCCTTCTAATATAGCCGATAATCACATAAAAGCAATTAAGGAATTTACTTGGTCGATAGCCAGAAAACTTACCCATGATGAAATTTTGTATTTTGGTTATCGAATTTTGCAGGAAAATTCAACTGCCTTATATGCAACAAGAGTGAAATTCCCGTTTATTTTCATTGATGAGTTTCAAGATACTAATCCACTACAGACCAAACTCATTAAACTTATTGGCGAAAAATCAACTATTATAGGGGTTATAGGCGATGTGGCTCAATCTATATACAGTTTTCAAGGAGCTCGACCATCGCAGTTTCTTGATTTTTTAGTCCCTGGAGACAGAGAATTAGTTGAGTACACTATCAATGGTAATCGCCGTTCAACAAATAATGTTGTTAATTTCTGCAATTTGCTAAGGAGCTCTGATAAGACTCTTACGCAGAAAAGTATTCGACCGTATATCAATGAAATTGAAAAGGAGACTTGCGAATCTTGTAAAGTAGTATTTCTTTTAGGTTCTACTACAGAAATAATGAAAAAAATAAGTCAAATAATAGAAGCGGGTGGCGTAGTATTGACACGCGCTTGGGCTGCAGCCTTTCAATACATTCAAGGAATTGATAGCTCTCAAGTTGATTTGCTAAAGAAAATATACAACTCTTATTATAATTCTCCGATTGATATAAGAGCAGAAATATCTGAACACAATAACGTAATGTGGGTTAGGTCATTCAGATTTATTTTTTTACTTTGGGAAGGTTATCGGTCGGGATCGTTTATTGACATAATTAAAGCTTTCTCTTTATATGCGAAAACCGAGAAGAACAAAATAGCTCCATGCCATATTATACAAATCAAGAATTTACTCACAGAATTATTCAAAGTTTTATCCGATACATCATCGCCGGTTCAACTTATAAACAACTTTAATCTATTGATAGCGGAGCCGAAATACTCAGAGCTTAAAGAGGTAATTTTAGGACAAAATTTGAATATTCCTTGTTTTTCAGAATACGATGACGATAAACTAATACAAAATATTTCTAATCTCACTTGGGAAACGGCTTATAAGCTATTCAGCGAAGTTTTTTCAGAAAATAGTAAATATATGACAGTACATCAAGCTAAAGGCCTGGAATGGGATAAAGTTGTTGTAAGCGTTACCCCAAACAATTTTGATAAAACAAACTTAAAACAGTTTTTCTCAAACCCACAATTACTTCAGGAGTCATCTGCCGAAGAATTCGCTAGGATGTATTATGTTGCTTGCAGCCGCGCAAAATCAGAGCTTTACATACACTTATCTGATATAAGCTTAGCAAGCATAATAAAAAGCAGTATCTGTGCCTTTCATGCTAATAATAATGGCATGGTTATTGATTATGTCATTGAAAATTGTTAGATTTTACATTTGCCGACGTACAAGAGAGAGGCGCTATCCCTTGCGGGACAACGCCTCTCTTTTCGTTTTTCCGTATCGGTTTGGGGTATGGTTCAACAAGTTTCCCTATTAAACCGTGCCTTTTTTGCCGCCCTTTTCTTTTGTATCCTGACAGAACATACTTTTGGGTCTTTGCCCCTTATGGTATACTAATAACATTAGTAAAAAGCATATGAGGTGCCGCATGCGGGCTTTTAACCTGAAATCAGAATACGATCCTAAAGGGGACCAGCCAGGAGCCATTTCCGCCCTTTTGCAGGGCCTAAAAAAGGGATACAGGGGGCAGGTTCTGCTGGGGGCTACGGGCACTGGAAAAACTTATACCATGGCCCAGGTGATCCAGGCCGTCCAGAGACCCACTCTGGTACTGGCTCCGAACAAGACCCTGGCTGCCCAGCTCTGCGGGGAGTTCAGGGGATACTTTCCAGAAAACGCAGTGGAGTATTTCGTGAGTTATTATGATTATTACCAGCCGGAAGCCTATATACCCCACACAGACACTTACATTGAAAAAGACTCGTCCATAAACGATGAGATAGATAAGCTGCGCCACTCCGCTACATGCGCCCTTTTTGAGCGAAGTGACGTGATCGTTGTGGCCAGTGTTTCCTGCATTTACGGCCTGGGAGACCCCGGAGAATACAGGAACCTGGTCCTCTCCCTGCGGCAGGGAGAGCGTTATGACCGGGACGCGGTCCTGCGTAAGCTTGTGAGTATCCAGTACGAGCGCAACGATATCAACTTTGTGCGAGGTAAGTTCCGGGTTCGCGGTGATGTGGTCGAGATTTTCCCGGCTTCAGCAGCAGAAAAAGCGATCCGGGTAGATTTTAACTGCGACGAGGCGGAGAGGCTGCTGGAGTTCGATGTGCTCACCGGTGAAATACTGGGAGAGCGCAACCACGTCTTTATCTTCCCCGCCAGTCACTATGCCACGTCCAGGGAGAGGCTGGAGCGGGCAGTCTCGACCATCCAGGAGGAACTGGAATTAAGGCTGGCCGAGCTGCGCTCCGCCGACAAGCTTCTTGAGGCGCAGCGGCTGGAGCAGCGCACCAATTTTGATATAGAAATGATGCAGGAAATGGGTTTCTGCAGCGGGATTGAGAACTACTCCCGGCATCTGACCGGCAGAGAGCCCGGCCAGCCTCCCTTTACCCTGCTTGATTATTTCCCAAAAGACTTTATTATGTTTATTGACGAGTCCCACGTGTCCGTGCCCCAGGTAGGCGGCATGTATATGGGGGACCGCTCCCGCAAGCAGTCGCTGATCGAGCACGGGTTCAGACTGCCATCAGCATTCGACAACCGGCCCCTTACTTTTATGGAATTTATTGAGCACCTGAATGAGGTTATTTACGTTTCGGCGACGCCCGGACCATACGAACTGCAGCACTGCGCCCAGGTCGTAGAGCAGATCATCCGTCCCACCGGGCTGCTTGACCCTGCAATCTCGGTTCGCCCAACCAAAGGACAGATCGATGACCTTATCGGAGAAATACGCCTCAGAGTGCAACAGGGAGAGAGAGTCCTGGTAACCACGCTGACTAAGAAGATGGCCGAAGACCTGACTGATTATTTTCGAGAAGTTGCCTTAAAAGTACGTTACCTCCATTCGGACATCAAGACCATTGAGCGTATGGAAATTCTGAGGGAACTGAGGATGGGGGTTTTTGACGTGCTGGTGGGGATAAACTTGCTTAGAGAAGGCCTGGACCTTCCAGAGGTGAGCCTGGTGGCCATTTTGGATGCCGATAAGGAAGGCTATCTTCGCTCCGAGCGCTCCTTGATCCAGACCATCGGCCGGGCAGCCCGCAACGCTGAAGGCAAAGTAATTATGTACGCGGACAAGGTTACAGACTCCATGGACAGAGCCATCAGGGAAACAGAACGGCGCCGCAGGGTGCAGGTGGAGTTCAATGACCGGTACGGGATTACGCCGCAAACCATCCGCAAAGCGGTGCGGGACGTGATCGAGGCGACCCGCGCGGCGGAACCGAAAGCCCTGTATGGGGCCGGTTTGCGTTCAGGCAAAAAGATGACCAAAGCTCAGCTGAAAAAGCAGATCGCTTCCATGGAAAAAGAAATGCGGGAGTCGGCCCGCCAGCTGGCCTTCGAGAGGGCTGCCCGGCTCAGGGACATGATCATCGAACTGCGGTTGGAACTGAGGGACGAAAAGGGCATCGGTCCCGCGATCCCCGATTAAGACAAGGGGACGGTCCTCGTTGTCACATAAACAACAGATGGTTCGTCTAAACAGTGATCCAGTCTAACTTTTAAAAGGAGCTTTTCCCACATGCTTGACAAGATATTAATCAGGGGCGCGCGTGTCCATAATTTAAAAAATATTGATGTGGAGATACCCAGGGATAAGTTTGTGGTTATAACCGGCCTTTCCGGTTCCGGCAAGTCGTCCCTGGCGTTTGACACCATTTA
>DFAP01000111.1 GCA_002365855.1 Pelotomaculum sp. UBA3103 | reverse complement strand
TTAGTGTTAACAGACTACTAGACCAAGTTAAGGTTGTCAAATCTTTTTAGATTGTCCCTGGCAAGGCAAGAACCGCCCCCACTTACTAGTTTAAATAGTAAATAACTGTTTACTATTATGGTTGTTCATAATATACTGTTTTCATTGGTACAAAATTGTTAACGCAGGAGGTGCTAAAATAAACAGTTTAGAAAATGTGGCCGGCGAATTTCTTGCACTTTTGGCTTATATGAAAGATAAATTTTTCAGGCCGCTCGAGCAGATAACGCGCTCAAGGCTAAGTCATGTACAATTCTACGCGGTATCACTCCTGCACCGGAAGGGTTCCCTTTCGATGTCAGAGTTGGCTCAAGAAATGCAGATATCAAAACAGCAGCTTACGCCTCTTGTTTACAAACTGATTAACCTCGGTCTTTTGGCCAGAAAAGCAGATGAAAATGACCGGCGCATTGTACGCATAGAAGTCACTGAACGGGGCAGAAACACGGTTGAAGAACTATTTAATGAAATAAAACTAGATCTTGTGGAAAAGCTCAGGAAACTTCCCTGCAGGGAACTGGGAGAACTGGAGCAAATGCTGAAAAGGATTCAAGAAATCCTTAAAAACATTGATTAAAAACGGGAACAGGACCAAAGTATTAAGAAATCAAAAACCTTGAGGTGGTCGATGAATGAAAAACCTGAAAAAAATATTGCTGTTACTCTCAATAATCATCCTTGCTGGTGGAGCGGCAGGGGTTTCATACTACGTCAATGAGAGTATCAACTACTTCTCCACAGAAAACGCCCAAATTACAGCCGACATAATCACGTTGACACCTGAGGTCACCGGCAAAGTAAAGAACTGGGACGTAAGGGATGGGGACTATGTAAAAGCAGGGCAGATACTTGGAAAACAGGATGTCAGTATGATGGTAACGAGTAGTGCGATGAATCCCCAGGCATTGGCCAGTTCAGCCGATACCATCATCTCAAAAGCAGATATAAAGGCTCCAATTGACGGTAAGATTGTTCAGTCAAATGTCGTCAAGGGTCAAGTTGTTTCACCAGGTATGGAGATAGCAACAATAGCTGATACTTCGCAAATTTACATTAAGGCCAATATTGAAGAAACGGATATTTTAAAGATCAAACCGGGTCAGAAAGTAGATATCAAAATTGATGCCTACCCCAATAAATACTTTAATGGTTATGTTGAGAGCATTGGCCAGGCTACGCAGTCGGCATTCAGCCAGTTCCCGTCACTCAATACGAGCGGGACTTTCTCAAAAGTCATCCAGTTGATTCCTGTAAAGATCGCCATCACGGACGCTGATAACCTGACTCTCATGCTCGGAATGAATGCGACTGTCAAAATCCATATCAATCAGTGAAAGGAGGTTTGTTTATGCATAAGCGAACTAAAAAGTCCCTGGCTCTCCTGGCAGTGCTTGTATTATTAATAGTCGCCGGATGCGCCGGCCGGAACGAGAACAAGGCTGTGCCGGTGACTACGGCGACTGCTGATATTCAGGAACTGGAAACAACTCTGGAACTCGGCGGTGTCCTGGTTCCAGTTCAGACCGTTGATATATCCAGCAAAATATCGGGAAAAGTAATCAGCCTGGGTTTCAACGTAGGCAGCGCGGTAAAAGCGGGGGACATTCTTATACAGCTGGATACGGATACATTAGACGCCCAGCTTTTACAGGCTGAAGCTGGTTTGCAGTCGGCCGAGGCGGCGGCGGAGTCAGTTAAAAATCAGGCTTCTTTAGCCAAAATAAACCGGGACGCCGCCCAGAAACTTTATGACCGGACAAAATTACTTTACGAATCGGACGTAGTATCACAAAGCCAGATGGACGATGTTACAGATAAGCTGAATATCGCGCAAAACCAGTTTGAAAATGCTTTTGGTCCGGCTCAAGACCAGGCCCAGGCCGCGATCAGCACAGCCCGCGCCAACATAAAAAACCTCCAGGTACAGATTGATAACGCTACCATCAGAAGCCCGTTAGACGGGTTCGTGACCAACCAGAGTGTGAACGTCGGCCAGGTGATCTCTCCAGGCGTTTCTGTTATTTCAATTGTTGATACATCGACTCTTAAATTGAGAAGCACTGTAACCCAGGATTTACTGCCACTTTTGTCGGTTGGCCAGGAAATGGATATTACCATTGACAGCTACCCGGTAAATGAATTCAAGGGAACTATATCAAGCATCGGGCCGATTGCGGTCAGCACGGGTGAAGTATTCCCCCTGGAGATCACCGTTAAGAACGATGGCAGCTTTACGGCCGGACTGTCGGCTCATGCTTCGGTGCTCACAAGAACAAAAGGAATTGTGGCGCCGGTGTCATCGGTCGTGCAGAACAGCGGTGAAAGCTATGTGTTTGTGGTTAAGGATAAAACCGCTTCGAAGCGAGCTGTGAAAGTCGGGCTCAAAAACGATCAGGCAGCCCAAATTTTGCAGGGACTTGACGCGGGTGAAATCGTTGCTGTTACCAATGTCAGCGCCCTCACAGACAATATGACGGTAACAGCCAACTAATTGACCAGTTTTTAAAAAAACCGTGGTGGGGATAGTAATCAAATGCTTAGACTTTTTCAGTATTTAAAGCCATACACCTGGGACTTATTCTGGGTCATAGTATTTCTATTTGCCCAGGCTATTGCGGAACTGTATCTCCCCACGCTGATGGCGGAAGTCGTCAACAACGGCATGATGAAGGGGGATACAACTTACATCTGGAAATACGGGAGCTATATGCTTCTAGTAGCACTTGGGAGCAGTATATGCGCGATAGTAGGAAGTTACCTGTCTTCGATAATTGGTGTGGGTTTCGGCAGGGATATCCGCGGCAGGGTTTTTTCGCGCGTGGAGGATTATTCCCTGCATGAATTCGATAAGATCGGGACCGCATCCCTTATTACCAGGACCACCAACGACATAACGCAGGTACAGAACCTGGTGGTAATGGGCTTGCGCTTTATGGTCTATGCGCCGATCATGTGCGTCGGAGGTATCATCATGGCCTATTCAAAAGATAAACAGCTTACTTTGATCCTGGCTGTGGTCCTACCCGTCATGCTGCTCCTGATCGGAGGTCTCGCCACCGTGATCGTGCCTCTGTTCAAAGCGATGCAGATGAAGCTCGACAAGGTGAACCTTGTTCTTCGCGAAAATTTAACCGGCATCAGGGTCATCCGGGCTTTCAACAAACTCAAGAGTGAGAATGAGCGGTTTAAGACAGCAAACCGCGATTTAGCAGATAACGCTATTAAAGTAAATAAAATAATGGCATTAACACAGCCACTCATGATCATCATTATGAATTTAACCTCTATTGCAATAATTTGGTTTGGAGGCCACCGTATCAGTCAAGGAGCAATGCAGGTGGGCGACATGATGGCGTTCATTCAGTATGCAATGCAGGTCATGTTTTCCATCATTATGGTGACGATTATGTTTGTTATGGTTCCGAGAGCCCAGGCTTCAGCTATACGGATCAACGAGGTTCTGGAAGTGGAGCCTGGGATCAAGGACCCGCTGCAAAGCAGTAAATCGGACAGCCACAAAGGTTATGTGGAATTTCGGGAGGTCACCTTTAGCTATCCCGGTGCTGAGCTTCCTGCCGTCAGCAATATATCTTTCTCCGCCTGTCCCGGTGAGGTGACGGCTATTATAGGCGGTACAGGCTCGGGCAAGTCTACGTTGATCAACCTGATTCCACGCTTTTACGATGTTGATAGCGGATCAGTCCTGGTTGACGGCCTGGATGTCCGGCAAATGACTCAGGGGGACCTCAGGACCAAAATCGGGTTTGTGCCGCAGACGCCGGTTCTTTTCAGCGGGACAGTATCTGAAAACATACGTTACGGTAAGGCTGACGCGACCGATGAACAAATCACCCACGCGGCAGAGGTCGCCCAGGCGAGCGAATTCATTTCTGAGATGAAGGATGGATATGAATCTCGGATCTCCCAGGGTGGTACGAATTTATCGGGCGGGCAGAAGCAAAGGCTTTCCATTGCCCGCGCGTTGGTCAGAAAGCCTGGGATATATATTCTGGACGACTGTTTTTCAGCCCTTGACTTTAAGACTGACGCCCGTCTGCGTTCGGCTCTTAAAAAAGAGACTACCGCTTCCACTGTTATCATCGTAGCCCAGAGAGTAGGAACGGTTATGGACGCCGACAGGATTATTGTATTGGATGAAGGACAGATCGCAGGGATGGGCAAACATAAGGAACTTATGGATAGATGTTCTGTTTACCGTGAGATCGTATTCTCCCAATTGTCCGAAGAGGAGATTGCCTAACAGTATGAGTGAACAAAGATCACAAAGGTCCGCCCGTCCAGGACCCAGAGGTTTTGGCGGCGGTCCCATGGGGATGCCGGTAGAAAAAGCGAAGGATTTTAAGGGGACTCTTAAAAGATTAACGGAGTACCTGATGCCGGAGAAATACCGTCTTATAATAGTATTTTTCCTGTCTGTCGCGAGTACTATTTTCTCTATTGTAGGCCCCAAAATCATGGGGAAGGCCACAACCAAACTGGCTGATGGGGTTATGGCCCAATACGCTTATTATATTCAGCTAACTACGGCGATCCAGGAAAAAATGCCGGTTGAGGTTATCAATAAACTAAAAAAGCAGGCGATCCCTGGCTTTGATTTTGGATATATCGGTAAGATCCTCCTTTTGCTGGTAGCGCTTTATTGTATCAGCGCCCTTTGCGGCTATATTATGGGTTACATCATGTCGAGCGTGTCCCAGAACACTGTATACAGGATGCGCAACAACGTCAAGGAAAAGCTTGACCACCTGCCGCTAAAATATTTCGACCAGCGGACCTATGGCGAGATCCTGAGCAGGGTCACGAATGATATGGACAACATAGCGACAACGCTTCAGCAAAGCCTGACCCAGTTAATCACGTCTGTCATAACTGTTGTCGGTGTCCTGATCATGATGCTGACAATCAGTCCTGTTATGACCCTGATCGCGCTTGTGACGCTTCCCGTCAGTATGCTCATAACCGTGATGATCACCAAGAAATCTCAAATATATTTTGCGGCTCAGCAGAAATGCATCGGAGACCTGAACGGACACGTCGAGGAAATGTACGCGGGGCATAAAATCGTTAAGGTGTTTGGTCATGAGGAAGATTCTATTGAGAAGTTCAAGGGAATTAACGAAAGGCTCTACGGAGTTGGGTGGAAAGCGCAGTTTATGTCCGGCATCATCTTCCCGGCCTTGAACTTTGTCAATAATATAGGGTACGTTGTCATATGCGTTGTTGGCGGACTTCTAGTGGCACATAAGAGAATTGAGTTAGGTGATATTCAGGCGTTCATCCAGTACACGAGGCAGTTTACCCATCCGATTATCCAGGTGGCCAACATAGCCAACGTGCTGCAGTCCACAGTCGCCTCCGCAGAACGGGTATTTGAAATTCTGGATGAGGAGGAACAAATCCCGGATAAGGAAGATGCCAAAGTAATCGAGTTCCCAAAAGGAAAAGTAAAATTTGAGCATGTGAAGTTCGGCTACAAGGAAGATGATCCGCTGATGGAAGACCTCAGCCTGGATGTCAAGGAAGGCAGCACCGTCGCTATTGTCGGTCCGACAGGAGCGGGCAAGACCACACTGGTTAATCTGATTATGCGCTTCTATGAAGTTCAAGGCGGCCGGATCACTGTCGACGGCGTAGATATCAAGGACATGAAGCGGGGAGATCTGCGCACGATGTTCGGCATGGTGCTGCAGGATACCTGGCTGTTTAACGGAACCATCAGAGACAATATTGCTTATGGCCGGGAGGGTGCTACTGGGCAAGAGATTATCAGCGCGGCAAAAGCTGCCAATGCTGATCACTTCATCAAGACTCTCCCGGATGGCTATGACACTATACTGAACGAAGAAGCTACCAATATCTCGCAAGGCCAAAAGCAGCTGCTGACCATCGCACGAGCCATCCTGGCAGACCCGGCGATCCTCATACTGGATGAGGCCACCAGCAACATCGACACAAGAACAGAGGTGCTGGTCCAGCGAGCAATGGCAAACTTAATGAAGGGAAGAACCAGTTTTGTCATTGCCCACAGGCTGTCAACGATCCGTGACGCCGACCTGATCCTGGTAATGAATAAGGGAGCAATCATAGAGCAGGGCAGCCACAATGAACTTCTGGCCAGGGGCGGCTTCTATGCGGAACTATATAACAGCCAGTTTTCCGGCCCCGCAAGCGCGTGATGATAGTTCAGTTTATTTTGCTCCTTTGTGAGTAGGGGGATAGGGGGATGGTTGTCCCAGAATATTTCATGTAAACAAAAGTAATTCATGATGAAATTCTCATGGCCCTTTTAAATAGAACGCTCAATAGTAAACCGGAGACTATCAGTACTATCCAGTTAATCGTGATAACAGCCACTTCAAATCGATATTCACGGTGTATTCCATAAGAAGCAGAAAATATGATGAGTGAAATGATCGTTAGAATAAAACTTGTGATGAAGATCCGTCGGATTCCACTTTCCAAACTGTTAATTCCCGAAAAAACCGGAGCTATACAAAGGAAGGTTATACTCATCATTAAATAACCTACTTCTTCAAGAGCGATAAAGATTCCGTGCGGATTATACTGAGTCAGTATCGCTATACCGTCGGTTTCCCCGTTAAGGAGGCTGGGCTGTATAACAGATATTTGAATAAAATAGTCGGTGATTAATACTGATGCCGAAATTAGGGCAAAGGACAATCCGATCTGGCTAAATACCTTTTTCTCCTTGGGTGCATAATGGTGGATGCATACCACAAGTACAATAAAAATTAAAGACAACAAAATCGCCGGATACATCCAATAGTAATCTCTGGGAAAGCGCGAAATAATATTTGTAAATGGATATTCAACACATGAACCCGTACAAAATGGACCTGATAACGGTGGGGTAAATATTGCGATACCGAAAGTCACCAAAGTTAATAAAGATGTGGTGATTGCTGTGTAAAATCCAAGTAGGTTTGAGTTATTCATTATAGAGGCAGCCTTAAAGGATTTGATTTGACTCTTCATCTTAATCACTTCCATATTTTTCTGCATATTTAGGAGCAGGCGCGCCAGGTTGGCAAAGGACTTGTTGCCCTCCTCCTGTTAAACGTTTTATACGATGCTGTATATGCGTCGTTTGGTTCCTGCTTTGTGATTAATGGTTTTCCTATTACTTACATTATAATTTATTTCGACCATAGCAGATTAGAGGTTAGAATGGAAATTCAGTTGAAGAATCCATCTGACACCTATGGATGAGACGCTCGCAGGGCGGGCGAATTCACTGGTAAGTCAAGAACCGTCCCCACTTGCTAGGGCTAGGCCAGCCGGGATGCCGCTTCGGCTAGCATCTGACGTATGGGCAGGTCATATGGGCACCAGGCTTCGCATTCGCCGCAATCGATACAGGCGTCCACTTTGGCCTTTAAGCCCTGGTAGCGATCCCTGGCCCAGTCCTGTAAATTGTATCTCGTATAATAGCCGTCAAGTAAAAATACCGTCGGGATGTCGATACGCTGACTGCAGGGTTTGCAGTACTCACAGCGCCTGCAGAATGCGCCGCCAAGAGTATTAACCTCTTCTTCCAGTATTTTTTTCTCGGCGATGGTTAGAGTATGCGGGTTACATCCTACCCCGGCGTTTTCTTCCACCTGCTCCAGCGAGTCCATTCCAGGGATAAGGGTCGATACAGCATGCTCTAAAATATACCGCAGGGCGAGGTTTTTGTTTCTAAAAGCACCCCCGGCAAGCGGTTTCATCACGATGGCGCCAATTCCTTTTTCCGCGGCCTGCTCCAGCAGCGTCGGTACGCCCACGGTCTCTACCGCGTTGAAAGGGAACTGTACCGTTTCAACTTCCTCCAACTGCAGCGTGTCCACTAAAAAATCTTTAATATGCCCCGTAACACCTATGTGTCTCACCAGGCCTTCTTCTTTTGCCTCTATTAAAGCGGCCAGGGCGCCGTCAGGACTTAGAACCCTGTCCAGATCCCTTTTGCTTTTAACATTGTGCATCTGGTACAAATCTATATAGTCCAGACCCATCGTCTTAAGGCTTTTCTTAATGTCCGCGCCCATTGCTTCCCTGGTCCTGGCCATGGACTTGGTGGCGACAACGGCCTCTTTTCTCCTTGCTTTTAAAGGGGCGCCCAGCTTTTCCTCGCTGTCGGTGTAGGCACGGGCAGTGTCAAAAAAATTGATGCCCAGGTCCAGAGCCCTGTTTACAATCGCGCAAGCCTCACCGGCTGAAACCCGCTGGATGGGTATGCCGCCAAACCCGATCACAGAAATGGTTAACCCTGTTTTCCCCAGTTTTCTATATTCCATATTTCCCTCCTGTATAAAAGATAATAGCTTCCACGGCAGTGGAAAGAAAAGGCTTCTTTCCCGTTTATTTTACCAGTTTCGCAGGCATAAGAAAAACCTGTTTTACACATTAAAATATTTTTACCTTATCCCTTGCCAGGTGTAACAAGATTTATTAATCTGCCCACACTTTGTTGAGGAAAGACAAAGATTTAGCCCATAAAAGACATTAGCTTCCCAGGGTTTGATTGATTATCAAAATTATGCTATATTTAGTGCATAGATATTGAGAGCGAGGAGGGCTTATCATGCCGAATATCCGGCCAATTTCCGATTTGCGGAACAACGCCAACGAAATCTCAGAGTTTTGCCGCAGGGAGCGTGAGCCGGTTTTTATTACAAAAAACGGTGTAGGCGATATGGTGGTAATGAGCATAGAAGCATACGAGAGGCAGCAGGCGATCATTGAACTCTATGGAAAGCTGGCTGAAGCTGAGGCTGAGATTGCAAACGGCGCGGCGGGAGAGGATTTCTTAAAGGTCGCGAAGAAGCTGAGATCAAGTGTTCATGGAAAATTATAGGCTGTTGATCTTTCCCTCGGCCAAGCAGGATATGCAGGATATCGTCGATTATGTCAACGAGCTTTCGCCTGATGCAGCGCTCAAGCTGTACGACGAAATTGTGCTAGGCATCAGCTCGCTATCACAAATGCCTGGCCGGTGTCCGCTGTTAAAAAGCCCGGTGTTGAGGGTTAAGGGCTACCGCGTGCTGATAGTGCATAACTATCTGGTATTTTACGTCGTGAACGGCAACCGCGTAGAAATTCACCGCATCCTATACGGACGCAGGCAATATGAGTATTTACTATGAAAAACAAAAATCCGATATCGGCGTCACCTCGTCCTTCATTTGTTATGGATGGGCCGACGGTTTTTTAGCTGTCAAGGACCAGATCACTTATCAGTATTCATTACATAAGACGTCGGAGTATTGAAAGCAGGCCGACAATTATTTCTAAAGAATTTTATTTCGTGATAATTCTACCGGGAAATATTTAACAAGAGGGTTTTAATTGACAACATCTTAATATGCAGATAAACTGTATTTACAGCTTATCAGTTAAGGGAGGCGTCATAGATGCCGGAGATTATTCAACAGGTACAAAAACGTATGCTTATCAGTCTGTCTCAGATTGCTAAAAAATTAAATATACAGGAAGGGGATTATATCGCCTTAGAGGAACGGGATGGGGGAATTTTTATCAAACCCGTTGCATGGCATGATAAAAGCCAGGAGTATTTTTGGTCTGAGGTTTGGCAGGGAAAAATGAAGCAAAGCGCTGACGCCTTAAAAGAAGGCCGATATAAAACATTTTCCGATGCCGACGAATTATTAGAATTTCTTGGGGAAGAAAACAATGCCGACGATAATTCTAACTGATCCTTTTAATAATGACTTTCGGCAGCTATCGCCTGCCGAGCGAAAACAGGCCAGGAAAACCCTAAGTTTTATGGCTGTCAATCCAAAACATAATTCACTAAAGATTCATCGAATCAAGGGTACAGGGTTTTGGGAGGCTTATGTTAACAAAGATATTAGGATTGTTTTTGAACAAAACAGCGACACGCTAATACTTCACGCTATTGGTCACCAAGACATTTTACGAAAAGCATAAATTGGTTTACCGCCGGGTTTATTCCAAAAGAGTAATATAGCCAAATTAATTTAAATATTCTTGAGATAGTATTTTAGAGACGGCCGCCCAAGTCGGGGTGGTCGTTGTTTTTTCGACTGGATAGACAGGTGTGAATTTTTTAGGGCAGGTTTTCAGTTAGTTAAGTACGGAGTAAAGGAAATTTACAGGCTTACGCTTTAGAAGTAAAAAAAGGAGGGTATTAAAAAATTATGAAAATCACCGCTTTTAACGGAAGCCCCATGGGAGCCTCCGGCAATACGAACGTTATGGTCACGGCATTTTTAGAGGGCGCTGAAGCGGCGGGAGCCGAAGTCGAAAATATCTTTCTGGCCAGTAAGGAAATTAATCATTGTAAGGCTTGCCGCAGCTGCGTATTTTCCGGAGGGAAATGCGTCATTAATGACGATATGGAAGAATTAATATCGAAATATGTTGAATCTGATATAGTTGTCTTTGCCACACCGCTGTATATCGATAATATATCAGGAATGTTGAAGGTATTTTTGGACCGGACTATCTGTATCGGCAATCCTTATTTTGAAAAGGACGAAAACGGGGAAACCAGGGGCGGCAAATCAAAACGATTCAAAAACGGGGTGCCTCCGAAGATGGTAGTTATTTCAAATTCTGGCTACCCGGAAAGGTCACAATTCCAGGCTGTTTCTCTTGTGATGAAAAGAGTCGCAAGAAACTTTCATATGGAGCTGATAGCTGAAATATATGCGCCCGCAGGCATGGTGTTAACAGCGGGAATAAAGGAATTGGAGCCTGTAATAAACGGCTATAAAGAAACCCTGTGTAAAGCGGGCCGGGAAATTGCAGCTGATATGAAATTATCCATGGAAACGCAAAAGTCTTTAGAAAAGATAAATTTCATACCGGTTGATGTTTTCATTCAGAAATGCAATAAGATGGTGGATATGATGCTGGCGAAAACAAAGACAAGCAATCAGTCCTCTAAATTGGAAGGAGTTAATTAATATGCCGGATATTAAGGATTATCTCCAGGTTAATAACACCCGTTTATTTTATTCCATAAAAGGAGAAGGGGAGCCATTAGTTCTTCTTCATGGCGTCCCTTTTAATGATCTCCGTATTTGGGATTACCAGGTGGATACTTTTGCCCGCAAATATAAAGTGGTCTGTTATGATCATCGGGGGTATGGAAAATCGGATGTCCCTGTATCCTCTTTTTCGTATTTTGATGATTTAAAATTTTTGATAGAAGCTTTAGAACTGAAAAAGGTATCTCTGATCGGATCATCTTTTGGTGGCAGCGTGGCCATTGATTTTGCCCTGAAATATCCGGAGCTTCTAAAATCTCTAATCCTGGTTGGACCTGCCCTGAATGGATATCCTTATCCCCCTGATTTTATGACGGAAGCCATGAATATGTATATGACGGCGTATTCCGAAGGGCCTGAAGCTGCTATAGAGAAGAGTATTGATAATCCATTCTGGGAATATTTTTTCCCTTCCCCTGAAAGGAAAGAAGCCAGGGCAAAGGTACTCCAGATAACGAGAGACGCAAAAAAGTGTTTTAGCTGGGATCCCAGGATTGCAGCCGTATTAGAGCCTTATGCAAGCGAGCGTTTAAATGAGATTCGTATCCCGACCCTGATTATCCTTTCCGATAGGGAAAGTGATTTTAACATAGAGGTTGGGGAGTACATTCATAAAAATATTGAAAACTCAACGAAAGTGGTCATCCCCGGTTGCGGGCACCTTCCACATGTGGAAAACCCGGAAGAATTCAACTGGATTGTACTCAATTTCTTATCAGGTGACCGCCATAGCTTGAATGATGCGGGCAAGCTACTCTTTTAAGGTATTAAACAACTGCAGGAGCTCGGCCACATCCCTCTGTATCAGAAAAAATCAATATCGGGCTTGGAAACATTGGAATAGGGTAATTTGACCCCATTCCTACGATGCGAATCGGGAAAACCGATTGTTATCCCCGGAATATTAAAAATCAGTTTTATTCCGGTTCTTATCCAGGTGCCTTTCTATGGCAAGGCCGATTAACCGTTCAAGCAGTTCCTGATAGCCGATACCGGTTGCCTCCCACAGCTTGGGGAACATACTGAACTGAGTAAAGCCGGGCATGGTGTTGATTTCGTTCACCAGTATATTGTTATCTGATTTGCGGATGAAAAAATCCACCCTGGCCAGACCGGAGCAATCAAGAGCCTTGAATACTTTTACCGCCAGTTCTTGCAGCCGGGCGATCATATCTGGCGGTAAATCGGCAGGGATTTCCAGCCTGGTCATCCCGTCATGATATTTGGCTTCGTAGTCATAAAACTCCTTTAACGGAATAATCTCTCCGGGAAGAGAGGCTATTGGATCATCGTTCCCTAGCACGCTAACCTCCACTTCTCTGGCGTTAATGTATTCTTCAACGATAATCTTGCGGTCGTATTCGGCTGCCAGGTCCATGGCCATGGCTAGCTGCTCCCGGTTATGGGCTTTGTTAATACCGACGCTGGAGCCAAGGTTGGCCGGCTTGACAAAACAGGGGTATCCCAGGTTCTTTTCCACTGTCTCTAATACCAGTGAAGCGTTGCTTTCCCATTCCCCTCGCAGGCAGGACCAAAACCGGGCCTGGGCTACGCCGTGTTGAGCCAGCACCGTTTTCATCATTACCTTATCCATCCCCAGGGCTGATCCCAGGACGCCCGCCCCCACATAGGGCACATTGGCCAGTTCCAACAAGCCCTGAACTGTACCATCCTCCCCGTAGGTACCGTGCAGCACCGGAATTACTATATCGACCGCGCCCATGCCTGCCCTGGCTTTACCTATGGCAAGCATAGCTAACCCCATACCTGTCGAATCATCTGCTAAAGATATGAGTTCAGTGTTACCGTCTATATCGGTTCCGGTTAAAACCGGTTGATTCATCCCGGCCATTAGTTGCTTTGGCGTTATACCGGCTAACCACTTTCCTTCCCGGGTAATGGCCACAGGAACTACTTCATATTTCTCCCGGTCTAATGCAGTTATCACATTGGCTGCGGAATTTAATGAAACCTCATGTTCTCCGGATCGACCTCCGAAAAGCACCAGTACCCGTTTTTTCTTACTCATTATGTTATCCTCCGCTAAATTACTTTTTCAATGACATCTGCCTGTACGGACTTTTGCTGTTAATATTATACATATACAGTGGGCTTTTTTCTATGTATAAAAAACTTTTCGCAGATTCTTCAGGATGCGCTAAAAAGCCATCTCGACATCCGAACGCTGCCTATAACGTCAAAAACTCCACTAAAGAAGCAGCCTTAAACGGCTGCTTCAGATTTTTTTATTGATGAATCAGGGAGGATTTCCTTCCATCGAGAATGCCGCCGGCTAAATAGCTTGCGGCTTTTTTGCGCTAAAAAATTTGCAGAAGCACTTGCCAATTATAAAAAAATGTACTAAAATCAACTTAGTTGATTATTCAACATATTTGTATAGTCAACCAGGTTGAATAAAAGACCAATTGAAGAGGTGGCAGAATGGAGCAGGTCAGAGTAAGCAGAACCGAGAGAAAAAAAGAAGAAACCAGGAAAAAGATTATTACTGTGGCCATGGATTTATTCAATAGTCAGGGGTTTGACCAGACCACGGTAGAGCAAATAGCCGAAGAGGCCGACGTCAACAAGGGGACCATCTATAACCATTTCCCCGCCAAAGAAGCTATCATTTGCGAATTTGTACAGAGAATAATCAAGGAGCAGGGGCCTGAGGCGCTCAAGCAGGTAATGCGGCTGCCCGATACCCGGTCACGCCTGGTTTCGGTGCTTTATAAAGCACTGGAGTGGTTTCATATTAAATCTGATACGGACATTTTTGAAAAATATGCTACTTACCGGACACAAAAAGTGTTTCAAGTCTTCAGGGATTTAGATATGAGCGAGAGCAGCGGCTTCAGGGATGTCCTGGAACCAATTATAAAATTGGGCATAGAAGCGGGAGAAATCAGGCGGGATATAAACAGCATGATTATTTCCGCCCACCTGGAAACGATGTACAGTAATTGGGGTGTTCTCTGGGTGGCAAATCCGGAATTATTCCCGGTAGATGAGGGTATTAACATGATTATGGACCTTTTTCTAAGCGGGGTAGAAAACAGGGACGGTTAAAGAACTAAAAATAAACACATATGACATTAATGGAGCGACAGCCGGATGAAAAAATAATCAATGGGGGAGAAGACATGGATAAGAATTGCGGAGAGTTCTTTCTCAACTGGACCGATGCTTTTCAGGCTGGGGTGGAGGCGGCCGGGGGCAAGGGGTGGAACCTGGGCAGGCTGGAGAGGTACGGGTTCAATGTTCCCGCCGGAGGGTGCCTTGCATCCAAAGCATACCGGAGTTTTATTGAAGGAAACAACCTAATTGAAGACATAGGGAAAATCAGCCGAAGTGTAACAACCGGCAACATCGGGGATAAGAAGATAGAACAAAAATTATTCCTGCTCAGGGAAAAAATCAAAGCCGGCCGTATTCCTTCCAATGTCAGGGATGATCTGGAAGAAAAACTGAGAGCCGCCGGCATACTGGGTAAGCCGGTGGCCGTTCGCTCTTCGGCCACTGCCGAGGACTCCGGCAAGGCGTCTTTCGCGGGGGTCCACGAATCATTCTTAAATGTCCGCGGCTTCGGCAACATCCTGTCCGCCGTTAAAGGCTGCTATGTCTCCCTGTGGACACCCAGGGCTGTCGCTTACCGGCGGAAAATGGATGTCAAAGATGACGAGGTGATCCCGGCCGTGGTGATCATGGAAATGGTGGAGGCCGAGGCCGCCGGAGTAGGCTTTACCTGTGATCCCGGCACAGGCCAGGAATTTATTCTTGTTATAAGCGCTAATTACGGCCTGGGCGAAAGTGTGGTCGGCGGCGCCGTTGAGCCGGATGAATACCGTATGAATTTGGCATTTGAAATAACACAAAAAAGAATTGGGCGCAAAGAAGGGAAAACCATTGCTAAAAAAGACGGTGGGACTGAATTTGTCCAGTCGGCCGGATCAGCGGCGGGGCAGGTTTTAAGCGACGAAAATATCAGCCGGTTAGGTATGCTCATCCAGCGGGTCTTTGACTCCCTTGGCGGCAGTGAGCGGCACCAGGATGTTGAATGGGTGTTTAACGGAAAAGATTTCGAAATTGTCCAGGCCAGGCCGGTGACGGCGCTGCCCAGGTACACTTTTGATGAAATTAAAAACCAGCCGGACATATGGTCCAATGCTCAGGCTAGGGATACCGCGCCCATGGTCATGTCGACACTAAACTGGAGCTGGTATAAACTATCTGAAAAGTTTCGCGAGAATACAACCGATGTGTTGGATTGTGAAATACCCCCTGGCTTGCGGTATATCAGGTTATATCAAGGCCGTTTATATCTCAACATGTCCATGCAGCAGTGGATCTTTTATGATAATTTGGGGATAACGCCCCGGCAATTAAACGAAGCCATGGGAGGTCACCAGCCGGAGATAGAGATCAACGAAAAAAAACCTTACCGCGGAATCAAGGGAATTAAAAGATTGGGGCGCTTGGTGAAATTAATTCCCCGTGGACTTAAGACCATAAAAGGCGCGCAAAAATCTTTTGACCGAGTTAACAGTTATACGGGGGGGGGTTGTTAAAAGAGAATTTCAAAAGCCTGACAGAAAAAGAGCTGCTTAATAAATTCACAGAGATTAAAAGTGTATTCATAGATTATTATCCTGTGTTTCTGTCTTGTGTCGGTGTCGCCAACATGGATCCGCTTGTAAAAACGCTGGAAAAATATTTTCCCGGCAAAGGGAAAGCTTACGCCAACACCCTGATGGCCGGGAAGGGGGACATCACCAGCGCGGATCAGGGGTACCGCCTGGTGGAACTGGCCGAAACCGCACGGGGTGACGCCAGTGCCCGGAGGTTCTTTTCCGGTGAAAACTATAATCCTCCCCTGTGGGAAAAAGAACTGCCGGAGGAATCCCCGTTCAAAAAATCATTTAAAAACTTCCTGGCGGAATACGGGCACCGGGGAGTTTACGAAATGGATTTGATCAATCAGCGCTGGCGGGAAGACCCTTCTTACCCCTTGAGTGTCATCAGAAGCACCATGGAAACAGCCGATTTGGGCAAAATAAGATCCCGGCAAAAAGAAAAGGCGGACGAGGTCTGGCGGGAAATAAACCGTAAGGTGCCTTCATACAGGCGTGGATCAATTAATCGTTCTTTAAAACAGGTGGTAAAAGGTATGGGAACCAGGGAAATGTCCAAGTCGGTGCTTGTTAAGATAACTGAATTTATACGATTGGTATTCCAGGAGATGGGGCGGCGTTTGGCGGGAAGAGGTATCCTTGCGGAGCCGGCCGATATATTCCACTGCGCCTGTGCTGAAATTTTCTCTGTCCTGCAGGGAGACTGGGCCGGCAAGGGATTGGATATTCTGGTGGCCGAGCGCAAGGCCAGGATGAAAGAGATGGAGAAGATTTCACCACCTGACATAATTATGGATGAAACACCTCATTTTGAAGAACCCGCCACCCGCGTTAAGGGCAATGCGCTGGCAGGTATAGGCGTGGCAGCGGGAAGGGCCTCCGGTGCGGCAAAAATAATTTATCATCCTGACGAAGGGGAGAAGCTGCGGGCCGGAGAAGTGCTGGTAGCCCCGTCAACCGATCCCGGCTGGACGCCCCTGTTTTTAAGAGCTTCCGCCATTGTTGTGGAGACAGGGGGAATTGCGTCCCATAGCACCATTGTAGCCCGGGAGTACGGCATACCGGCGGTAATAAATATTCCGGGCGTGATGAAGATGATCAAAGACAGTCAGTTGATTACCGTCGACGGCGGTGAGGGAAAGGTATATCTTCAGAGCTAAGGCAAGGGGGAAACCAGATGTTTGATACAACATGCATGATATGCAGGAAGGGCTTCACGATTTTTTCCAGCAGTGATTACCTTTATCAAAAAATTAAATACAGCGAATCCAAATTTTATATTTGCAAGTGGTGTGATTTTTATATTCAAAGTGATGCTATAAAAACAACCGGAATAGATCCGGACGAGATAGACCGGTTTGATAAGTTTATTAGGTGACTGCTATATCAATATGGAAAACATAAGATTCATTATGCCGCGGCTCGGTTGCCCCGCGGCTTTATTTTTGCTCAAATAATCTTGACAAATAATTGAATTAATGTAAGAATGGTTATATATGCACGCTGTGCATGTCTGCAGTATGTGCATATATGCAGAATATGCAAAAATGGAGGCGCAAATGGAAAACAAAAAAGAGCCTGCCCAGAGTAGGGTGGAAAAAAAGAAAGATGAAACAAAAAGGAAGATTATTGAAGCAGCAATGGGTTTATTTAATAAGCAGGGATTTGATTCTGCCACAATGGAGCAAATTGCGGACAACGCAGACATTGCCCGTAGAACCCTATACAACTATTTCCCCGTCAAAGAGGCTGTCATATGCGAATTTGTTCAGAGAATAATTAAGGAGCAGGGGCCTGAAGCGCTCAGCCAGGCATTACAGCTGCCCGATACCCGGTCACGCTTAGTCGCGGTGCTTCATAAAGCACTGGAGTGGTTTCAAATTGATTTAAATAAGGAAATTTATGAAAAATATTATACTTACCGGTTACAAAAAGTGTTTCAAGTCTTCAGGGATTTGGATCTGAGCGAGAGCAGCGGTTTTAGAGATGTCCTGGCGCCAATTATAGAGAGAGGTAAGGAGGCGGGGGAAATCAGGCGGGACATGGACAGTATGGTCCTTGCCGCTCACCTGGATTCAATGTTCTGTAATTGGGGTGTTCTCTGGGTTGCAAATCCGGAATTATTCCCGGTAGATGAAGGTATTAATATGATTATGGACCTTTATCTAAAAGGGGTAGAAAACAGGGACGGTTAAAGAACTAAAAATAAACCATGACATTATTGCAGCGACAGCCGGATAGAGAAAAAATAACCAATGGGGAGGAAGACCATGGATAAAAATTGCGGAGACTTCTTTCTCGACTGGACCGGGGCTTTCCTTGCCGGGGTGGAAGCTGCCGGAGGGAAAGGGTGGAACCTGGGCAGGCTGGAGAGGTACGGGTTCAATGTTCCCGCCGGAGGCGTCCTTACAGCCGGAGCGCACCGGAGTTTTGTTGAAGAAAACAACCTGCTTGAGGATATGTGGAGAATCACCCGAAATATAACAACCGTTAACATTGGGGATAAGGAGAATGAACAAAAACTTTTTCTGCTCAGAGAAAAAATAATGGCCGGGCGCATCCCTTCAAATGTCCGGGATGAGCTGGAAGAGAAACTGAGAGCCGCCGGCATACTGGGGAATCCGGTGGCCGTTCGCTCTTCGGCCACTGCCGAGGACTCCGGCAAAGCGTCTTTCGCGGGGGTCCACGAATCGTTCTTAAATATCCGGGGACTGGACAATATCCTGTCCGCCATTAAAGAATGTTATGCCTCTTTATGGGCACCCAGGGCTGTCGCTTACAGGCGGAAAATGGATGTTAAAGATGACGAGGTGATCCCGGCCGTGGTGATCATGGAGATGGTGGAGGCTGAGGCCGCCGGAGTCGGCTTCACTTGCGACCCCCGCACCGGCCAGGAAGATATGGCGCTGATAAGCGCCAATTTCGGCCTGGGTGAGAGTGTGGTCAGCGGCGCCGTTGAGCCAATGAATATCGTTTAGACTATTGGTGTGATCTAACCCAAAAGAAAATTGGCCGCAAAGAAGGGAAAACCCTTGCCAAAAAAGCCGGCGGGACGGAATTTGTCGAGTCTGCCATGCCAGCGGCAAGTCAGGTTTTAAGCGATGAAAATATTCGCAGGTTAGGTATGCTGATCCAGCGGGTCTTTGACGCCCTTGGCTGCGGGGAACAGCACCAGGATATTGAATGGGTGTTTGACGGAAAAGATTTTGCCCTGGTCCAGGCCAGGCCGGTGACGGCGCTGCCAAGGTACACCATAGACGGATTTAGAAATCAACCCGATGTATGGTCAAATATGAATCTTAGGGAAGTAATGCCATTGGTCCAGTCCACCCTCAACTGGAGCCTTAAAAAGCCGTTCCTTAATACGGTGTTTAGCGCTCCCTTAAGAACAATGGGCTATCAAATACCCCCCGGCTTACAGGTTGCCAGATTGTATCAGGGCAGGGCATATTTCAATGGAAACATTCTGGGATGGCTTTTGTATGATGCTTTGGGTATAGATCCCCGGGGAATGGGTGCTCAGGAAAAGTACGATAATTTCGGGGGGCGGGAAGTGGAAATTAGCGAAGAAAAACCATACCGGGGCATTAAGGGATGTAAAAGATTGGGCCGCTTGATAAAAGGTGCTTTTATTGTACAAAAAATCAGAAAGAACACGGGAAAATGTTTTAATGATGTTAACTGTTTTACAGGAGCCATGCTAAAAGAAGATTTGAAGAGCCTCACGAAAAGAGATTTAATCAAAAAAATTACTGAGATTAGAAGCGCAACCATTGAATTTATCCCTGTATATGTTTTTGGTTCAGCTGAGGTAACATTTCCATTCATAAAAACGCTGGAAAAATATTTTCCGGGTAAAGGGCGGGCGATGTCTAATGCCCTGATGGCAGGGAGTGGAGACATCACCAGCGCCGAGCACGGCTATCGTCTGGCAGGAATGGCTAAAGTAGCCCGGGGGGACGCCGCTGCACGGAGGTTTTTTTCTGCCGAACCTTTTCCACCTCTATTATGGGAAAAAGAGCTGCCAGATGAATCCCCGTTCAAACAATCATTTCGAAACTTCCTGGCGGATTACGGGCACCGGGGTATTTACGAACTGGATATCATCAACCCTCGCTGGAGGGAGGACCCGTCCTTCCTCTTAAATACAATTAGAAGCACCATGGAAACCGCCGATCCCGGTAAAACAAAGGCCAGTCAAAAGGAAAAAGTGGACGAGGCCTGGCGGGAAGTAAACGAGAGGGTCCCCTTTTACAGACGCGGTTCAATAAATAAAATGTTAATCCAGTCCGTTAAAGGCGCTGAACGCAAGGAAATGGGAAAGTCCATGTTAGTCAAGATATTTGAGTCCGAACGCATCTTGTTCCAGGAGATCGGTCGCCGGCTGGCGGAAAGGGGGAATCCTGGCGGAACAGGCTGATATATATCACTGTTCTTTGAATGAAATTATATCTATTATGCAGGGGGATTGGGACGGCAGGGGATTGGATGTTCTGGTGGCTGAGCGGAAGATAAGGAGAGGAGAATTGGAAGCCCTTTCGCCCCCCGACTTTATTGTTGATAATGCTCCTCATTTTGCGAAACCGGCCGCCCCCAGTCAGGGTAATTCGTTTATAGGTCTTGGCGTAGCCGCAGGGAAGGCTGCCGGGGCGGCGAGACTGGTTCGCCATCCTGACGAGGGAGAAAAACTGCAGGCTGGAGACGTGCTGGTGGCGCCGTCAACCGACCCGGGCTGGACGCCGCTTTTCCTGAGGGCATCCGCCATTGTTATGGAAGCGGGAGGATCGTTGTGCCACGGAGCCATTGTAGCCCGTGAGTACGGCATCCCTGCGGTGGTGAACATTCCGGGCGTGATGAAGACAATCAAAGACAGCCAGTTGATTACCGTCGACGGCGACGAGGGGAAGGTATATATATAAGCTGCAGTTATTGGATGGAATTATTTTTATATGCCATATAGAGGAATTTAATCAAATTAGTTGAAATATGTTTTAGATAGTATTTTTAGTGACGGCCGCCCAAGTCGAGGTGGCCGTTGTGTTTTGCCTGAAGCTTACCCACTATGATGAGCTGCTGGGCATTCCATCCTTGCCGTTCCCGATAATTTCACTGGCAGCCGGTGCGGTAATGATGCTGTGAATAGTGGGAACAGATGTTAAGCAGGCAGGTATGAATATTTTAGGGATGATTTTAGTTTGATTAGGCGCAGCGTAAAGGAAAGATTGAAAAAAGGAGGAGAATAAAATTATGAAAATCACTGCTTTTAACGGAAGTCCCAGGAGAAAGTCCGGCAATACGAACGTGATGGTCACGGCGTTTTTAGAGGGCGCCGAAGCGGCGGGAGCCGAAGTCGAAAACATCTTTCTTGCCGATAAAGAAATCAACCATTGTAAAGCATGTTATCATTGTTTATCTTCAGGCGGTAAATGCAGTATTGATGACGATATGGGAGATTTGATGTCAAAATTCGTTGCATCCGATATAGTTGTCTTGGCAACACCGCTCTATGTTTTTAACGTTTCAGGGATGATGAAAGTATTTATGGATCGAAGCATATGTATCGGCTCTCCCGGTTATGAAAAGGGTGAAGATGGGGAATACCAGAGCCGCCCATCAAAACATTTTAAAAACGGAATACCTCCGAAGTTCATTGTTATTGCCAGTGCAACCCGTCCCGACAGGTCTAATTTCCAGGCCCTTTCTCTTTTGATGAAAAAAGCTGCAAAAGGTTGGCTGACTGATTTAGCGGCTGAAATATATGCGACCGAAGGGGAGTTGTTAACGGCTGGAGTCAAGGAATTAGAGCCCATAATAAACGGCTATAAAGAACTTTTACATAAAGCGGGCCGGGAAATCGTAAAGGACATGAAATTTTCAGATGAAACACAAAAATTATTAGAACAAAATTTTATACCGGCGGATATTTACGTTCAGCGATTTAATGCAAAAATTGATATGTTCCTGGCTGGTTCCCAAAACAAGTAATATGTCCTGTTTGCTTTATCACTTTTATCCATTAATTAAGTCATTCTTATGAATTATTAGCTTTTCTTTAGTTGGTCTGGTCATTGTAGAGCAGAGGAGCCAAGCGGTTCCAACAACACCATGGACGACTTTGTCTATAACCTGAGGCAGCTCTTGAGGCTGCCCTTTTATTTTGGTGGTTTTTCATTATATAATAAATTTTTTCCATGCCCCCTTGTCAAGAATTGCATGTTGTTGTAGAATAATCTAAACGAAGTATATTACAATGTTCAATATTACACAGTGTATAGAGGTGCATAAATGAAACAAGACAAAGGAAACAGAACTGAGAAAAAAAAGGAAGAGACCAGGAAAAAAATTATCTCAGCCGCCATGGATTTATTTAACAAGCAGGGTTTTGATCAGACTACGATGGACCAAATCGCGGTGGCAGCCGATGTTGCCAGGGGTACCGTCTATAACCATTTTACTGAAAAAGAAGCTATTATTTATGACTATGTGCAGGGAGTAATAAGGGAGCAGGCGCCAGAGGTGATTGGTCGCTTGGAAAAATTACCTGACACACGTTCACGATTGATAGAAGCACTTCGCAAATCACTTGAGTGGATGCATATCGAGCTGAACAAAGATATTTTTGAAATATATTTTAATTACCGGATGCAGAAAGGAGTACAGGCGCTAAGGGACAGGGATGCAAGAATGAGCAGCGTGTTTAAGGATGTCCTCGAGCGTATCTTAGACCTTGGCAAGGAAACAGGAGAAATCAGGGAGGATATGCATAGCAGGGTTCTTGCCGGTTACCTGGACACATTCCACAGTATGACGGCAATCGTCTGGCTGGTTTTTCCCGAATTGTTTTCGATTCATGATGGCATTAACGGGAACGTGGATCTTTTTCTAAACGGGGCGAAAAAACAGACGGGCAAAAGTGAGTAATAAATATAAATTTATTACCGGGGAGGATGACCATGGAAAATAGTTGCGGAGCTTTTTTTCTCAGCTGGCCTGAGGCCTTTCACGCCGGTGTGGAGGCAGCCGGGGGGAAGGGTTGGAATCTGGGAAGGCTTGATCGGTACGGATTCAATGTTCCTGCAGGAGGAGTCCTTACAGCCAAGGCGTACCAGGGTTTTATTGAAGGAAATAATTTACTTAAAGCGATAGAAAAAATCACACAAAGTGTGAATGTTAATAACATTGGAGATACAGGCGTGGAAGAAGAACTCCACCTGATAAGGGAAAAAATTAAGGCGGGCCATATTTCTCCGTATGTTCAGGAAGAATTGACAGTTAAGCTAAAAAAGTCAATTGATAGGCCGTTGGCAGTCCGGTCTTCCGCCTCTGCTGAAGACTCCGGCAAGGCGTCTTTTGCCGGCATCCACGAATCATTCTTAAATGTCCGGGGTCTGGACAATATCCTGTCCGCCATTAAAGGGTGCTACGCCTCCTTATGGACACCCCGGGCAGTCGCATACCGGCGAAAAATGAGTGTTAGAGATGACGAAGTAATTCAGGCCGTAGTGATCATGGAAATGATGGAGGCCGAGGCCGCCGGAGTCGGTTTCACCTGCGACCCCCGCACCGGCCAGGAAGGTGTTGTGCTGATAAGCGCGAATTTCGGTTTTGGTGAAAGTGTGGTAAACGGAACCGTCGATCCGGATGAATACCGTTTAGACTCCATGCTTGAAATAACACAAAAGAGGATTGGCTGTAAAGAAGGGAAAACTATTGCCGGGAAAGACGGTGGGACTGAGTTTGTCGGAGCCGACGTTTCAGCGGCAAGCCAGGCTTTATCCGATGGGAATATACGCAAACTTAGTTTGTTAATCCAAAGGGTTTTTGATTCCCTTGGCCGTGGGGAACAGCACCAGGATATTGAATGGGTATTTGACGGCGAGGATATCGCCCTGGTCCAGGCCAGACCTGTGACGGTTCTGCCCAGGTATACTTATGATGAAATAAAAAATCAGCCGGACATATGGTCCAATGCGAACTTCAGGGAAACCATGCCCATGGTTCAGTCAACCCTGAACTGGAGCCTCACGAAACAATTGTGGACAATGTCAGTCGAGCTATTGGAAGGGCCTCCGGGATTACGATTTATCAGATTATATCAGGGCCGGGCATATATGAACCTGTCCATCCAACAATGGATCTTTTATGATGCTTTTGGTATCACACCCCGGCAAATAAACGAAGGTTTTGGAGGGCACCAGCCGGAAATAGAAATCAATGAAAAAAAGCCTTACCGAGGAATCAAAGGGTGCAAAAGAGTATGGCGCTTGTTGAAATTAATTTCCGACGGGCAAAAGATTAAAAAGAACGCTGAAAAATCCTTTGTTAAAGTTTATGATTTTACAGGAGCCATTTTAAAAGAGAATTACAAAGCCCTGGCAGAAAAAGATTTGATCAACAAGTATGCTGAGATTAGAAGCATGTTTATGGAGTTTATGCCAGTGTTTATGAGCTGTAATGCTACTGATATGAACCCGCTTGTAAAATCACTGGAAAAGTTTTTTCCCGGCAAAGGGAAAGCTTATGTCAACGCCCTTATGGCCGGGGAGGGTAACATAACCAGCGCGGAGCACGGCTACCGTCTGGTGGAAGTGGCCGAAATCGCCCGGGGAGACGCCGCTGCCAGGAAGTTCTTTTCCGTTGAAATCTATAATCCACTTTTATGGAAAAAAGAATTGCCGGAGGAATCTCAATTCAAGCAATCATTTAGGAAATTCCTGGCGGAATACGGTCACAGGGGAGTCTACGAAATGGATATTATCAACCCCCGCTGGCGGGAAGATCCGTCCTACCTGTTAAATATAATCAGAAGCACCATGGAAACAGCCAACCTTAACAAAATAAAGACCGGTCAAAAAGAAAAAGCGGACGAAGCCCGGCGTGAAGTGAACCGGAGGGTTCCTTTCCACAGGCGTGGATTGGTAAATTACCTGTTAAAGCAGGCTCTGAAAGGAGCCGAACTCAGGGAAATGGGCAAATCTGTTCTTATTAAGATATACGAGTCCGAGCGCATTATATTTCAGGAGATAGGGCGACGACTAGCGAAAAGAGATATTTTAGTGGAAACGGCTGACATCTACCACTGTACCTGGAATGAAATATTCTCCATCCTGAATGGAGACTGGGACGGCAGGGGGTTGGATGTACTGGTGGCCGAACGGAAAGCTAGGAGAAAAGAGATAGAGGCGCTGTCACCACCTGACTTTATTATCGATGAGACCCCTCACTTTACGAGCCCCACCGCACGCAGCGCAGGGAATGTTCTGGCAGGTCTGGGTGTTGCCGCGGGAAGCGCTTCCGGCGCGGCAAAAATAATATATCATCCCGGCGAAGGGCAAAAATTGCGGACGGGAGACGTGCTCGTGGCCCCGTCAACTGATCCGGGCTGGACTCCATTGTTCTTAAGGGCTTCAGCCATTGTTGTGGAGACAGGAGGGTTTGCTTCCCACGGGTCTATTGTAGCCCGCGAATACGGCATCCCGGCGGTAGTGAACATTCCGGGCGTGATGAAGATAATAAAGGACAGTCAGCTGATTACCGTCGACGGCGACGAGGGGAAGGTATTTCTTCAGAGTTAAGCTAAGGGGGAAACCAAATGTTTGATACAACATGTATGATATGCAGGAAGGGCTTCACTATTTCTAACAGTGACTATCTTTATCAAAAAATAAAATACTGCGAATCCAAATACTATATTTGCAAGTGGTGTAATTTCTTTTTACAAAGAGATGCTATAAAAACAACCGGAATAGATCCGGACGAGTTAGACGGTTTGATAAGTTTATTAGGTGACTCTTATATAAGGGGCATTCCTTAACGGCTATAAGGTTACTGCCTACAAGTATTGTTATGACTTATGCCTATGTAAACCCCGGTGGAAAGGACTTGCTAAACCAGATAAATTTTTTTATACTAAGATTAGACCGGACGGTCGGTATGCAATGTCATAAAGGAGAAGGTCATGAATAAACGCAGATACGAGGGAGAGCAGACAAAGAAGAATATCGCCGACAAAGCCAAGGAATTATTCTCCCGGAAGGGATACGCCGTAACCTCCATCCAAGATATATGCGACGCAGCGGGATGCAGTAAAGGGAATCTATATTACCATTTCAAGAGCAAGGAAGATCTGTTTCTTTGCCTGGAGGAACAAACCTTCACGGAATGGTGGGAGCAGCTGGATGAAATATTCTCCCGTTGTGAAACCGTTACCGAGAAACTTTATGCTTACGGTAATTTCATTTCCGGTATTGAAAGGCCGCTGGACTCAGCTGAAAGGGAGTTTATCGGCAAAGTGGGAATGGAGTCGGAAGCCGGTAAAAAATTTGTAGCTATTGTTAACAGATCTTTTGAAAACATCAAAAAATTTATCTCAGAGGGGATAGCCAGCGGCGAGTTCATAAATGAAAATCTGTTTGAATTGACCTTTATTATCAGTTGTTTTTACTCGGGACTAAGCCGCTATTCTTCTTACATGATGGATAAAGAAGCCAGTAAAACCTTGTATCGTAAAGCAACCACATTATTATTGCAGGGTTTAAGTACCGGGAAGAGCGGGGCATAATTTTTTTCATATATATTAGACCGGACGGTCAGTATGTAAATATGCGGTGTATAAGATAATTCAGGGGAGAGGGTATTCATGAAAACGAGCCAAGGAGTTTTCTTTCTCAGCTGGCCCGGGGCTTTTCAGGCAGGGGTGGAGTGTGCCGGGGGGAAGGGGTGGAACCTGGGCAGGCTAGAGCGGTACGGGTTCAATATTCCCGCCGGGGGCGTCCTCACAGTCGAAGCCTACCAGAGTTTCATTGAAGAAAACAACCTGCTTGAAGCCTTGGGGGATATCACCCGGAGTGTGACTATCAGTAATATTGCAGAGAAGGAGATTGAGCAAAAACTCTCCCTGATCGGAGAAAAAATCAGGGCCGGCCATATCCCCGGGTATATTCAGGAAGAGTTAATCTCCAGTCTTAAACACCACGGAATACTTGATAAACCACTGGCCGTCAGGTCTTCGGCCTCCGCCGAGGACTCCGCCGGGGCGTCTTTTGCCGGCATCCACGAGTCTTTCTTAAATATCCGGGGCATGGACAGCATCCTGTCCGCCATTAAAGGTTGTTACGCCTCCCTGTGGACACCCCGGGCTGTCTCCTACCGGCGGAAAATGAACTTTAAAGATAACGAGGTGGGCCAGGCCGTGGTAATCATGGAGATGGTGGAGGCCGAGGCAGCCGGTGTCGGCTTTACCTGCGACCCCCGCACGGGCCAGGAAGATGTCGTGCTGATAAACGCCAATTTTGGTTTGGGTGAAAGCGTGGTCAGCGGCGCCGTCGAGCCGGACGAATACCGTCTGGACTACTGGAGCGAGGAGCCGGAAAAAAGGATCGGCTGCAAAGAGGGAAAGACCATCACGAGAGCATCCGGCGGGACGGAGTTTGTCGAGTCTGCCGGGTTAGCGGCGGGACAGGTCTTGAGCGATGAAAACATCCGCAGACTTGGTCTGATGATACAGCGGGTCTTTGACGCCCTCGGCCGCGGGGAACAGCACCAGGACATCGAGTGGGTGTTTGACGGCAAGGATTTCGCCCTGGTCCAGGCCAGGCCGGTGACGGCGCTGCCCAGGTATACTTTTGACGAGCTCAAAAACCAGCCTGACTTTTGGTCTAATGCCAACTTTAAGGACGCCTTTCCCATGGTCATGTCAACTCTTAACTGGAACCTCTGGAATTATCTTATAGCGGGAACTGACCAGATCCCTAAAACGCCCGCAGGAATAAAAGGTATAAAATTATACCAGGGGCGGGCCTATTGGAACCTTTCCATTGTTCAATGGGTCAATTATGATGCGTTTGGTATCGCGCCCGGGCAGATAAACGAATACGGCGGGGGATTCCAGCAGGAAATAAAAATTAATGAAAAGAAACCTTACTGCGGCTTGAAAGGAATAAAAAGAGTCGGGCGCATACTAAAACTTGTTTTTAATGTGATGAAAAACACCAGAAACGCGCCGAAACACTTTGCCAGGGTTGAAAGCCTTACAGATACCCTGTTAAAAGAGGATTTAAAAAGTCTGGGTGAAAGAGAGTTAATAAATAGGATTTTTGAAATAAAAGGCGCTTTCGGGCAATATTGGCCGGTGTTTCTGTCTTTTGTCCGCGGCGGTGATATAAGTCCTTTGGTAAAAGTGCTGGAAAAATATTTTCCCGGTAAAGGGAAAGCTTACGCCAACGCCCTGATGGCGGGGAGGGGGGACATTACCAGTGCGGAGCAAGGTTACCGCCTGGTGGAAATGGCTGAAGTAGCCCGGGGTGACGCCTCCGCTCGGAGGTTCTTATCCGCAGTGCCTTTTCAGCCCCTCCAGTGGGAAAAGGAGCTGCCGGAGGAATCCAGGTTCAAGCAGTCGCTGCGGAATTTCCTGGCCCAATACGGGCACTGCGGAGTTTATGAAATGGATATGATCAACCCCTGCTGGCGGGATGACCCCTCTTACCTCTTGCATGTCGTCAGGAATAGCATGGAAACCGCCGATCCGGGCAAGATAAAGGCCAGGCAAAAGGAAAAAGCCGATCAGTCCTGGCGGGAAGTAATACAAAGAGTCCCCTTTTACAGCCGTGGATTGGTTGACTACCTGTTAAAACAGGCCGTCAAAGGCGCGGAACTCAGGGAAAAGGGCAAATCCATGCTGGTCAAGGTACAGATATTTGATCTGCGTTTGGTTTTCCAGGAAATCGGCCGCCGGCTGGCGGGAAAAGGTATCTTTGCCGAATCGAACGATATATACCACTGTGCCTTGAGTGAAATTCTATCTATACTCCGTGGAGACTGGAGCGGCAGGGGACTGGACGTTCTGGTGGCCGAAAGGAAAGTTGCAAGAAAAGAAATGGAGGCGCTCTCACCCCCCGACTTGATTATTGATGAAGTACCCCAGTTTGTGGAGCCCACTGCCCCCGGCACGGGCAAAGCGCTGGCGGGTATGGGTGTGGCTGCGGGGAAGGCTTCCGGCGCGGCAAAATTGATTTGCCATCCGGACGAAGGGGGAAAACTGCAGGCCGGAGATGTGCTGGTCGCCCCGTCAACCGACCCCGGCTGGACGCCCCTGTTCTTGAGGGCTTCCGCCATTGTTATGGAGGCGGGAGGGTCTCTGTCTCACGGAGCCATTGTAGCCCGGGAATACTGTATCCCCGCCGTGGTAAACATACCGGGTGTTATGAAGATAATAAAGGACAGTCAGTTGATTACCGTCGACGGCGACGAGGGGAAGGTATTTCTGTAAGTTTTCTAAAGGTTTCCTGGGTTGTTGCGGGTCTCGATTGCGGCAGGACATGAATGGTATACTGGAGTCAAAAAAAGGGGGCCTGCCTAAGATGATGGGAAGATTCAAAAGCCTGGCGGGAAAGCAATTGATTTATGAATCTTATGACAGGCTGCTTGAGCTATGGGGTGTTGATAAGGAAGAACTGGATATTGATACTCGGTATGGGACAACACATATTATCATCTCAGGCAGCAGGACGAACCCCCCTTTATTGCTTTTTCACGGTTCCGGCACTAATTCGGCAATGGACTGGTTAACTAACGTACAGGAATTAGCAAATTATTTCTTTATAGTGGCCGTAGATTTTTTTGAGGGCGCGGGAAAAAGTGAACCGAACGGGAGTTATACCAAAGAATTTGACTTAGGTTTATGGGTCGATGATATATTAAACGCCCTAAATATTTATAAAACAAATATAACCGGAATATCATACGGCGGTTACATGACCTTAGCTTATGCGGCCAAAAGTCCCGATAGGGTGAACAAAATTGTTCCCATGTCATTCTATCTCCCTGAAAAGAATTTAAAAACCACCCTGCTAATATCAAGAAGTCTGATTGCTTGCTTGCCGACAATTTTGAATCCCACTGAAGAAAATGCAATGAAATTTCTTAAAAAAATAACCGGCCCAAATTTTGATATATCCTCATTACATAAAGAGTTTTTGAAGCAATGGTTTTATATGCTTAAATACAGCAGGATCAAGAAACAAAAAGAAGTAACGAGATTTGACAATCAAGCAATTTCCGTATTCCGGGATAAAGCGCTGTTTCTTATAGGTGATTGTGATATACTGGCGTATCACCCGTCAGTTATAAAAACGTATTCAAAGTATGGTTTAAAGTATAAAGTATTGAAGAACGTCGGGCATGTGGTTCATATGGAACAGCCGGAGTTAATTAACAAGGTATTTATTGAGTTTCTTTTAAAATAAATAGGATATGCATGAAAACTAGCGGCATGTATGTCTAAGTTATTCATTTACCAAATTGACGGAATCAAACGATAACGTGTCTTCATACTATATTCTTTGTACCCCGGGAGGTCTGGTAACAGCACCTCCTCTTCAGTTTTTATCCTGAGTACTAATGAAGGGATACAGAGAAGGGAAGGCGTTATTGCCCAATAAGAGCCAAAGGCGGGAGGAGTAAACGATAACATTAGTAACATTCCCAAGTACATGGGGTGGCGGACTATGGCATAGAGTTCTGTTGTTATAACTTGTTGTTCTTGCTCGACCTGTATGACAGTTGAAGCATAACTGTTTTCCTTAAAAACGATGATAATAAAAATATAGCCTAAGAAAACAACAGCACTCGCTGCAATGACAATCCAAACCCAGGTACAGACGACCAGTGAAAACGAAAATCAAGACCGGGAATCAAGAAACCGAGGAAATATAAGTTTATTTCATGAGGGAAAAATTTAGATCGTCTACAGCTATTTTCTTGCGGAATTTTTTAGTGAGATGTCGAATTTCCCAGGATAAATCCATTTTCCATTAAAAAAAACTACTTTCTGGACTCTTGATTTTTCTCAAGTTGGTATTATTTCCATGAGTTGCTTCATCATCTTAAGTATACACTTGATTCATCCTTTTGGAAGAGCATCAACATGACCAGGGCAGTCCAAATAACGATTCCCTTGTAATTACAACTTTATCTATGAACTACTGCCGCGCATGTGAAGGACGTATTAACCTCAAGGTTATGTAATAGTCTCATTTAAGCAGCTCTTGCAGCTGCCTTTTTATATTAGAAAAATAAATTTTGGGTATTGACACATTAGAAATTATGATGGAAAATAACAATAACACATATTACACATTGTATAATCATACATAATGTATAGTAGTATAATTCGATCCTTAACAATACATGCCCGTCAATGACTAACACTTATAGGAGGTGCAGTAATGGAGCCAATGGATGTGCCGGCTGAAAGCAGGACAGAGAGGAAGAAAAGGGAAACGCGGCAGAGAATCATTGAAGTGGCTATAGATTTATTCCAGCGCCAGGGTTTTAACAATACAACCATGGAACAGATTGCCGAGGTCGCCGACATCGCCAGGAAAACCCTGTATAATCACTTTCCTGTCAAAGAGGCTATTGTTGATGAGTATGTTAAAGTTATCTCAAAGGGGCTGGCTCAAGAGACCTCTGATAATTTGCGAAACCTGCCTGACACTAGGACACGGTTAATAGCCGCGCTCGATAAAGCCTATGAGTGGGTAGAAATCAACCCGGAGATTACGGGTATATGTCTGGGCTATCGTCTGAAGAATATGTTTATGGGACCTGGAGACAGCAGTTACGAAACAGCTACACAAAGCATTATGACTGAGATTATCAGGCAGGGCCAGCAGGCCGGCGAAATCAGGCGGGATATCTCAGTTAAACTGATGGTACAGCAATTGAATATTTCCCGCAGCGTCATTGTCCTGAATTGGCTGAAGGATCCGTCAGGGTTCGAACTTCGCAAAGAAATGGCAAAAATAGTAGACCTGTTTATATACGGGGTAATTGAGAGGGAAGGAAGTCAAATATAAACAGTTTACAGGGATCGATTAACAATAGTCCGGGTAACTAACATAGAAAAGTTTTCGATATGAGCCATGGATTGTGATTTAGATTTTTCTAAACATTGCAAAAAAAGGGCTTTAATAACGAAGAAGAAAAAGTAAAATTGTTACAGGAGAGGTTGCAAATGGAAAAGGGTGACGGAGTTTTCTTTTTCAGTTGGCCCAGGGCTTTTCAAGCCGGATTTGAAGCAGCCGGAGGGAAGGGATGGAACCTGGGCAGGCTCGATCATTACGGTTTCAAGGTCCCTGCTGGAGGCGTCCTTGGCGCCGGGGCATACCAGAGTTTTATCGAAGAAAACAACTTGCTTAAAGATACTGGGGAAATAACCAAAAGTGTAACCACCGGTAACATTGGAGAGAAGGAGACTGAGCAAAAGCTTTTTCTGCTTAGGGAAAAAATCAAGGCTGGCCATATCCCTTCAAGCATTATGGATGAGCTTGTTTCTAACCTGAAAAAAATCGGCATTCTGGATAAGCCGGCAGCAGTCAGGTCTTCTGCCTCTGCGGAGGACTCCGGCAAAGCGTCTTTTGCCGGCATTCATGGATCGTTTTTAAATGTGAAAGGCACGGATAATATTTTATCTGCCATCAAAGGGTGCTACGCCTCCCTGTGACGCCCCGGGCTGTAGCTTACAGGCGAAAAATGAACGTTAGCGACGAAGAAATGAGTCAAGCCGTAGTTATTATGGAAATGGTGGAGGCCGAGGCAGCCGGGGTGGCTTTCACCTGCGATCCACAGACCGGCCGCGAGGATATATTCGTGGTCAACGCCAACTTCGGGCTGGGAGAATCGGTGGTAAACGGCGTGATAGAGCCCGACACATATTATCTTGATGTATCTGCTTTTAGTGCCATGCCTCAAATAGCAACAAAGAAAATCGGATCCAAGCAGGGGAAGACCATGTCCAGCGCCAGCGGCGGAACCCGTTTTGTACCCGGCGAAAATATGACCCCGCGTCAGGCTCTTAAGGATGAAAACATTGAAAAACTGGGTTTATTGCTGCTGCGGGTCTTCGAGTCCCTGGGGGAGTGTGAAGAGCACCAGGATGTGGAATGGGCTTTCGACGGGCAGGATTTCTTTTTACTCCAGGTGCGGCCGGTGACCGCGTTAACCGAATATACCTTTGAGGCTTTAAAAAATAAGGCTCTGATATGGTCTAACGGCAACTACCGCGATGCAGTCCCCATGGTCATCAGTCCCCTGCATCGCCGGGTAATGAAGCACATTATCGATACCATTCAGTACACTACTTTTTCAGAACCAGGCTATCGAATACCGGATGGTTTTCAATTCTCTCGCTTGATCAAGGGCAGGTTGTACTGCAACGTGTCTGCCCTGCAGTGGGCTTATTATGATTCCACCGGGATGCTGCCAAAAGATTTTAATCCCTTCTGGGGAGGGCACCAACCAGAGATTGAGATAAAAGATACCGATCCATACAGCGGTGAGGTTGGCCTGGAAAGACAAGGCCGGGCGATGAAGGGCGTATCTCTCATCATGGAGGCTGCCGCCAACACTTCCCGTACTTTCGCTGGAGTTGCCCGTTCCGTCGAGTCCTTAATTGGCACAGGATTTGAACGGACTCCCGACAGTGGTTTTATTGATAAATACAATGAACTGGGCCGAATCATGAAGGCCTATAGCGAAAAATTCGCTTTTTTAAGCGGAGCCGGCAACTGGCCGCTCATGCTGCTGCTGCAAAAACTGTCCGGGTATTTAGGACCGAGGGTGATGGTCGTTTTAAATGGCTTAATGGTAGGCGGGGAATCAGGTATAACCAGCGCCGACCACGGCTACCGCTTAATGGAACTGGCTCAGTTGGCCCGTCACGATCAAGACGCTGTACAATATTTAACCGGTAATAATTTTGATCCTTGTTCCTGGGAAGAGTGTCTGCCGGAAGGGTCTCTTTTTAAGAAGGAATTCAGAGACTATATCAAGGAATTTGGGCACCGTGCGGTTTACGAACTGGATATCATCAACCCCCGGTGGAAGGAAGATCCCTTATATCTGATGGATATCATCAAGAGCAACATGGCAACCGCAAATCCCGATCAATGGAAAGACCTGCAAAACGAGAAATTTGACCGTGCCTGGCAGGAAGTAACAGAAAAAGTGCCGCCAGGTGAGCTGGTTGAGATTCAAAAAGGGATCCGGGAGGCACAAGAAGGGGCAGCGGTACGGGAAATGACTAAATCAGTTCTGGTTGTGGCGCTGGAAGCCTATCGTTTGATGGCCCTGGAGTTGGGCAGCCGTTTTTTTCAACGGGGCATTATCGATGAGCCTGGTGATATCTTTTTTTGCTCCTGGTCGGATTTGGTTTCTATACTGGAGGGGAATTGGGATGGTGCTGGACCCCGTTGTTTTTAAAAGCTTGCGCCGTGGTCATGGAAACCGGTGGACATCTGTCACACGGTTCCATAGTGGCCAGGGAGTTCGGGCTCCCCGCCGTGGTGAATGTGCGGGGCGCCATGAGTGCCATTAAAGACGGCCAAAAGATAGTGGTAGACGGAGATGAGGGTAAAGTATTTCTCCAATAAAAACAAAAAGCGCTCAAAAAAATATTATAGGCCAGGTGAAGGAAGATGTTTAATGCTCTTGCTCAAATAGCTGAAATGAAGATGCGGGAAGCTATAAAAAACGGTGAACTCGATAACCTGCCGGGGAAAGGCAAACCCCTCGAAATAGATAATATGTCTTTTATCCCGGCCGAACTGCGCATGGCCTATAGAATTATTAAAAACTCTGGGCTGGTCCCTGTGGAAGTCAGCTTAAATAAAGATATGGATACTCTCAAAAAAAAGATTGAAGAAAGCACCAATGAAAAAGAACGGAAGTTTCTCAAAAGAAAACTGATAGAGCTGGGTGTGAGATATAAAATTTTAATGGAAAAAAGAATCACAAGAAAGTAAGCATATCCCTAATAAATGATTACTGCGATCCAGCTACTGTGGCACAGTATGATAACCAGCACGCCAGATTCCGTGATTTCGGTTATACAAATCGTTTGTCCTTGGAATTATTGAAAACCCCAAACAATAAAGTGATTATAAATTAAAGAGTGGCTGTAACCAATTCAAATGCACATAGTACATGGCTACCACGGAACCAATGCAAGCTGTAATAAAAACTCCCTTTTTATTTTCTTTCAAAGTCAGGTTTTTCTTTCCATGTGTATATAAAACCTGCTAATAAAGGGCAATGTTATATTATATAGTATAGCATATCAAAGCACGGCTTTTACAAAACAGAGTATTTAACTCGGCGGTGAATACATGAATAACGACTATAAAGTTGGTTCTGACAGGCTCCGGCATGGGAGACAAAATCCGATTCCCGGAGTTGTGGAAACATGAAAGATGGAGGATGTCAAACTTCTGACTACGATGAAATCTTTAAGAGATTAGTAAAATCCGGCTACCGTGGGGACATGCCGGAGGAAATTGAAAAGATAAAAAAAGACGGTGATAAATATACTGACGAATATATCCGTTATGCATCGGGCGGTGGAGACCCGGACAGGGTAGTATTCAAGGTAAGGGATTGCGCTCCTGATTGTGGCGATGGGGAAAACACAGATTGCGAGGCGTCCTGCCTCTTTGGCGCGATCATCAGGGACATGGAGGGAAATGTTGTTATTCAGCATAATAACTGTGCCGGGTGCGGTAAATGTGTGGAAGTCTGCAGGGAATACTCTCTTATTGATAAAAAAGAGTTCGTGCCGCTTATTAAGCTTCTGAAGGACCGTAGCGTACCGGTTTTCGCCATTGTCGCCCCCGCTTTTATCGGCCAATTCGGACCGGGGGTTACCCCCGGGAAAATGCGGGCCGCTTTAAAAAGGCTGGGTTTCTACGGTATGGTAGAGGTGGCGCTTTTTGCCGATATACTATCGCTTAAAGAGGCGCTGGAATTTGACAGGCATGTCACCAAACACGAAGACTTCTTGCTTACCAGTTGCTGCTGCCCGGTCTGGGTTGCCATGGTTAAGCGCGTCTATAAGGACCTGATTTCCCACATATCACCCTCTGTATCACCCATGGTGGCGTGCGGCAGGGGTGTCAAACATCTGCACCACGGGTCTAAAGTAGTCTTTGTTGGCCCTTGTATTGCCAAGAAAGCGGAAGCTAAGGAACCGGATATTAAAGACGCTGTGGATGCCGTGCTTACTTTCCGGGAAGTGGAGCAAATATTTGAGGTAGTGGGCATCAACCCGTCGGAACTGGAGGAGGATGCCAGTGAGCATTCATCCCGGGCGGGCAGGATATATGCCAGAACAGGCGGAGTGAGCGAAGCGGTATCGGATACATTGAACGGGATATGCCCTGAAAGGGAAATAAGGCTACGCGCAAAACAGGCCAACAGCATCCAGGATTGCAGAGCCATGCTGAAAGAAGCATTGAGCAAAGAACCTCACGCAAATTTTTTAGAAGGAATGGGTTGCCCCGGGGGGTGCGTGGGAGGACCCCAGGTAATAATCGATCCGGGAGCTGGCAGGGAGCTGATAAATGAATACGGCAAAGAGTCTTTATCCCTGACCCCGGTTGAAAATAAGTTTGTGATGGAGCTTTTAAGAAGCCTTGGCATTGAGGATATTCATGATTTTTTGGATAGTGAAAAAGCAAAAATGTTCATCAGGAACTTTTGATAGATTCATTAATAGTCTTGGGTAAACCTAAAAAGTAACCCTGAGCACAATCAACTTTGAGTGCTTGCAAGGTCTTTAAGACATTTTCATTTTCCACATACTCCGCTATTGTCTTTTTTCCCAGAGTATGGGCTACAGTGTTCATAGCCTTTACCAGAGCACGATGTGATGGATCTTTGTCCAAGTTATATATAACAGTAGTTATGCAGTTT
>DFAP01000081.1 GCA_002365855.1 Pelotomaculum sp. UBA3103 | reverse complement strand
GAAGGCACGCGCCTGCAGATTCTGGCGCCTGTTATCCAGGGCAAGAAAGGTGAGCATGTAAAAATATTTGAAGAAATCCGCCGCTGCGGTTTCGCCCGGGTCAGGGTGGACGGCGAGGTTGTTGACGTCTCGGAAGAAATCCGCCTGGATAAAAATAAAAAGCACACCATCGAGGTGCTGGTTGACCGTGTTATCGTGCGGCCCGGTTCCCACAGGAGGCTGGCGGACTCGCTCGAAACGGCGCTGAAGCAGGGCAACGGGGTGGCTTTGGTTGCTGTAACAGGCGGGAAAGAAATCACTTTCAGCGAGAAATTTGCCTGCATCAGCTGCGGCGTCAGCCTGACGGAAATGTCACCACGCCTCTTTTCATTTAACAGCCCCTACGGAGCCTGCCCGGAATGCACCGGGCTGGGTATTAAAAAAGAGATTGACTCCGATTTAGTTATCCCCGACCGGAGCAAATCCATTGCCGGGGGCGCTATCGCAGGCTGGTACAGGGGCAGTTACGCCTACCAGTTTCTGGAGGGTATTGCCCGGCACTATGGCTTCAGCATTCATACCCCGGTGGAGGAGCTGACTCCCGAGCAGATCAAGGTAATTTTATACGGCACGGGCGGCCAGCGGTTCCACTTCGTTCTGGAAAATGACGAGTATGGCCGCAGACATGAGATGCATGTGCCTTTTGAAGGGGTCATCAATAACCTGCTGCGCCGTTACAGGGAAACACAATCAGAACGCCAGCGTGAAGAAATTGAGCAATTCATGAGCAGCCGCTCCTGTCCGGACTGCATGGGCGCCAGGCTCAAGCCCGAGGCGCTGGCAGTCAAGGTGGGAGACCTCTCGATCTGGGAGGTAACCCGGAAGCCCATCCTGGAGGCCAAGGAGTTTTTTGAAAAACTAGAACTGACAGGCCGCGAGCGGATCATCGCCAGGCAGATCCTTAAAGAAATTCAAGAGCGTCTTGGATTCCTGGTTAATGTAGGCCTGGACTATATTACTCTGGACAGGGGCGCAGGCACCCTCGCGGGGGGCGAGGCGCAGCGCATCCGCCTGGCTACGCAGATCGGGTCCGGGCTAATGGGTGTGCTGTACATCCTAGACGAGCCCAGTATCGGTCTGCACCAGCGGGACACCCACCGCCTGCTGCGGACGTTGGAACGCCTCCGGGATTTAGGGAACACCTTAATTATCGTTGAGCATGACGAAAACACCATGCTGGCAGCGGACCATATTATCGACATCGGGCCCGGCGCCGGCGAGCACGGCGGGCGCGTGGTCGCCGCCGGCACGTACCAGGATATTGTAAACAACCCTGATTCCATAACCGGAATGTATCTGAGCGGCAGGAAAGCCATACCCGTGCCGGAGAGCCGGCGTGTGCCGGGCGTTAAAAGAGTGGTGGTCAGAGGAGCTTCAGAGAACAATTTAAAAAACATTGATGTAGTTTTCCCCCTGGGTGTGTTTACCTGTGTCACAGGTGTATCCGGCTCGGGCAAGAGCACTCTCGTAAACGACATACTCTACCGCAAGCTGGCCCAGGAACTGCACGGCGCCAGGACTCAGCCCGGGCAGAACGACAGTATCCACGGTATCGAAAACCTGGATAAAGTTATTGATGTCAACCAGTCCCCCATCGGCCGGACACCCCGCTCCAACCCGGCCACATATACCGGTGTTTTTAATGATATTCGCGACCTCTTTGCCAGGACCCCTGAGTCTAAAATGCGCGGCTACAAGCCCGGCCGCTTTAGTTTCAACGTCAAGGGGGGACGCTGCGAGTCCTGCAAGGGTGACGGAATCATAACAATCGAGATGCACTTTCTGCCGGATGTCTACGTTCCGTGTGAGATCTGCAAGGGGCTTCGCTACAACCGGGAGACGCTGGAGGTCCGGTACAAAGGCAAAAACGTGGCCGATGTGCTGGGCATGACGGTAGACCAGGCGGTCGAATTCTTCCGCCACATTCCCAAGATTCACCGCAAGCTTCAAACGCTGCAGGATGTCGGCCTGGGCTACATTCGTCTGGGACAGTCCGCAACCACATTATCCGGCGGCGAGGCTCAGAGGGTGAAACTGGCCACTGAGCTGTCCAGGCGGTCCAACGGCAAGACCTTTTATATTCTGGACGAGCCTACCACCGGCCTGCATACCGCTGACATTGAACGGCTGCTGAAGGTGCTGCACAGGCTGGTTGAGGCTGGCGACACGGTTGTGGTTATTGAACATAACCTTGACGTGATCAAAACTGCCGACCATATCATCGATCTTGGGCCGGAGGGCGGGAACAAGGGTGGGGAAGTATTGGCCACCGGTACTCCGGAGGAAATTGCGGAGTTTACAGGATCATATACAGGACATTTTTTAAAGAAGGTCCTGGAAAGAAGGCCGCTCCTGGGCATTGCCGGTTCATATGAGTTGAAACAACCGGACCAGGCCGCCTCAAGATCAAGGCTGCAGGGCGCCTGAGCAAGGGAATGTGGTGTTTATAATGCAGATGGAAGACAAGTTAAAGCTCCTGCCTGCAAAGCCCGGCGCTTATCTCTTCCGGGATGACACCGGGAAAATTATTTATGTCGGCAAAGCCGTTTCCCTGAAACACAGGGTCCGTTCGTACTTCCAGGCAGCTACGGCTCAACCACCTAAAAACAAAGTCATGATGGAGAAAGCAGCAGACTTCGATGTTATCGTAACGGACTCGGAAGTAGAGGCACTGATCCTTGAACAGAACCTGATCAAGGAGCACCGTCCCCGCTATAACGTGCTGCTCAAGGATGACAAAAGCTACCCGTACCTCAAGGTCACCCTGGCGGACGACTATCCCAGGGTGATGATCACCCGCCGCCATGTCAAAGACGGTTCGAGATATTTCGGGCCGTATACCCGGGTCGGGTCGGTAAACGAGACCCTGCGCCTGCTTAAAAAAATATTTCCCTTCCGGTCGTGCAAGCAGAAAAAACCTGCAGTAAGGGAGAGGCCCTGCCTCAACCACCATATCGACCGCTGCCTGGGGCCCTGCTCGGGGAAAGTTGACAGGGAGAAATACCGCTCAATGATTAACGAGCTGTGCCTTTTCCTGGAAGGAAGACAGGAGGACCTGACCAGGCGGCTGAGCGCGAAAATGGGAGAGGCAGCGGCAAACCTTGAATTTGAGAGGGCCGCTCAGCTGCGTGACCAGATCCAGGCTGTCCGCGACGTGGTGGAAAAACAGAAGATCATTTCGGGCGGTTTTGAGGACCAGGATGTGATAGCATCGGCGAGGGCATCAGACGATGCCTGTGTGATGATTTTTTTCGTCCGGGGTGGTAAGCTCATCGGGCGTGAACACTTTATGTTAAAGGGGACAGAAGGGCTCAGCCACATGGAGGTGGCCACCGCTTTTATTAAGCAGTACTACACGGGCGCTGACTTCGTGCCGCGGGAAATCCTGCTCGCGGAGGAGACCCTTGATGAAAAGGCTGTCATTGAGGAGTGGCTCTCGGCCAAAAGAGGGTCAAAAGTATCTCTGAAGACGCCCAGGCGCGGCGAAAAGAAACAGCTTGTGGAGATGGTGTCAAAAAACGCCCGCCTCAACCTGGAGCAG
>DFAP01000016.1 GCA_002365855.1 Pelotomaculum sp. UBA3103 | reverse complement strand
ATTCTTGGGAGCATTATAGTTAACCTCGACCTTTTATACATTATCCGCATAAATCTCCATTAAATCAAGTATAAATATAAAAAACTTCAACTTAAACTTGTCATTGAATTTGCAATGTGAGCAATAAATCCAAGTAAATTTTGACTTAACAATTGATAGGGTTTTCCAGATCAATAAAAATTTTTTTAGGCTTTATCAAATTTGAAAGGGGGGAAATTATCTGCCCAGGTTTTGCAGCCTTTCTTCAGCGCCGATAATATTGGTTATACGCACCCCGAAGTTCTCGTTAACTACAACAACCTCTCCCGTTGCTACCAGCGTGCCGTTGACCAGCACCTCCACCGGCTCATCCACCAGGCTCTGCATCTCAACTACAGAACCTGGTGTAAGGCCTAAAATGTCTTTTATCGGCCACTTTGTCCGCCCCAGGAGAACTGTGACTTTCAAGGGAATATCCAGGATCATGTTCAAACGCTGCTGGTCAAAACCATTAACCATGGATACCGGCTTTGCCTGTTCCGAAGGACTCGCGCCCACAGTCAGGGTGCGCCTGTCTGCAGTGGGTAGTTCAACCGGTTTGGACGCCCTGAAAGGAGCAGGTGCTTCTGTTTCCAGGTTTTCATGTTCCGTGCCGTCGAACTTAGAAAATTCCTGCACCACATCACCATTAATAAACTCCTGTACCGTCTCGCTGCTTGAATGTCCGGGCGTCTCCTCACCCAGATTCTCTTCTTCTACACCTGCCGGGAGTTCAACTTCGTCCGGGTCTGATATTTGGCTCAGAATCAAGCCGGCTTCTTCCCTGGCGGTATCAATGCTCATAACCTGCATAATCTGGGTGTCAAGGATACTGCCTATAGTCATCTTAAACCAGACAACCACCACCGGCCCTTCCTCGCCCAGGTCAGAGGGGTTTAGTTCATCGGAGCTTTTATAAACTCTTGTCACGGGAGGTGATATATTTACTGTGCGGTTGAACATGGTTGCCAGTGCGGTTGAAGCGGAACCAATCATCTGGTTCATAGCCTCGGAAGCAGCGCTGACGCTGATATCCGGAAGGTCCTCGGTAATATTAGTGCCGTCCCCACCCATCATCAAATCTGCCAGTACAGCAGCATCCTGCAGTTTTATGATCAGAAGATTGAAACCGGACAGGCCTTCAATGAAGTGAACGAAAATCGTCATATGAGGAATGTCGAAGCTCCTGGCCAACTCATCCAGGGTGGCGATCGTTACCCTTGGGCTGGTAATGCTGACCTTCTGGCTCAACAGCATGGAAAGAGTGGTCGACGCCGATCCCATGCAAATGTTGCCTATCTCCCCCAGAGCGTCCTTTTCCGCTTCACTTAAAACTTCTTGCCCCGTTTCGGAAGGAGCTTCCGTCAGCACAGGATTATTAACGTCTTGAAGGCCCTCGGCCTGTGAAAAATCGATACCGGTGTCGTTTTCCTGATTCTGCCCTTCTTCATTGTCAGTATCAACAGCATCCCCAGCATCATCCGCCTCATCTTGAGCTGGTTCAGGGATTTTTGCGTTTAGCAGTGCGTCAATTTCTTCCTGCTTTAAAAGTCTGTTAGACATCCTTATCACCCTCCACCAGCGCAGTTACCTGTACGGCAAGTTGGTTCCCCAACGTGCCGGCCTGAGCTTTAAATTTTAGCTGTTCACCGATATATAGATCCATATCCTGATCTACCCTCCTGTCCAGGAGTAAAACATCTCCTTCCTGAAGCTGCAGGAAATCGTTGACTGTAACCTTGGTCTGTCCGGCTAAAACTGTCAGTTCTATCGTTGGAAAACCAAGCCAGTACTGCAATTTTTTTATTTCCTGGGCATCCATTTCTGAAGCTTGTGGACCAAAACGCCGTTTAAAAGTAAGCTGAGAAACCACAGGGTCCAATAACGGGAAAGGAAGACATAGGTTTATATACCCCTTGGTTGCATCTCCCACCTGGGTGCTCAAAGTAACAAGGGCAACAATTTCGTTGAAAGAAAAAAACTGGTGCAGGTGTGGATTAGTTTCAACGGTTTCAATGGCCGGTTCAACCTGTACTACGTCGTTCCAGGCCAGGGACAGGTTATCCAGAATCTTTGAGGAAAGCTTCCAGACAACCGAAAGTTCTATATCTGTAAGCTCGCGGACTGATCTTGGGGCCTCACCGGTTCCCCCGAAAAAAAGGTCAATCATCGGAAATAAAAACATTGGGTCCAGCTGGGCAATGGCAGTACCTTTAAGAGGATTTAATGAAAACAATACCAGGACAGTAGGACTGGGTATCGACCTGATGAAATCCTCATAAGTGAGCTGGTCAACTGATACAACTTCAATTTGAATGTCATTGCGAAGGTAGCCTGTTAAAAAGTTGGATAAAAGGCGGGCAAAGCCGCCATGCAGGACCTGCAGAGTGCGAAGCTGCTCTTTGGAAAACTTATTTGGCCGCCTGAAATCGTAAAGCTTATAGTCTATATGTTTCTGGGTTTCTTGAAGTTCCTGAATTTTGACCTCACCAGTAGATAACGCATCCAGCAAGGCGTCTATTTCATTCTGGGAAAGGATATCCATTCGGCAATCTCCCTGATAAGAAAATATTTAATAACGGGCAGCCGGACTCCGGCTGGCTTGAAGCAAAATTATTAAAGCACCTGTCTAACAGCACAGAATGCCTGGTCAGGATGACCAAACTTACTGGTCGGACCTGGCCAGGACTCTTCCTATGGCCTGCAGGATCCTATCCTGCTGAAAAGGCTTTACGATGAAATCTTTTGCCCCCGCCTGAATGGCTTCCATAACCATGGACTGCTGGCCCATTGCGCTGCACATAATAATATTCGCCCCTGGATCAATTTCACGAATAGCCTTGACACCCTCTATACCGTTCATCTCGGGCATGGTAATGTCCATAGTTACCAGGTCGGGCTTATGCTTTTTATAAAGCTCTACAGCCACTTGCCCATTTTCAGCCTCGCCGACTACTTCATAACCGTTTTTACTGACGATGTTTTTAATCATCATCCTCATAAATGCAGCATCGTCCACAATCAGGATTCGTTTTGACAAATCAATTTCCCCCCGTTTACTCCTTATAACTCAGCAGGCATGCCCAAAGCTTCAAAAAGCCTGTTCAGGGCGCCTGTCTCCGGCAGCAGAAAAAAATGTCCCTTAATACTTTCGTTGTTTTGGAAAAATAGCGTTTCTATAACCAGCACATGATCGTCCCAGTAACCACTGGCTGCCATGGAAGAGCTCATTATCGCACCCAGCATATCAAAAGCAAACATCGGCACTGACGTCGACATCTTCAGGCCTGTCATACCTCCGATAGCATTCATGAAAGAACCTGTTAAAACATTGCCTATTTCTGCCACCGCTGATTCACCCATGTTGTCAAGACCCGTAGTGGAGCCCAGATCCTGACCCATTAACATATCAACAAGGTTGTAGGTGCTCTGTTCAGAAAAAATAAACATTATCGTTCCCGGGACGTCCCCCTCAACTCCCAGGTGAACACATGACACTACTTCTTCCAGCCCGCCCACCATATCAAATACTTGTTCAAAGTCAAAGAAACAGGCATTCGGGACCGACATGTCCACCTTTTTGTTGAGCAGCTCAGCCAGTGAGGTGGCAGCATTGCCCAGGCCAATATTGCTTATTTCCTGTAGCGCATCCATGTGAATATCGGATATCACAATACTTTCAGCCATTTATCATCCCCGCTTTATCACTTATTTTTTACGGTAAAAACAAGTGGACAGCTTTTCAAAACCAAGCTCATGGTAGTTAAAAATCATTTCACTTGCACCGATAAACAGCACGCCACCGGTCTCCAGCGCCCTGTAAAATTTATTATTAATCTTTTCCTGTGCCTCCCTGGTAAAATAAATCGTCACATTCCGGCAGATAATCAGGTTGTAACCAGCTCCATAAGGAGCAATCAGCAGATCGTGCTGCCGAAAACCAACCTGTTTCTTAATATTTTCATTTATATAGTAACTTCCTCCATCAGTCTTGAAATATTTTTTCAACCGGGGCTCTCCCACATTTCGCACTTGTTCTTCGCTGTAACAGCCAGCGGCAGCGGTTTTCAAAATATTGCGGTCTATGTCGCTTCCTTCTATGGAGTGACGGCGACATGGTGTAATATCTTCCAGGATGATAGCAATCGAATACGGCTCTGCCCCATTAGAACAGGCAGCACTCCATATTCTAAGGGTTCTGCTTTTTGAAATAAGCACAGGTAGAATAGTATTCTCAAGATATTCAAACATGGCCTTGTCTCTAAAGAACTCCGACACATTTATTGTCAGTGTGTCGAGGAATTCCAGATATGCGCTCCGGTCGGCAGCCAGAAGCTTAAAAAATCCGTAATAATCTGCTGTGTTTAATTTTAGTTTCACCATCAGGGCGTCCAGGCGGCGTTTAAGCTGGTTCTCTTTATATGAGTTAAGGTCGAGCCTGAAGCGACCGCGAACTTTTTCCTTAAAAATAGAAAAGTCCATTAAATCACCTTGGCCTGGTTGCCAACCGTGCGGATTAAGACCTGGCCGCTAACGGTGTCAAGAATCATCGTCCGGCCTCTGTTTCCGCCAACTTCTTCGGAGAAAATTCGTATCCCCAGGCTCTTTAATATCTGCCTGGCCTTGATAATATTTCGCTCGCCGATATTCAACATGAATTTTTCATTTAAACCTGAAAACATCTGGGCGCCCCCGGCTAACTTGGCCTGAAGGCTGTTTAACCTGCCACCCCTGAGCCTGATTTGCGATACAAGAAGGGGTATTCCCAGGTCGGCAAATTTAGCCGGCTTTGTAATATTGCTGAACTGTGTACTGTCGGGTAGCATTATGTGCAGTAACCCACCTATTCTGGTTGACTGGTCGTAAAGAGTGACACCGACGCAGGATCCCAGTCCGATGGTGATTAAACGGTCCGGCTGCCGGCAGACTTTTAGCTCGGCTATGCCCACCTGGATTTCGGTGACGGGTGAAGTCTCCTCCGCCGCCGCCCATCTCTCCGGCGAAAGCCGCATTTAAATCACCTTATTTCCGTAAATTGTTGGCCAGACTCCACATCTCATCAGCGGTGCGCATTGTTCGGGAGTTGAAGGCATAGGCGCGCTGTGCTACTATCAGATCGGCCATTTCTTCTGTCAAGTCAACATTAGCCGCTTCCAGGCAGCCCTGGCCGAGCAGGCCAAGACCCTCGCTGCCGGGTGATCCGGGCAGCGCTTCTCCGGCAGTCAGAGAGAAAAGATTTCCTCCCTCGGCCTTCAACCCTGCTTTGTTAGTTACCTTGTACAGCATGATCTGCCGGGCCTCAACTGAGTTATCTCCCTCACCTGATAGGATCGTTCCGTTTGGCGCCACTGTAATGCCTCCTGAGCCTGGGGCAACCTCTATATCGTCCAGAACATAGCCGGAAGATGTGACAAGACGACCGTTAAGATCAACACTGAAGCATCCATCACGAGTGTAACGCTCCTCACCGTCCGGGAGTATAACTTTAAAAAAACCTTCCCCCAAAACAGCCAGATCAAGAGGCCTTCCTGTTTCAATCACATTGCCCGGCTGGAAATTAACATTAATACCCGCCACCTTCACACCGCTTCCAGTTTCGTATTCTTTCTGGCCTTCGGCGGCCTGGGCCACCGGAATACCGTAATGACTAATTTCCTGGCGTACCTGTTCGGAAAACTCAACGCGGCTTTTCTTAAAGCCAGTTGTGTTCAGGTTGGCCAGGTTATGGGCAATAGTATCTACCTTTATCTGCTGGGAATTGAGTCCCGAGGCAGAGCCGGATAAAACTCTCAGCACAGTTTTTCACCTCTCATATGGGTATTTTTTATCTTAAGCTGCCAACCTGATTTACCGCCTTGGACAGAATTTCATCATAAGATTGTATTAAGCGCTGGTTTGCCTCGTAAACCCGCATCAGCGCAATCAAGTCAGCCATCTCTTCAACGGTATTCACATTGGACATTTCCAGGTATCCCTGGGCAAGTGTGGTTTCCACAGCCTGGCGGCCAGAACCCTGAACATCCGCAAAAATGCCGTCCTCAACCTTATCCAGGGAGTTCGGGTCGTCAAATTCCACCAAGCGCAGCCTGTCCACTTCGGAACCGCCAACCAGTATGGTCCCGTCGGGAGCAACACTGAATTCACCACCGTTAATATGTATTTCGCCAGATTGGCCCAGAGCGCGATAACTCCCGTTCAAGGCAAGGTAGCCTTCCTGGTCAATCTTAAACATCCCGCTGCGGGTGTAGCAAACTCTGTCCGGCTCGCCAGGCGCTGTGGCGTTCAAAGCAAAGAAGCCTGGGCCGTTGATCATTATATCGGTATCATTGCCGGTTACTTGAACATTACCAGGTCTAAAATCGGTGATTATCCCTTTTACCATGGCTCCAGTTCCCATAACGCCAATCTCCCTGGACACACCCGCTCCTGTCTGGCTGCCCCTGCGCGCGGGCCCACCCTGCTCAATTAACAGACGCTCTGGAAAACTTTGAAACAGGACTGTTTCTCTTTTGTAACCTGGAGTAGATGCGTTGGCAAGGTTGTTGGTAACACTTTCGATCCTTGCCTGTTGTACATCCATTCCCGAGGTGGAAATGTATATTCCCCTGATCATTTCGGATCCTCCTTCCCGCCGTGACCCGGATTATTTATTCTCCGGCGCGGCGGTTGATAAAAAGCGAGTTCAACAAGTAACATATTCCAGCTTGTTTCTAAGCCTGTTGAGGGCCCTGGTGTGCAGCTGGCATACCCGCGATTCGGATACTTCAAGTACCCTGCCTATTTCTTTTAAAGTCAATTCATCCTGGTAATAAAGAGCCAGCACCACCCTGTCTTTTTCCGGAAGTTCATCTATGGCTTTGAGCAGTGACTGCCTGCTTTCTTCTTTTTCGATCATGTCCAAGGGGTCGGGGCTTTCTGGATCCTGGATCATATCCCCCCACCGTACCCGCTCCCCGTCTCCGATAGAAACCGTTTCATCCAGCGAGGACAGGGAAAGCAGGTTTGTTTGTCCTTCCAGTTTATGAAGCTCTGTTTCCGTTATGCCCATAGCCTCTGCCAGGCCCTTGCAGGTAACCTGCTCGCCATGCTCCTTTTGCAGCTTTTCTCTTGTTGTATTTAACATCTGAAGCTTCTGCCACATAGTCCTTGGTATCCAATCCAGCTTTCTGATTTCATCAATCATCGAGCCGCGGATCCTGCTGTAGGCATACGCCTTAAAGCTGGTTCCCAGCTCCGGATTGTATTTTTCAACCGCTTCCAGGAGTCCGAACACACCGTAACTCTCCAGGTCTTCCTGGCTAACAAAAGAAGGTAGCTTGACCGCAAGCCGCCCGGCAAGATATTTTACCAGGGAAAGGTGAGCTAGAACCAACTCGTTTTTTAAATTTTCATCCCTGGTAAGGCGGTACTCCCTCCAGACCTCTTCTTCAACGGACATTTCTTTCACCCTTCGCAAGATTTGGTATGCTAGCTAAGACGTCTTTGTTCAGACATTTTCATGAATATAAATCTTACAATACGGTCCTGCAGTGTGCGGCTGATCTCAATAAATTGAACAGCCACCTGAAACAGCCCGAGGTCCTCGTCAGGCCAGGACCTTGCAACCCTCCCGCGCACTTCAAAAAATTCACGCCCGGTTTTTAACGGAAGGGTTATTTTAAGGAGCAATATGGTGTTTTCCAAAAAAGGCTTATGTGACAGCAATCGTATACCGCCCCCGCTAAGGTCAAGGCTGTTGCCTTTACTAAAAACAGGCTCCTTGCCTTCACTAGGCTCCTCAGCGTAATTTATTTCAAGCACTATCGGGAGCCTGACAAATTCCCTCAGCTGAATGCGGTTGTAATCTTTCGGCGGGTCCAGGACATAAAGTGGGATGTTGTCATGGCGCAAGCCGGTGACTTTAGCTTCAAATTCATACCTGGACACGCCCGCGATGAGGGTAATCTTAATTAAATCCCCTTTTTTTAACACCATAGGACTTGCGCCCCTGGTCGGAACTGAGATACAAAATTCATTGTCAGCAACATCCTGAATGCTGGACGAGTACCAAATATCCTCGACACCGGCACGGGCAGCCAGAATGTTCTGGTTGATTTTTAACACCATCTCTTCCACCAAAGCCTGCCTCCTAACCAAAAAGGCCCATGATCTTGCTCCAGAAACCTTCCTTGGGGACTGAACGGGTACCTTCAGCCAGATATTCTGCAATCCCGGCGATGCTCTTTGATGCAGGTGAATTGGGGTTAGACAGGATAAATGGCTGCTGGCTCTTAATTGCCTGGGATACCAGTTTGTCTTCCGGAATCCACCCCAGGAAGTTTAACTTGATATCCAGAAACCGGCCGGTGGCATTTGAAATCCTGCCCATTGTGCGCATGGCCTCGCGGCGGTCCCCCGCACGGTTGACCACCACACCTACCTCCGCGTGAAGTTTGAAATTGGCCAGAATTTTAATCAGAGCGTAAGCATCCGTCAGCGAGGTTGGCTCAGGGGTGACCACGATGATCACTTCCTCGGCCGCAGCCACGAAACCAAGGACGTTCTTATTGATTCCGGCGCTGGCATCGATCATGATTATTTCGTCCTGGTTGTTATACTGACTGAACATCCTTAACAGCCGCTGGCGCCTGGTGCGATCCAGGTTGGCCATTTCAAGGAGACCGGACCCCCCAGAAATGACCCTGATCCCCAAAGGCCCGTCCACGGCTATGTCCTCTAAGGTCATATCCCCGTACAGCACCTCATAAAGGCTGTACGGTGGGATCAAACCAAGCATGACCTCAGCATTTGCCAACCCGAGGTCGGCGTCAAAAAGTGTCACCTTGTTGCCCATTATTGCCAGGCAAAGTACTAAATTTACGGAAATGGACGTTTTCCCGACCCCGCCTTTACCGCTCGCAACGGCAATAGCCCTTGGTCCCAATAAGGTTTTGTCTTTTTTTAACACGGTTTCCCTGTATTTCTGGCCAGTGCTAGGTAGCCACTGTTTCATCAGGGTCAACCCCCCTGAACAATATTTTAGCTATTTTTTTTGGTCCTGCTTCACTGATATCGTCAGGTATACGCTGGCCATCGGACAGGTAGGCCGCGGGCACTCCCATTCCATATACCAGATTCATAATCGAGCCATGAGTTTCAGTTTCATCTAACTGGGTAAAAATGAACTTAGTATAACCTATTTTTCGATACTCGTGGGCAGCTCTGGCCAGGTCCTTATTTTTAGACGCCATGCTTAAAACCAGGAAAATATCCTGAGGCTCATCCACGGCATCTAAAAAGCCTTTTAACTCCAACACCTGTCCCACATTCCGGGCCGAACGCCCGGCGGTGTCAATTAGAACAGCATCTTTATCTACATGTTCCTCCAGGGCCCTGGCCAGCTCGGAAGGGGTCATAACCACCTCCACCGGGATGCCCAGGAAATCCCCATAAGCCCGGATCTGCTCAACGGATCCGATGCGGTAGCTGTTGACTGCCACCAGCGCTATTTTTTTATGGTCATTCAAGCTTAAACGAGTGGCCAGCTTAGCCAGCGTTGTTGTCTTTCCTACCCCCGGTGGGCCAACAAAGGTAAATATCCTCGCGCTGTCCCTGCTGTAGTAAGCTGGCTCGAGAAGACTTGCTACCTGGTTCTGCAGCGTGTAGTATACCTGTCTGAAATCGATCGCCTGCCTGCCGTTCTCGTCATAAAACAGTACAGATATAAGGCGTTCAACAATATTTTCGTGGATATCCATCTCAAGAAGCGTCCTGCGCCACCTGAGCGCGGTATCTCCACTCAAGCCTGCCTCCACCTGCTGGCTGACCAGTTTTTCAAACAGCCGGCCGCCTTCTCCCGCTTCCCGGCTCAACTTCTCTGCCGCCTGTCTGCCGCCAACCGGTGGCTCCCCCCGCATCTGCCGGAGTAAAAAGCCGGGGTCGCTAAAACCACTGGAGCGCTGGCTGCCTGCGAAACCGGGGTTTCCGTCCTGAAGGCCTTCTGCCCCGGCGCCCAACGAGAACACCCCGGCCGGGTTTCCAAACGGGCCAATTACCCTTTCCGTAGTGTTTGCACCCCTCATAGCCATCTGAGCCGGCGGGCAGTCCACACTGACCTTTATATCAGACGCTTCATCCAGTGCCGCGGTAACCTCAAGCAGTCGCGGCGAAAAAAGCCCGATCAGGCCTTTGGCCGGAACTTTGTAACTGCTCACAATGACCGCCTCGGAGCCAAGGTCCTGCTTAATCAGCCGGATAGCTTCCTGCATTTCTCTGACGACGTAACGTTTAATCTTCAATCGATCATCACCGTCCCAACAGCCTCCACCTCTATATTAGAAGCAATTTCATTCAATGCCAGCACCGCCAGGTTGGGTAAAAACCTCTCAGTCAGCCTTTTGAAAGGCAGTCTTGCCCTGGAAGAGCATAGAACAACCGGAGGGAGGCCCCGCAAGGTGAGGTTTTCTACCGAATCTTTTAATTTATTTAATATCTTCCTGGCCATCAGGGGCTCCAGGACTGGATATGAACCAAGCTGGGTTTGTTCGATGGAATCAACCAATGTCTGTTCCAGCTTTGGATGCAGTGTTATTACCGTAATTTTCGAACCGCTTCCCAGGTACTGACGGCTGATGGTCCTGGCCAGGGCCTGCCGCACGGTTTCCGTAAGATAATCAGCTTCTTTGCTCACCCTGGCGCCATCCGCCAAGGCTTCCAGGATACTGGCCAGGTCTCTGATGGGCACTCTCTCCCTGAGCAGGTTCTGCAGTATTTTCTGGACTTCACCCAGGGCAAGCATGTCGGGAACAAGCTCTTCCACCACCACGGAATTCTTTTCCTTAACCACATCCAGTAAGTCTTTCACTTCCTGCCTTCCCAGGAGTTCATGGGCGTGCCTCTTAATTATCTCGGTAAGGTGGGTAACGAGCACCGTAGAGCTGTCAACAACAGTGAAGCCAGCCAGTTCGACCTGGTCACGGTCAGCAGCAGTCACCCACCAGGCCGGAAGGCCAAACGTCGGCTCAGTGGTCTGGATACCCTTGACTTCAAGCTCCTGACCCAGAGGGTCCATGGCCAGATAATGGCCCGGCATCAGTTTGCCGGTCGCGATTTCCGTGCCGCGCAGCTTGATGGAGTAAACATTGGGATCAAGCTGCAGGTTGTCCCTGATCCTGATCGGCCGGACAAATATTCCCATCTCTCCTGCACACTGCCTTCTTACGGCAGCCAGGCGCTGCAGCAGGTCGCCTCCCTGAGCCTCGTCAGTCAGCGGGATCAGGTTGTACCCGATTTCGATTTCGAGGGTGTCCACCTGAAAATAAGTAAAGACGTTCTCAGGCTCCTTCCTTTGCTCCTGGGCCTGCAGGGATGCGTCCCGCTCCTGCTCCAGGGCTTTTTTCCTTTTATCCTCCTGGATGACGCTGTAGGATAAATAACCCATTAAACCGGCCAGGGAAAGGAACAGCAGGTTCGGCATGGCCGGGATCAGCCCCAGGATAAAAAGGTTTGCGGCAGCAAGCATTAAAACCCTGGGAAAGTTCATGAACTGCTCAGTGAGGTCCTTACCAAAACTCGCGTTAGAACTGGACCTGGTAACTAAAATGCCTGTGGCTGTCGAAATTAACAGCGCCGGGATCTGTGTGACCAACCCGTCACCTATGGTTAAAAGGGTATAAGTCTGTACCGCCTGGCCCAGCTGCATGTCTTTTTGAGCCACACCTATAATCAGACCGCCCAGAATATTGATCATAATAATTACGATGCCGGCAATGGCGTCTCCCCGGACAAATTTGCTTGCGCCGTCCATCGCGCCAAAAAACTCCGCTTCCCTCTGCAACCGCTTCCGCCGTTCGCGGGCTTCAGTTTCGTCAATCAACCCGGCATTAAATTCCGCGTCTATGCTCATCTGCTTGCCGGGCATGGCGTCCAGGGTAAACCTTGCGGCTACTTCCGCCACCCTGCCCGCGCCGTTGGTGATAACTACGAACTGGATCACGGTTATGATGATAAAGACAACCAAGCCCACCACATAATCACCGCCTACCACAAACGACCCGAAGGCGGCGATGACCTTTCCGGCTGACGCATTGCTTAAAATCAGCCGGGTCGATGATATGTTCAGGGCGAGCCGGTACAGTGTGGTCACCAGGAGCAGCGTTGGAAACACTGAAAATTGAAGAGGCTCAATGGTGAACATGGTAATCAAAAGAATAACCAGCCCCAGCGTTATGCTGAGAGTAAGCATAAAGTCAAGTATGCCCGGGCTTAACGGGATGATTATCAGAAGCACGATGCCTATGACCAGCCCCGCTACAACCAGGTCGCTGCTTTTCTTTAAATTTAACCTTGCCGCAAACGTCAGGGGGGTTGGGGAAGCCATATGAAACCTCCGTCAAACTACACCTTGTTCTGAGCTCTGTAATTTTCTCTTTCTTTAATGCGGTAAACAAGCGCCAGGATTTCCGCCACCGCCTGGTAAATCTCAAGCGGGATTTCGTTTCCAATTTCGACAGTCTTATAAAGAAACCGGGCAACATCCTTATTCTCAACTACGGGAATGTCGTTTTCCCGGGCAAGTACCTTGATCCTCTCCGCCATCCAGCCCGCGCCCTTGGCCAACACCACGGGAGCGGTCGTCTCACCCTGCTGGTAACGAAGCGCTACGGCAAGCTGATTTGGGTTGGTCACCACCACGGTGGCCCGCGGAACCTCGCTGATCATTTTGTTCATTGAAATGCTTCTGCGTATTTCCTTTTGCTTGGACTTGACCAGCGGGTCTCCCTCAGCCTGCCGGTACTCTTCCTTGACCTCATGCTTGCTCATCATCAGACCTTTTTTATAATCGTAACGCTGGTACATGTAATCCAGCAGGGAGAGGGCCAGGTACGCCAGCGAGCCCCACCAGGCTACAGTAATAATGAATCCAAGGATGACCTGGTAAATCCCTTCCGGCGATCGGTTGAAAATCAGCAGCAAATCTTTCAGGTTGGCCCTGATCAGGTAATAAGTAATAACAATGATAATACTAAACTTCAGGATGGACTTGACCAGTTCCACCAGGCTGCGAACCGAGAACATGCGCTGAAAACCGGAAATCGGGTTCAATACATTGGGCCTGGGCTTCAACGCTTCGGGGGAAAAAAGGAATCCCACCTGGACAAGGTTCGAAGCTATAACAACCAGCAGGGCCACTCCGAAAAAAGGAGCTAACAATTTAAGTGAAAATAATGACGTGCTGTTTAATATAGAGAGCGGTCCGCTTTCAGACACGCTATAACTTGCAGACTCGCTGAAATACCAGTACAGGTAGCGCTGCAGGTCTAAAAAAAACTGATCCTTGATGGCTAACAGTAATGCTACCATTCCCAAAAGGAGCAAAGCTCCGGTCAGGTCAGTACTCCTGGCAACCTGCCCTTTGCGCCGGGCTTCCTGGATCCGCCGTGGCGTTGCCTGTTCGGTTCTGTCCTGCGTGTTACCGGCCATTTACACCAGCGCTTTCATCAACGTGTACAAATCCTTTTCAATTGTGTCGAAGATTGTGCGCAGCACCGCCCCCAGCAGGGGAATTAAAAAGCTTAAGGTCAGGACGCCAACCGCTATCTTCACAGGAAAGCCTGTCATGAATACATTTATCTGCGGCACGGTGCGGGCCAGAAAACCCAGTGTAAGGTCCGCGACCAGCAACACGGCCAGGATCGGCGCGCTCACCTGAAGAGCGGTGGCAAAAGCGCCGGAAAAAATCTTAATCATGATAAAAGTTACGCTGCCGTTAAGAGATACTTCAGTCAGAGGCACAAGCTGATAGCTTTGAGTCAGGGCGACGATCAGGCTGTGATGACCGTCGATCATCAGGTAAAACACTAGTGCCAGCAGATACAGGTACTGAGAGAGCAGCGTGTTCTGCGCCATGTTCAGGGGGTCCATGATCGACGACATAGAATAGCCAATCTGGTGGTCTATAAACTGACCGGCCATCCTGACACTGCTCAAAACGATCGTTACGGCCAAACCCAGAAGAAGGCCGAAACCAGTCTCACTGACAACCGCCAGCCCGTAACTCCAGGCATCCAGCGGCAGGGGCCCCTGGCCAGCGGCAACCAACGGATAAACCACCACCGCCAGAACCAGAGAAAACCCTATTTTGACATGCGTCGGGATGCCCTTGATGGTGAAAAGAGGGCCGGACAGCATGAAGGCCAAAGCCCTCATCAGCACCAAGAAGAAGATGGAAACCTGGCCTGTATCAGGCAAAACTTACTCCTCCGTCAGCGAACTAAATTCGGTATCTGAGAATATAGGTTGATAGTAAACGCTATGGCGCTGTTCAACAGCAACGAGCCAAGCAACAGGATAACCATAAAAACACCTACAATTTTTGGCACCAGGTTGAGCATTTGGTCCTGGATCTGGATAGTGGCCTGCAGGACACTGATAACAAGGCCGATTAACAGGGCCACCCCCATGGCCGGCCCGGCAAGGAGAAGGACCATAAAAAGGGCGTCGCGGGCCACATGCATGACAAAGGTCTGGGTCACCCCTTTTACCCCCTCTACCTGAAGCTTTCAACCAGGGATTTAACAACCAGGTACCAGCCATCCACCATAACAAAGAGAAGCAGCTTAAATGGAAGCGCGATCATCACCGGGGGCAGCATAAACATTCCCATGGACATCAGGATGCTGGCAACAACCATGTCTATAACCAGAAATGGTATAAAAAGCATGAATCCTATTTCAAAAGCCGTCTTTAGCTCGCTAATGACGAAGGAAGGAATGACCACATGGATGGGAACGTCTTCCGGTCTTTCCGGCTTTTCCATCTTGGCCAGGTTAATAAACAACCCCAGGTCTCTTTCCCTGGTCTGCCTCAACATGAAGTCGCAAAGCGGTTTGGCCCCGATTTCCTGCGCTTCCTGCTGGCTGATCTGATTTTGCAGATATGGCTGTATAGCCTGTTCGTTAATCTGCTTATATGTCGGCGCCATGATAAAAATTGTAAGGAAGATGGTTAGCCCGATTAGGATCTGGTTGGCCGGGGCCGAAGGCACCCCCAGGGCCGTTCTTAAAAGCGAAAGAACGACAATGATCCTGGTAAAAGAAGTCATCAGCACCAGGAACGCCGGGGCCATTGAGATCAGCGTCAGCAACACCAGCAGCTTGACGGTGTCCACGACCTGCTCGGGGCTGTCCGCAGGGCGAATGTTCAGGTCTATTGAGGGCAGCTGAGCCGCTGCTTCCCGGGCAAACATAATCGTTACGACAAATACCAGAAGATAAACCGGGAATTTAACCTTCAACTTTTTTTTCACCCTTTTCAGCCAAACGTGTCCTGCTGCCGGTTTTAATCGTAATCATCGTTTTAACTTCTGAAACCCGCCCGGCGAACTTTTTCCAGAACAGGCTGTATTTCTCTTTTACTTTTTTTGTTAAACACCTGGTCAGGGCTTTTTCCCCTTTAACCCGGACATCATATTCTTCAATGGTGCGGGGCTTCAGCTCCACGATGTCCCCGATTTTAAACTGATCAGTTTCTGGAAGCTCTTTAAGTTCTTTGACCAGGCTGATCGAGCTGTCCTGGTGGCCCAGCAGGTAATAGCTCCCGCCAAGCTCGACCAAACTTAGGGTCGTCTTTGGCCCCAGGGGAAGCTGTTCCACAAGTTTCATCCTGCGGCTTCCGCTGGCCGTCACATAACGGCGGGCAAGCCCGTATTTCAATACCAGGTAGGCCAGGCCGAGGACAAGCGGCAGGGCCACCAGCGTGCGCACCACCGCCCCGATCAGATCGCTGCTCATGCCAATCCCTCGCTCAGCTTTAGATGATAGGCGTGGTTAACAGTCGTAACCCGGACTCCAAAGGAATCGTTAATAATCACGACTTCTCCCCTGGCAAAGCTCTGCTGGTTCATGACCACCAAAACCTCATCGCCAATTGCTTTATCCAGCTTGATCACGGAACCAACAGCCAGTCCCAGCACTTCACTAACCTTCAGGTTCGCCTGGCCCAGCTCAGCACTGAGTTCAATCTGGACATCCTCCAGGTGGGAAAGGCTGGTCTTGATCCTGCCCAGCCCTTTAACCGGCTCCAGGGATGGAAACTTTACCTTTCTGATCCCGGCCTCACTGCTACCGCCGGCAAGGAATGACCTGATTTCTTCTTCGGTCAACACAGCATATCCCACCTCTTCCGTTTCACTCTGCTTCTTTAACTATAAAAAAGCGGGTAAAACCAGGATGTCTATCAAAATGCTCCCTTACTGGATTAGAAAATCCGTAAAGTAGATGCCTGTTATATCACCATAGTACAGGTTGTTGTTAACTTCTTTGAGAATATCGCTTTTCAGCGTCTGGACCGAACTCGCGGAGCCGATCTCGGACAGCGACTTGCTGCGAAGGGTCGTAATGATGCTGTCGGAAATAATGTGCTTTTTCTTTTTGATCTCTTCTGTAAGCTTTTTATCCTGCGGGTATTCGACCACAACATTAACCCTGAGGAAATGGTTACTGCTGTCCATGGCGAGATTAACGATCAGCTCGCCCATTTCAAGGCTTTCCAGTTCAGCGGTTTTGGCCTTTTTCTTGGTTTCGCCGGCCTCGACGCCAGGTTTGTGAAAATACACATAAGCGCCCGTCCCAGAACCGGCCAGGACTACCGCAACAATAACCAGGATCAGCCAGAATTTTTTGCCTTTGGATTTTTTTTGTTTCTTGCCCGGAGTTTTTTCAGAGTCGCTTGCCACGGGTTCACCTGCTTTTTTAATTTAAACTATAGACTCGCGTTAACGTTTAATTTCCAGCAGTTCCTGCAGCATCTGGTCGGACGTCGTAATGGTGCGGGCGTTGGCCTGGTAGCCCCGCTGGGTGGTGATCATGTTCACAAACTCGTCGGTCAAATCCACGTTGGACATCTCCAGGTAGCCGGAATTGATCCTTGAATTCGCCACGCCAGTGCCGACAGTACCTGGGGGTTGAACATCCGGAATGCCGGACGCCCCGCTTTCCTGGTAGAGGTTCTGACCGGCGCGGAGCATGCCGGTGACGTTGGGAAAAGTCGCCAGCCCTAGCGTGACTAAATCAACTCCGTCCACAGTGATCATGCCGGTGTCAGAAATGCTGATGTAGCCGACAGTTTCAGGGGTGGCGCTGAGCTGAATTTCATTTCCACCGTCGTCGCACACGTAATAACCGTTGGAATTTACCAGGTAGCCGTCAGCATCCATGTAAAAGATGCCCTCGCGGGTGTAGTAGGCGTCCCCGCCTGCATTTTTATGAATGACGAAAAAGCCGTTGCCCTGGATGGCCAGGTCCAGCGTGCGTCCGGTGGTCTGCATGCCGCCCTGCTCCATGTTGTTGGCGATCCCGGCCACGGTCATGCCGAGCCCGACCTGACCAGGGTTGACGCCACCGGTAGTGCCGGTCGGCGCGCTGGGGGAACGCAGGGTCTGGCTGAGCAGGTCCTGAAAGTTGCACCTGGCGCTTTTAAAGCCGGTAGTATTGACGTTGGCGACGTTGTTGCCGATAGTATCCATGCGGATCTGGTGATTCTTCATACCCGAAACGCCGGAGTAAAGAGATCTGAGCATGTCAATCCTCCTTTTAATTCGGGCCGCCTCAGTCGTTCAGCGGCCGCGCAGCCTCCTTTCGGGCCGGCTGCAAATTTGGTCGTCAGTCGTCGGACTTTTTGGGTATTTCTTATGGGCCTTTTGAAACATCATTCTGCTGTATTTAGTTGTCATCTTACTTCACGATTACCGCGCTGTCGATGTTGGTGAACACATGATCTCCTGCAGACTTTCCATCAACAGCGGTAACTACGGTCCTGTTGCGCACACTGGCGACCAGGGCCAGGTCCCCATAGATGATCAGCGACTCACGCGAACCCTTGGCCTCGGCCTGCTTCACGGCATTATTGATTTTTTGCAGGTCACCCTGGGCTAAAACGATCTGTCTTTCTTTCAGGCGCTTCTCGGCGTGGGCGGAAAACTTCAGACCCTGCCCCCTCCCGATTTCCTTCTGCAAAGACTCCTGAAAGGTAGCCTGCAGCTCCGCCGGTAAAGACTTCCTGCTTTTAATAGGCGAGGACGGCTGCGGCTTTATGGGGGATGGAGATATTATTGAGCTTACATACCTGACCATTTCTTATCATCTCCTGCTGCTCTCCTGATTGTCTGCTGTCGTTTTATAGAAATCATCTCTTTACAAGAAACCATTTCTATAGCTTCACATCTACTGTCCATCTGACGTCAGGATCTCCGCAAGCGGGTCTTCCTCTGCCTGGGGGTTGTTATTTTCAACTATTTTGTCAATTAACTGGTCCAGCCTGGCCATGACCTGTTCGGTTCCACCATCTTTGTGGACTTCTATAACCAGGGATATGTCATAGGCTTTACCATTGACAAAGACCAGTATATCCTGGCCGGAAAAGTTGACTTTCTCCACCGTCCCGGATACCGTCCCATCTTCCGTAAAAACACTTACCTGCCTTCCCACCAGGGAAGACGCCTCTAATACTTTCTGGGACCTGCTGAGCTGAGACAATTCCTGGCTGAGGTTTGTTAGCTGTTCTAAAATGCTGAACTGGGTCATCTGGGCCATGAACTGGTCTGAATCCATCGGGCTCATCGGGTCCTGGTACTTGAGCTGGGTGATGAAAAGCTGGAGAAAGGCGTCCTTGTCCAGCGTTTTTGCCGGCTGCTTCCTTGTTTCCGGCAGCATGTATTCTCCCGTTGATGAGCTGACCTGCACTTTTGGTGCCTCCTTTCTGAACACTAAATCAGGTAATCAACCTGCGACGAGTCCTTTACAGCTAAGTTAACCGGGTCAATCAGCCGTTGTGCCTCTAGCTCATGCCTGCCGTTTTGTCCTTGAGCCTTTTCAAACGGCCCTTTTCTCTCTCCCGGCTCCCGGCCGGCGCCGCCCCGGTCCTCGTTCCCTGTGAATACAAACGCATCGTTCAGCTTCAGGTCCTGAAGTCCCAGTGATTCCTTCAGCTGACCGATAGAACCCTCGATGACTTCTTTTACATAGCTGTTTTTAGTATGGAAGTGCACACTGAGCTCATTTTTATGAAAAAACATCTTGATCGTGAGGTGGCCCAGGTGTTCCGGTTCCAGCTTCAACTGCACGTGAGTCTGCTGCCTTCCCCTGGGATTGGCAAGTATCTCCCGGATTTCCTGTAATATCCTGTCACCCAGTTCAGGTAGTTTTACACTACTGGACGCGTCTGACGATCGCGCGGAAGAATTGCTGTTAAGCGAAGGAGCTCCGCTGTTCTGGACAGCGTCTGCCTGAGCGCTGCCGCGCGAGTTATTCTCACCGGGATTGTGGTCAGACCCACCTTTTTTATCGGCTGCGGCCTGGGGGGCTGCCACGCTTCCCCGGACACTTACCTCAATGGTTTCCGCAGCTGGAGCGCTCCCTTTACCATCAGGTGAAGCAGCCTGGTTAACCGGCAGTGGCTCAGACGGGCCAGCCCGGTGGGTGTCAATATTTTTTAGTTTCTCTTCGCCGGCTCCGGCCTTCAATGACTTCTGCGCGGACAGCAGCGCCTGCTCCTTTACATCGCCTACAGTATCTCCGAGTAGCGCCGACACAGCTTCTGCCGTATTCTCCCCCGTCTGGGGCAGTGCTCTTAAGGCCTCGGTATTCATTCCACCGGCTTGGTGTCCCGGTCTCGCCGCCGCTGTTGAAAGACCGGCCGGGGCGTGCTGGTCTGAATTTGTCGCCATAAAGGCCCTGCTTCGCTCCAGACCAGGGGCGCTTGGCCCAGCCTGTCCCGTCGGAAGATCACCTTCTCCCCGCGCCACCCCCGGCGGCCCAACTCTCTGACCTTCAGCCTGTCCCGGCGGAAGCTTACCTTCTTCCCGCGCTACCCACGGCAGCCCGGTCCTCTGGCCTTCAAGCTGCTCCGAGGGATCAACCTGTCTCAGATTACCAGGCTTGCCTGGCAGTGAATCCTTTTTTTCCTCTACCGGTGTTTGGGACAGCAGCGCGTAAACCATCGCCATGGCTGCATCAAATTGTCCCGTCTCGTCCTTTGCAGCATGTTTTCCTGTGTTCCTTTTCTGAGATGTTGCGGCCTCGCTAACTGTTGCAACCTGCATCTAATCTCACCTCCTTTCTATTTTTACATGGGAATCGCAAGGAGGTTTTTGCCTCCATTCCCAACAGTTTGGGACTCTATTTGACCGAGCGCAGGTAGGAATACATAGACAGCTCATCTGCAAGCTTTTGCTCCCTGGCATCCTCCGAGCGCCGAAAATTATTCAGGGATTTTTCCTTAACTTTCTCAATAATCTGGCGTTCCTGCCTGGCCTGAACGGCTTCCTTCCTGCTGCCCTCGACCAAATCTTCAGCCTCGCATACATCCCTTTCCTGGCTGCATATTTTTTCTTTGAGGGATGCCCGGTAAAATGACACGTGCATCGCTTCAACAAGATCCAGTTCTTTAACCTCACCAGGAGTAAAGGCCTTTTCCAGGCGCAGTCTGGTGTTCTGCAGCAGGTTCAAGCGCCGGTTGTATTCCTTGCGGGTGAGCGCCAGGGCCTGTTCAGCGGCGTCTTCCCTGGCCTCCCGCTGCCTGAGGACCGGCTCAAGGCGAAATTGAAATTTTGCCAAGGTCGATTAACCCCCTAATCGATAATGGTCTTCAGCATTTTAACAGCCTGATCAAACTGGTTGTGCTCGTTAATGTCTTGTCGCAGGAATCCCGTTATACTCTGATAAGCCGCAATTGCTTCGTCAATGCGCGGGTTAGAGCCCTGGACATAAGCCCCGATATTGATCAGGTCCTCCGCCTGCCGGTATATCGCCAGCAAGCTGCGCAGCCTGCCGGCCAGGGCGCGGTGTTCCTCGGTAGTGATATCGGGCATCAGCCGGCTGACGCTGTTGAGGATGTCCACAGCCGGATAATGATTGGCTGCGGCAAGATCCCGGGACAGAATGATATGACCGTCCAGAATGCCCCGAACTGCGTCAGAAACGGGCTCATTGAAATCATCGCCATCTACCAGCACTGTAAAAAAGGCTGTGATCGAACCTGTATGCGACATGCCCGGACGCTCCAGAAGCCTGGGCAGCAGCGCGAAAACCGATGGTGTATAACCCTTGGTCGCGGGCGGCTCGCCTATGGCCAGGCCAATCTCCCTCTGAGCCATGGCAAAACGCGTTACCGAATCCATCATCAGCAGGACGTCCTTGCCCTGGTCGCGAAAATACTCGGCAATGGCGCATGATACAAAAGCTCCCTTAAGCCGGACCAGGGCCGGCTGTTCTGAAGTAGCGACCACTACTACCGAGCGGGACAACCCTTCCGGGCCTAGGTCGGTCTCGATAAAGTCCAGCACTTCCCTGCCCCGCTCACCAATCAGTCCGATAACGTTAACATCGGCACTGCTGTAGCGTGAAATCATACCCATAAGGGTACTTTTCCCAACGCCGCTACCTGAAAAAATACCCATTCTCTGTCCCTGCCCGCAGGTAAGCAGCGCGTCCACGGCTCTTACCCCGGTGGATAAAACTTCGGTTATCCGCCTCCTCATCAGGGGGTTAGGCGGGCGGCTGTTGACCGGATATTCTATGGAATCGCCGTTCAGCGGCCCCTTGTCGTCCATTGGCTCTCCCAGGCCGTTGAGAACCCTGCCCAGGAGCTGTTCCCCTACTTTGACATTAAACGATTTCCCCACGGGGATGACCTCGCAGCCCTGGTAGATGCCCCTCAGTTCGCCCAGAGGCATCAAAAGCGTACTCCCGTCGCGGAAGCCTACGACTTCAGCTAAAACCGGCTCAGCTCCGCCGGGCACGATGATCTCGCAAACCTCGCCAATCGGGGCGTTAACCCCCAGCACCTCGACCGTCAGCCCTATAACACGGGAAACCTGGCCGGTTACTTTGATCAGCCTGGCTTTTTTGAGGCGGGAATGCCAGTGAGACAGGTTTATCGGGGCGTTATCCAAAAGTCATCACCTTATCTTTAAATCTCACGGATGTAATAGCCAGATAGTTATATATAAGACCAGCGGCCTACCGCTCGCTGCCGTAGAGCGCCTTCACCAGCGCTTCGCGGCGGGCTTCAATGGTAGCGTCAACCCAGCCCTGCTCAGTTTCAATCTTGCACCCTCCGGGCAGTATTGATGAATCAGCTACGACCTGAAGTTCGGCCCTGGCCGGCAGGATACTCTTAAGTTCGGTTTTTTTACTGTTAACATACTCCATCTCGGACGGACTGACATATAGAACCACATTCAGCCTTTCCGCCACCAGCCGGATGGACTCAGCAGCTATCTTCAACACTGTTGAAGGATCCAGTTCCAGCTGGGCTGAAACAAGCCTCTCCGCGATTTCCACAGCCAGTTCAACAACCTCCTGCTCGAGCGCCTGCAGTGTCTTGCGGCGGATATTTTCAACCTGGTCGAAGAAACTGGCGGCCTGCTCGCGTATGGCCTGAGACTCTTCTTCAGCTTTAATGATGCCGTCCTGGTAGCCCTTTTCGAAGCCATCCCTACATCCCTGGTCGTAGCCACCCCGGTATGCCAGCTTTCTGACCTGTTCGATATCCACATGCGTCTGCCGGATGATTTCATCAGCCGTGAAACGGGCGCGGCTGATGGTCTCCTCGGCCTGCGCCCTGGCCCAGGCCTGGAGATTTACACTCAAGTCAGACGGGCTGTCCGTTCTTTTTTGCGCCAGTTCATCGGCAGCCGTGCTGCGCCGCAACGGCAGCACCTGCAGGGAGTTGTCCTGCACCTCTGCGCTTTTGATGATTTTAAATGATGACATCTTCGCCACCCCGTGAAATAATTATTTCACCGCTCTCGTCCAGCTTCCGAATGATTGAAACAACTTTCTGCTGGGCCTTCTCCACCTCTTTAAGCCGGACCGGACCCATAAATTCAATTTCCTCTTTAATCATTTCGGCGGCACGCTTGGACATGTTTTTAAGGATCCTGGAATTAACATCCTCGTTGGACCCACGCATGGCAAGAACCAGGTCTTTGGAGTCAACCTCTTTCAGCACCCGCTGGATAAAGTTGTCCGGCAGCAGGGTGAGGTCCTCGAATACAAACATGCGCCTCTTAACTTCCTCCGCAAGTACCGGGTCCTCTCTTTCAAGACCCTCCATGATTACTTTTTCAGAACTTCTGCCGACCCTGTTCAGGATATCCACCAGGGACTGCACTCCTCCAACCACGTTATGATCCTGCGGGACTACGGATGAAAGCTTACGCTCCAGCAGGGTCTCAACATCCCTGATTATATCCGATGAGAAACGGTCAATTATTGCAATTCGCCTGGATATATCACTCTGCAGCTCAGGGGGCAGCAGCCCAAGCACGACCGCCGCCTGCTCCGGCGTCAGGTGGGCCAGGATCAGCGCGATTGTCTGGGGGTGCTCCTCCCGCAAAAAATTATATAGCTGTTTGGGGTCGGTCTTGCGCAGCGCGCTGAAGGGTATGGCCTTCATGTCCCTGGTAAGCTTATTTAATATTTCCGAAGCCTTCTGGTGACCCACAGCCTTTTCAAGCAGTTCCTTGGCATAGTTAAGGCCGCCGTGAATCAGGTAATGCCGGGCCCGCTGAAGCTCCAGAAACTCATCAACCACAGCGTTTCTTACTTCCGGTGGAATTTTGATCATATTGGAAATTTCCTGGGTTATCAGCTCTATATCAGACTCCTGGAATTCCTGTTTGAGCACCTTGGAAGACAGGTCCGAGCCCAGCGCTATCAATAAAATGGCCGCTTTTTGTATGCCTTTGAACTTTAAAAGCTGCTGCAAGACAAGCCCTCCTTACTCTTTGATCCATACTTTCAAAAGTTCGGCCACGTCTTCCGGTTTTTCTTTTGCCATTTCCCGAAGTTGCTTCTGCTTTTCATCCCTGGCAACTTGTTCCTGATCCAGCTCGATGGCCTTGACTGGGACAAATTCTTCCTCATCCATATCGGTAACCCTCTGAGCGCTGCGGCGCCTCAACATAACGACCACCACGGCAATGATCAGGATGACACCGAGCACCGCCCCTCCTGCCATGGCATATAATTTCAGGCGTTCTTGATCAGCGGCTTTATTTCCGGCCAGCGCCATTTCTTCGTCGATTTTTTTCTGGTAAGTATCGTCAAAGACCATACTTGAAACATGGATCATGTCCCCCCTGATCTGGTTGTAGCCAATAGCAGCTGCCACAACATCCCTGACCTTTTCCACTTCCACCGGGCCATCTGTTTCACTTACAACTACCGCCGCTGATAAACGCCGGACACCCCCGGGCGCGTTAATCACGGTTTCCTGCAGGGTACTGACCTGGTAGTTAAAGGTGTTTTCTTCCCGGGTGTAACTGGTGGAGCCGGTCCCGGCAAGAAACGGGTTGGTGGTGACATTTGAATCCGTTCCCGGAGCGCCGCCCACCTCTGTTCCCGTGCTGCTTTCCTTGACTGTATGCTCACTCGTCTTTACACCCTCAGGGTTTGTGCTGGTGGTGCTGACGGTCTGCTGCTGGTTAAAATCCAAATCGGCGGTGACCATGGCCACTGCCTTATTCTGGCCCAGGATGCGGGCGAGCATTTGCTGAACTCTGTTCTCAAGCTCTTTCTCATAATCACGCTGGGCTTTCTGCTGCTCCAGTGTCGCCTTGGTTAATACAGCCTTCGGGTCGGTTGACCCTAAGTTATCGCTTAAAATATTTCCTTCGGTGTCTACAATGTGGACGTTTTCAGGCTTCAGCCCCTCCACGCTGCCAACCAGGATATCACAGATACCCTGGGAGTGCTCTGGCTTAAGCCGCGCCGACGGGTTGAGCTTCAGCGCCACTGAAGCTGAGGACGTGCCCTGCTCGCTGATAAAAACGCTTTTTTGAGGGAGCACCAGGTGCACCCTGGCCTGCTCAACCCCTTCTATCTGGACCAGTGTCCTCCTCAGCTCTTCCTGTAAAGCCCGTTGGTAGCCCACCTGCTGCTCAAAATCGGTCTGTCCGAATTTGCTCTCGTCAAAAAGCTCGAAACCCATCCCGCCGCCAAGCGCCCCGCTGCTGGCCAGCTGGATCCGCACCTCATAGACCTGGGACTCCGGAACTTTAATCGTCCGGCCCTGCTCTGCAACCTGGTAGGGAACATTTAAAGTCTTGAGCTGTTCAACTATGGACCCTGCGTCCCTCGGCTCCAGACCTGTAAACAGGGGGGCATAAGCAGGACGCGCAATAATTTGTCCGAGATAAAACAAACAGACCAGGACCCCCGCGGTAACAATGACGGAGATGATCTTTTGTGTCTGGTTTAAGGGCTGCCATCTCTCTTTAAACCTGGCTGTGATGTCACCCGGGGTCAAATTCAACCACCTCAATACTTAATCTGCGGTTTCTATTAGTTGGGACTTTTATGGGAGCAAGAGAACCGTCTCCCTGCCTTTGCCCCTGCTTTTGCTATACTTGCATGCGGGATATTTCCTGGTAGGCTTCAATCACCTTGTTCCTCACTTCAACAGCCAGCTGCATGGTCAGCTTGGCCTCCTGCATGGCTATGGTAACCTGGTGAATATCCTCCACCTCACCGGTCAGCAACTGAAGTGTCAGGTCATCAGCTTTGACCTGAGCATCATTAAGTTTTTTAAGGGCGCTGTTTACTAGCTCGGAAAAGGAAACACTGCCCTCGCCCTGCTTCTCTGCGGCGTCAACCTTTAGAATTGGCGCGATCTGCCCTATGGGAGAAACCTGCATTATTTAACGCCCCCTTATCCCCGGCCGATTTCCAGCGCTTTTAAGGCAATGTCCTTGGCGGCGTTAAGAGCCGTAACGTTTGCCTCGTACGCCCTGGTGGCGGTGATCACATTCACCATTTCATTAACAATATTGATATTCGGGTAAGCTACATAGCCTCTATCATCCGCTAGCGGATGAGACGGGTCATGAACCAGGCGGGGAGGATTGTTGTCCTCCAAGACCCTGGCCACACGCACCCCGGCGCCACTGAAACCCGGCCGTTGCAGGCCCTGCCCGCCGGTCTGTTCCAGCATTTGCACAAAAATGGGGATTTTACGCCGATAAGGTGGATTTGACGGGTCGTTCGGCCTGCCGGCGCTGTTCATGTTGGCAATGTTATTGGACGCCAGGTCCAGCCTCAACCTCTCCGCCGTCATCCCCGAAGCGCTGATGGCAAATGAATCAAAAACACCCATCTCTTCCTACCCCCTACCTGTAATGACATAGCTCAGCAGAGCTATGCGTTCACTTATTTCCCTGGCCGCTGCCTGGAACTGAATGTCATTGGCCGCCAGGTTGGTCATCTCTTCATCGATGTCCACATTGTTTCCGTCGGCCCGCATAGATGTCGTCCTGATCACCTTAACCTCGGGCCTGACTTCAGCCAGTGTCGATGCGCCGGCGAAGTGCCTGGGGTCGGTGGTCTGCAATTTAACCGGTCCTTCCCCGAGCGCCGTCTTAAGCAGGCTCTCAAAAGCGACTGACGATTTTTTAAAGTTGGGCGTGTTGATGTTGGCAATGTTGTTCGATATCACTCTCTGCCGCAATGCCCCCGCGTCCAGCCCTTTTTTTAAGGCCACCATCACCGGGTTGGTAAAAAGGTCCATGCGCACCGCCCCTTTTTGTTTAATACCTGTTTTTAACGAAGAAAACCAAGCCTTTTGAAAGGGCTTGGTAGTAAATCACACAGTCCTGGCAACCCAGCCGCCCTGGCCAAACAGTTGCAGAATAAGTCACCAGCATGTCTTTCGCTGATGCGATCGACATCCCACGCCTGCCCCGCGCCTGCTCAGGCTTTAGGCCTGTCAGCTTTGCGCCCCTCCCTTTCGGGAAGTTTGCCCTTTCCATTAGATAAATTTAATTGTAATGGTATATATTACCTGACTCAACCTCTACCATATTCTACAATTAGCGACTTATTCCTTCCTGTGAAAAAAGATTTTCGTAAATTTTGACAAAAAATTTTAAAAAAAGTTTAGACCCACAACCTTTATCCAAGCGGGATTACAAAGACTATCTTTAGCAACCTGCTGTCGACGACCATGTCGTAAAATAATAGAACACATATAAACCAAGCCAAGTCCCGAAGCAGGACTTGGCTTATTAACAAAATAATATATTATCTTCCATAGTTAGTATACTTAGATGATTTTATCGATAATGAATCCCAGCATCTCCTTAACGTGGGCCACAAAATCAAGGACTCGCTCGGGCGGGATTTCACGGATAACGGAATTGTCCCTGGTATTGATGACTTTGACCAGCATCTCGCCGCTTTCCTTGTGAACTTTGAAGCGCACTTCCGTGCCGTATGTTTCCATGGTGTCATTGGCCTGTTTCAAGGCCCTGTCCAGTTTTTTCTGGTCAGGCAAATCTGAGGCTTTTCCCTCGGATTGCCGCTGCAACCGGCTTACTGCTTCATTTGAAACCGGCTCTCGTTTTTTTAGCGGAATATCCGCTTTTATTTCGCGCTGCATCGGTATGTAGCTGCTCTCAGCGCCCTGTATTCTCATTTTATGTCACCCCCCGGAGTATACTTTCTTTTGTCGTGCATAAATTTATTTCTTTTTGTCGATAAAGTAGCCGCCTGTCTGCGCGTCATTACCCTGGTAAGCCTTTGCAGAACCTCTGCCCGCTCTGAATTGCTCCATTTCACTTTTCAGCTTCCGGTATTCTTCGCCAATGCTTTTTAAATTTCTCCTGTCTATAACCAGGGCTTCCCCCAGCAGCCGGGCCGCTTCGTCACGCAGTCCTCCAATTGCTTCCCATTCCCCGGTATAGATCTTCTTTACATCATCCCAGGCGCCCGCGCCTGTCGTTTCCAGGACTTTATTTCCAAGCTGCAGCGCTTCGTCGTCAATCAAGTCTATGCAGTCCATGAAGTCCTGTTTTTCTTTGATCAGAGACTCCAGCCTGTCATAGTTTTCAGGTGTGAGTTCCCCGGACTGTCCTGAAGTCAATTTCAAAATTTTTTCCGCGATTTCTTTTTTTCTGAGAGCCAGTTCCACCAGCCTGCTCAATAGTATACCTGCGTTTTCCTTTGCCATTACTGACCGCTCGCAACAGGTGATTTGGACAGCTGCAGCGCCTCCACCCAGGTGTCTCTCAACTCCACTACCAGGCCTAGCACCTCGGATAAAATATCTCCGTCTTTCTTAATGTTGGCCTGGACCAGGCGGTGATTTATATAATCATATAAGGCAGCCAGGCTGTTTGAGATTTCAAAATCAGGGTTTAGACTCTCGCTGAGATAAGATATGATCTCCTGCGCCCGTACGATCGAGTGGTGCGCTCTTTCGATATTCTTGGCTGCCACCATATTTACAGCGTGCTTGATGTGCTTGACCGCGCCGTTGTACAACATCAGCGTCAAATCGCCTTTGCTCGCGCAGGCCACCGCATTGCGCTGGTACTGGTGATATGGGTTATTGTTGACCACGCAATCTACCTCCGTAAGTTCAATTAATGATTGCTAGAAGAAGCCTTGCTTTTTATCAGATGCTGCTTTATATGGTCAGGTCAATCTGCTGAACTGTCCCGACCGGGCCGCTTTCACTTAAGTATATCCCCGTTTTTTTGACCTGACCCTGAAGGTTGTTGGCCTGGTCCTTTAAGTCAAATAACGTGCTGACGTTGCCCAGGAATATCGCGCCGACGTTTTTCTGCCCTAGGGCGAACAAAACATCATTGCCATTCTGATCTTTGGTCCAAATGCGCAGCCTTTCATAAATAGGGTCGCTTTCATCAATCCACTGGTTGCCGTCCTCGTCGTACCGCGCGAGTTCGGCAAATCCATCTCCGCTACTTGGCCCGAATAGTTCCATCCCATTATTAATCCGTCCGTCACCGTCCAGGTCCAGGGCCAGCAGGCCGCTGCCGGGACCCACGAACGAAATCTGGTCCTGATGCCCGTCCGAGTCCAGGTCAAAGCTGAACTTTGTTTCCGTCAGACTGGGAGCCGAACCGCTGAAATTGATCACCAGCGGGTCGACCAGTGCGGCGTCACCCGCCCTGATTGTAAGGTTATGCTGAGAGGCAAATTCCCTGCTCATATTCAGCTGCACCGAAAAGTTTATCTCCCTGCCGTCTGCAGTCCTGACTGTACCCTGAGCGGTAAAGGACATCTTTTGCTGCTCGTAACAAGACTCGCGCAGGTCATACTCCAGGCCCCAGCCCTGCCGCGGCTGCACCGCAGAAGGCGGCGCTTTTATAGGGTTAGCAAAGGCGCTTTTTCCAGCTTCAAGGTTGATTTCTTTTAGAACATAAAACTTGATTTTCTTGCCTGTGAGCATTTCAATCATTCTCTGGACCAGCAACAATTTCTGTTTGTCCTGCTCAGAAAGCTCCAGCTGGGTGGTCTTGCCTGCAGGGTCTGCCTGCTCCGCGCCTTTACCCTGCGCGATGAGGGACCTGGCCTGCCCGGACAGCTCGAGGGTGTCCGCCTGAAATAAACCCTGCAGCCGGCCTGTAGGCAGATCGCGCCCTTCAAAATCAGGCCTCTCCTTGCCGGCCCACATCCTGAGTGTCTCTTCCCTGGTGTAGGTAGCAAGGCTGCTGCTGCTGCCGGACATGTGGACGGCTGAACTATCAACCTTCATCTAGCCGCATCCCTCTTTCTTTCTAAAATAAGACCAATCTCCATTAAGAACTCCAACACCAACTTAAGGTTTTAACAATAAGTTATATTACTCTTTTTATCGGCATAATGGTATGAAGATTTATACTACCAAAGTCCCATTTTGTAATAACGTTGAAGTTAATAAATATGCCTGCACGTAAAAACCGGCTGTGAAGCCGGCTAAATAACGTAATCATACTCATGATATTGACATTAACTACTTTTTCGAACACTAATACTCAAATTTCCCACCGTATTTATTATTGATTCGAGCTGGCAGATTGCTGTGTAAGCCAGGAACTCTGGGCGTTCATCCGGCTGATAGCCTGCTCCAGCGCGGTAAACTGCTTCCAATAGCGGTTTTCTATCTCCTCGAGCCGCTCTTCCAGTTTGTCGATGTCCTTGTCTATTTGGCTGAGACGTTTACCTATATTGCTGTTGTCAAAAAGGCTGTACGCGCTTTCGTCGCCCGCCCTTGCGGAGACCAGTGAAATTCCGTTGTTAACGTCGTCATACAGGCGCTGGGCCAATCCCTTTTCCTCATCCACTTCTGAAAACTTTGAGAATAACTCCTTCACACCGTCGGGGTCATTCTGCAGGGCTTCCCTAAGCTTGGCCTCGTTAATATTGAGCTTTCCTTTTTCAGTATATAGACCGGTTGTAATGCCTATTTTGGCCAGGCTGTCGTAGCCGCCTCCACCCGTCAGCCCGGACACGATAGAGGATAAAGTCGCACGCATCCCTGTGACGGTCCTGTTAAGCAACCCGTCGTTGCGCAGCAGGCCGCTTCTGGCAAACTCCTCCCACTTTTCTATTTCTTTTTCCGACATTTCCTCCTTCTGCTCATCGGTCAGGGGGAGGTAGTTCCGGTTGCGGGTCTCCGACAGTTTCCCGTTTATTTTATCAATTAGGCTATTGTAGGAATTAACAAAATCTTTTATGGTATTAAAGACGGCGTCTGTGTCGTTCGTGACAGAAATAGTGCTTGTTGCCCCGCCGCCCTCCTTCAGGGTCAGGGTGATGCCGTTGACCGTGACAGTGTTTGAAGCTGAAGTCAGTCCCGGCATGTCACCGAAGCTGAAGATAGCGTCCCTGCCCAGCTGTCCGTTCGCCACGGAAGGCTCGGCGTCGCCGGCCAGCTTCAATCTCAACACATTGTCACCGGCGCCTGCGGCATCTGAGAGCAGCCCTGAAGCATCACCAGTCACCTTGATATAAGCATTGCTGCCGGTCGAAGCGGAGGAGAGTGAAAACCTGTTCAAGCCGGCATCGTAGTTGGCGCTGATCCCGATGTTGGCGCTGTTAATTTTTGCAGCCAGCGTGTAAACAGTATCCGTCGTTGGGTCGATGGTAAAGTCGCTGCTCTTGAGCTCCCCGGACACTTTTCCCGTCAGGGTAAAGGTGACGGGGTCGTCACCCAGGCCGAACTGCTCCTGCAGGGTCCTGACCGTCCCGTCTTCCTTCATCTCGTCAAACAGGTAGTCCAGGCCTTCCTGGCTGCCGATTGTCACTCCCCGGGCAAGCTGTGTCACGGTTACAGTATAATTCCCCTGGACCGCGCTGGTGTTGGCCGAGGCGCTGACAGCGCTCTCATTGGAGGACGCGGCGCTCCTGGCCATATAGGTAGACTGGAGCTTCATATTAAACACTGCGTCCCTGAAGCTCCTCAGGCTGACGTTAATCTCCCTGTAGCTTTCTCTCTGCCACTGCAGGATCTGTTTATTCTGTTTCAGCTTATCGACCGGAACCCTTTTGATCCTCATTAGATCTTTCACTATGGAATCCGTGTCCAGACCTGAGACAAGCCCGCCAATCCTTAAGTTGGAAAACATTTAACCACCACCACCGGCATAAAAGTATCTTCAACAATATTATCGGAAATAAAGATGAAAACCTTAAGTGGAATTAATTTTTGAGAAAAGAGAGACCCTGGGAAAAACCAAGGTCTCTCTTGTTTCTTCAAAATTAACGGAGCAGTTGCAGCACTCCCTGCGGCTGTTGGTTGGCCTGTGCCAGCATGGCCGTGGCGGCCTGTGAAAGAATGCTCATCTTGGTAAATTCCATCATTTCCTTGGCCATATCCACGTCACGAATGCGGGATTCGGCGGCCGTCAAGTTTTCAGCAGCGGTGCTTACGTTGTTAATGGTATGTTCCAGACGGTTCTGGTAAGCGCCAAGCGCGGAGCGCCTGGAAGATACAGTGTCGATGGCCGACGCAATTGTTGTTATAGATGAAGCGGCATCTGTGGAGGTGGAAACGTCTATAGACGCAGTGTTAAGTGAAACTGCGGAACTGTCCACCAGCTGAATAGATATACCCAATTGCTGTGCGACATCGTTTTCGGAGCCGATTTGAAGTTTTACAGCTGCTGACGCCGTTGTAATGACAGTACCGGCGCCGCCGCCACCGTTGTTAGCTGCTGCCAAGCCTGCACATGTCCAGGTATTGTTTACTGTAATCTTTATTCCTAACTTATCAAAATCTAATACTCCGGCAGTGCTGTCTGCAAAAGCTATCTCCTGTCTATTACCGAGTGTGTCTGTCAATTGCACAAATCCGGCGCCGCCGACTGCACCTACAGCTATAGTGTATGTCTCTGATTCAGAAGCCCCACTGATATCAATAGCTGTTATACCATTGCTACCAACAGCTAAACCTGAAGTTGCGTTCAGCTGAACACCAAATGTACCTGCCAGCAGGGTTTGGCCGTTAAACTTGGTGGCAGATGAAATACGATCGATTTCACCGTTTAACTGTGTTATTTCGCTGGAAATAGCCGTCCTGTCATTGGTTGAAAGAGTGCCGTTTGCGGCCTGTACCGCAAGCTCATTCATACGTTGTAGAATGGAGTGGACTTCGTTTAAAGCTCCTTCAGCGGTCTGGATTAGTGAAATACCATCCTGCGCATTACTTGTGGCCTGATCCAGCCCTCGAATCTGCCCTCTCATTTTTTCAGAGATAGCCAGACCTGCCGCGTCGTCCCCCGCGCGGTTTATCCGGAGTCCGGATGAAAGTTTTTCCAGGGACTTGGAAGCCATTACATTATTGCTCGATAGCTGACGAAAAGTGTTGAGCGCCGCAATATTGTGGTTGATTCTCATTCTTTTCATTCCTCCATGAATTATTTTTGCTATGACCGCTTCCATGCGGTCACTTTGTCCGGGGTCGGCCGCCCCCGAAAAACTTTATATTTGTAATCTATATCGTTTATTAGCTGTAAAGCTTTAGTCCTCTTTAGTCCTATTTTTTACTTTTCCCTGGAAATTTTCTCGTTAAGAAACTTTAACGCTTCCTCGGAGCTGGTCACTGCCCCGGTGTTCTCCTCACGCAACTCACGGTAAATCTCCTCCCTGAAAATCTCCAGGTGCGGCGGGGCGTCGATACCCAAGCGCACCGTTTCGCCCCCCGTTTCCACCACCATGATCCTGATCTCCTTCCCGATCATGATCGACTGACCTTTTTTGCGCGCCAGAACCAGCATGTCACCGATCCCCCTTTTCAGCACCTGTACTGGCAACCAGGGGGGTGCGGAAGGAATACCTTTTATCGTTTAGGACAACCTGCTTGGCCAACAGGCGCTCCGTATTGATGATCACCGGGGCGGTAAGGTTGACTGTGGCTGATTTCAGGCCGCCGCTGGTGTTGACGACACTCAGTACCACCACCTGGCCCGGGTCGTCAATTTGCAGCTGTTTGACCGCTTCCCCGTCGATGTCAAAATCGTAGTCCCTGAAAAAGACAAAGGGGTTGACGAGCAGCAGGCCCACCGCCGGCTTGCTGGCGCACCTGAGGAAATAAAATGGCAAGTTTTCCTCCAAAACGCTCAGGCTGTATCTTGTGTAGTCCTCCAATCCCGGCAAACCCCAGGGAAATGATAAAAACAGGTCCGTTCGCTTTTCTATTTCGCCTTTTTTGGCGGTTAACTCCATATCAAAACCCCCTCGTATAAAAAAATGACCCTGCGGCCACTTATTTATGCGTACCCGTTCAATTTACCGCCCTTACCCCTCTGTTCCAACAGCCAGGCTTCAGCCTCTTCAAGCGTATATTCCCGCTCGGCCCCGGTGCGCCTGTCCCTGGCTTTAATCTTGGGCTTGTTCCCCTGCTTAACTTTAAATTCCAGGGGCTGGTTGTACATCTCCGCCGCCTGGCGCATATGCTCTACAGCCCTGTTGAGCTCGTAGCGCTGCCTACGCCTGGCATGGTCTTCAGCCTGCAGCAGTGCCTCTTGTGGCGTTGGTTTCATACGGCTGGCGTCAAGCGAGCGGGTTGCTTCATACCCGACTAAAGCCTGCAGGCCGCCGGCGCCGATTTTCATGGTTATCCCTTCTTTCGTTGTTTAGCGAAGGAAGTCTAATAGGGTGGGCTGCAGGATGCGGGCGCCGGTATTCAGGGCGGACTGGTAAACTGCTTCCTGCATCTTAAAGTCGGTGTATATTTTGGCTATGTCTACATCATTTAACTTCGACAATAGTTGCTCATAATTAATCTTTTCCATAGAATACCGGTTCAGGGCCATCTCCAGGCGGTTGTTTTTTGCTCCCATGGACGCACGAAGATTAAGGGTGCTGTCGATGGCGCTGTCCAACCTGGATAGTATCGTTGTGTCAAAGGTACCGCTGGACTGAAGGTTAGTACGAAGATCATTAAGTGAGGCAAAAACATCCGAGTCTATAAAAGCATCTCTACCATTAATATTAATGTTTACCGTCACTCCCTGGCCAACTTCCCATTCCAACTGCCCATTGTTGCCACTGTACACAACAATCCCGCTTCCTGGCGGGACTTCCGCAAATGGCGAGGTAGTGGTCATTGTTCCGGCAAAAATATAGCGGCCGGCATAGCTGGTGTTGGCTATCTGCACCACACTAGCTGTCAACTGCTCCACTTCCTGGGCCAGGGCGCTGCGGTCGGTGGAGGATAAAGTGCCATTCGCCCCGTACAGGGCCAGTTCCCTGGCGCGCTGGAGTGCATCGGTGAGATTTCCCAAAGCCTTGTCGGTGGCTTCTAACCAACCAATGGCGTCGTCTACATTTCTCTCATACTGCTCGTGCTGCTTCATGACTGAATTCATCGTCATCACGCGGGTAGCAACAACAGGGTTGTCCGACGGCCGGGAGACCATGTACCCGCTTGACATCTGATCCTGCAGCTTCTGCAGCCTGCTCAGCCCGGTTCCCAGGTTGTTCAGCACGGTCTGGGCAATCATCTTATTGGTAACGCGCATAGTTCCCCCTCCTTATACGGCCATCCGGTTAATCAGCGTGTCCAGCATCTCGTCCAGAACCGTAATAACTCTGGCGGCGCTCTGGTAGGCGTACTGGTACTGGATCAGGTTGGTCATCTCCTCGTCCAGGGAAACTCCGGAGATGGACTCCTTGCGATTGGTCAGCTGCCCGACCAGGGCCTCCTGGTTCTCGACCATCCTGACACTCTGCTGTGTTTCCACGCCGAGCCTGGCGATCAGGTTTTTATAATAACCGTCACCTGAGGTACCGGCGACTATATTCTGGTGCTGCAGCCCGGCTATGGCCAGGGCGTTTGACCCGTCCCCGGGCTCACCCACGGCTGACGCCGCTGCCACTAAATTAACATCTGAGACAATCACATTATTAACGGACATCCCCACTGCGCCGCTTCCGGTAAAGAAATTATTAACACCAGCGTCGCCGTTAAGGTCAAACCCTGACGCGTGCTGATCATTTACGGCGGCCATAATACTGTCAGCCAGTATGTCCAGGTCTGTCTCGTAGCTCTGCAGCTTGACCATAGCGTCCTGGATACCCTTTAAGTTACCGTTTGCAATCCCTGCATACTGGGGATCGCCCCAGGGGTCAGCCGCGTCCCAGTCCACCTGGTCGAGCGAGTTATAGTCAGTCCTGTTAACCAGGTTAAAATCGCCTATATCGACATTTATCGTCCCGTCAGCGTTATTGGTGACCTTATAATTGGTCAGCCCCGCCAGTTCGTCCAGCAGCAAGTCGCGCCTGTCCAGAAGGTCGTTGGGCTGGTCGCCCACGGCGATAATATTTACAATCTGATTGTTAAGGGCAGCGATCTGGTTGGCCTTGTCGTTGATGTCCAGGATCGATATGTTTGCCAGCTCCTGGAGGTTCGTCCTGACAGTCTCCATCTGGCTGTAAGTGTGGTTAAAGCCGTCAGCCAGTGAAACAGCGCTCTGCGCTACCATCGTCCGCACCGGGGAACTCTCTGCGTTCTTGCTGAGCTCCTGCCAGCTGGACCAGAAGTCGGCCAGTAGAGTGTTGAGGCCGTTATCCGAAGGCTCCATGAAGATGGTCTCGATCTCGGTCAGGGCGTCATTCTGCGCCTGCCAGGCGCCCAGTGAACTGGTTTCGGCCCTGATCTGGCCGTCGAGGAAATTATCCCGGATACGCTGGATCTGCATGGTAAGTACTCCCGTGCCCATCTGTCCAGGCACCTCCGGCCTGGCCAGCGATGGTACGGTGTAGGGGAAACTTGCCTGTTGGACTGCCCGCTGGCGGGTGTAACCGGGAGTGTTGGCGTTGGCCACATTGTGACCGGTGACGTCCATCCCGGCGCTGCCGGCGGCCAGGCCCCTGCGCGCTGTTTCCAGACCCATGAAAGTGGAGTATGTCATCGATAACTTACCTCTTTCCCGTGCTCGCGACAGTAAAAAACTTTATAAGTGAGCCGCCCGGTGTATAACTGACAACACGGAGGGCGGCGGTCATGCTTCTTTGTTTACAACTGATATGTGTTTCAGCCCGTTTTCAATCTCGCCTTTCTGACCGTAGGTAGGCGGCACACCTGAACTCAAAATCTGCATGAGCCGGTTATTTACAAGGCGCGCCTTTTTAATCAGGATCGAATTTAAGGAATTGATATCCTTGAGTGTTTTGATTTTTTTTTGCAGTGAAATCAAAAGCTTCTGTAAAGACGATCTGACCGGCTCTGCCGCAAATGGCAGCAGCCTGGTCAATGTTGAATCTCGATCTATGTTCAATGCTTTTTCCAGCGACTCCTGGATCAGCAGTCGCTCCTGCTCGGCCATCTCCATCTCCAGGGCGTATGATTCCTGCTCTTTAACTGCTTCATTCAGATCATCAACTCTGTTGTTCCGGAGCGCCCTGGACTTCGCCTCCCCGACCGTGATCATCGGGTCGAGCAGGTCAAGCTGGTTCTTTAAACAGCCCTGCAGCCGTTCGAATAATACTATTACATCTACCATCAATCCTGGTTCCTTATATTGTCTGTAAGCCTCTCCAGCGCAATCCCGGCAGCAATTTTCCGGCTGTCGGGAAGGTACGTTCCCTCCTGCACCTGTTTTTTCAATGAGACAACCAGGTCTTCGCGTACAGATGATATTCCGGCCAGGACTTCCTTGTAGGACTGAATCTTTTTGGCCTCAGCCGAGATCTCCAGCCTGTCTGACTGGTTTTGCTCACCGCCAGGCCTGTTTTGAACATCTATTTTTTCCGTGTTTTTTAACTGCACCTGGTAGGCCTTGATCGGATCAATGCCACCTGTCCCGTTAATTTTCACCGGGCTCACCTCTTTTATATTTCTAGTTCAAATATCGGGTAAAAAAAATATTTCTTTAGAGTAAGAAAATATTTCGAGGTCCTATTTATTAAGCAAAATCTACCTGGCAGTATAAGCTCTTTTATCTATACCTGCTTCCTTAATCAGGCTCCTTGCATCAATAATCAGGGCAACCTGACCATCGCCGAGGATGGTAGCGCCGGAAAGGCATGGAACCCTGCCCAGGTACTTGCCCAGAGATTTGATAACGATTTCCAGCTCGCCAACGAGCTTGTCGATAATAACCCCGAATTTGTTATCCCCGACACAAAGGACCACGACATACATGCGTTCCTTGTCACCGCTATCTTCCCACCCGAAAATTCTGGCCAGCCTCACCAGCGGCAGGACCTGGCCTCTGATCACAATGACCTCGCCTTGCTTGATCTGCATGATCTCCCCGGCCCGGGCGTGGATGGTCTCAACCACGTTGGCCAGGGGCAGGGCAAACTGTTCAGCCCCCAGCTCGACCATCAGCGCCCTGATGATGGCCAGTGTGAGCGGAAGTTTAATAGTGAAGGTGGTTCCGGACCCAACCGCGCTGCTGACCTCAACCGTGCCGTTGATCTGTTCAATCCGGCTGCGGACGATATCCATGCCCACACCCCTGCCGGAAAGGTCGCTGACCTCAACAGCCGTGGAGAAGCCGGGGCTGAAGATCAGTTTTATGGCTTCCCGGTCGGTCATACGCCCGGCCGCCTCCCGGTCAAGCAGGCCCTTTTCAACCACTTTAGCGCGAAGCTTGGCAGGGTCAATACCTTTCCCGTCATCCTGCACGGTAATGATGATGTGGTTTTCCATGTATGAAGCCTTCAATTTCAGCAAGCCGGCGCCTGGTTTGCCGTGCCTGGCTCTTTCCTCCGGCGTTTCAATCCCGTGGTCCACGGAATTCCGAATCAGGTGGATAAGGGGGTCCCCGATCACTTCTATGACATTCCGGTCAAGCTCTGTTTCATGCCCCTCGATGACAAAGTCTATTTCCTTCCCGAGCTTCTGGGCCAGGTCGCGCACCATCCTCGGAAAGCGATTGAATACCTGGGCTACCGGGAGCATCCTGGCCTTCATGATTTTTTTTGAAGGTCGGCGGAAATTGCCCCAGGTGACTGGAAATTTCATATAACTTATCTACCATTTCGCTACTGCCGCGGCCATAGCGCTCTTTAAAGATCTGCACAAAGCGGTTAAGCCTGGTACGGTCGATGACCAGCTCACCCACCAGATTCATCAGGGTGTCGAGCCTCTTGACGTCCACACGGACAGTCTGAACAATCTGGACAGTCTTCAAATCGCCGTGCCCTAAACTGGCAATACGGTCTGCCCTTGCCGCCGCGGCTGCGTCTTTCAACGCCTGTCCTGGTGTGGTTGAGCCATTTTCTGTCAAAACCACCTGCTCCAGACCGGCCCAGGCGACTTCAGAAATCGTGAGCAAAATACTGCGCACCCGGCCGGGGTCATCACAGGTCAGCAGGAGCGCCTTAAAACCAGTTCCGAAGCGTCCCTCCTGGATCTCTTCGGGAGAAGGCTCACACCTGATCACATCGCCTGACTGCTGAAGCGCATCAAAAACTAAAAACGCCCGGATGGATTTCATTTGACATCCGGGTTCAAATTCAACTGCTACCCAGTAGGCCTGGTATCCTTTCAGCCCGGCCTCCCGGATCAGGTCTTCGTCAAAGCCACTAAGAGGGGGTACTGGAGCAAGGCATGTTTCAAGAGCGGCAGCTTGCGGCGGCTCTAAGGCGAACTGCAAGTTTAAATCCCTGTGCTGCTTAAGAATGCTCATCACGCTGTTTAGATCGATGGCTCCTTCTTTCCCGGCAATTTCGTCTTTCAGGCTTTGCAGCGTATCCAGGGCCATAAACAAAGCTTCCACCAGCGGTTTGGTCACCGGAAGAGTCCCCCTGCGCATCTGGTCAAAGAGGTTCTCCATTTCGTGGGTGAGTGACGCTATCTTCTCATAGCCCATTACCGCGGATGAGCCTTTAATGGTGTGAGCGGCGCGGAAAATCTCCTGGAGTACCTCCTGGCTTTCCCCTTCTTGCTCCAGGAGCAAGATGTTCTCATTGATACATTGAATTTTTTCCGCCATTTCGTCCAGAAACATGCTTACTTCGGCATCCGAGAACATCTTCTTCCTCCCTAGGCCGTATCTGCCTTAAACCCTGCCAGTTGGTCCTTTTCTTTACCTTCAAGAATTTTTTCCAGGTCGAGCAGGATGATCAATCTGCTTTCCAGGACCGCGATGCCTTTAAGGTAGTCGGCATCTATTCCGTGAATCATCGGGGGAGGCAGCTCAATACTCTCCTTCGTTATACGCAGGACCTCGGAAACCGAGTCAACTATAATCCCAATGGTGTTTCCCTTTACATCTACAATAATGATCCTGCTGGAGCCGGTTTTATCCGAACCTGCCAGGTAAAACCTCTTACTGAGGTCGATGACGGGGATAATCCTGCCCCGCAGGTTGATTACACCTTCAACAAAACTGGGTGAGCGCGGCACCCTGGTAATTGATTCCATTTTAATTATTTCATAAACCGAAGCGATGTCGATCCCGTAGGTCTGTTCGGAAATCTGAAAAATTACCAGCTGGTTTTCCCTGCCTTCTGTTTCAATAAATCCGTTTGCCATTTGCACCTTACACCTCCAGCTGTTTTTTTATAAATTGTCAAAATACGGCGCGCCCTGTGACATTGGTTCAGCCGACTCATATTTGTATTTTAATACTATGATATCCACACGCCGGTTCAGCTGCCGGTTATCCGCTGTATCATTGCCTGCTTTTGGCCTGAACTCACCGTATCCTGTTGCGGACAGGCGCTGGGGCGTAAATTCCAGCTTTTCGATCAGTTCCTTTACGACCCTGGTGGAGCGAGCAACGGAAAGCTCCCAGTTTGATGGGAATTTGCTCGTGCTGATAGGCAGGTTGTCCGTATGGCCCTCGATCCTGAGGTAATGCGGGTCTTTGGCTAAGATCTCCCCAATCCTGACGATCATATCACTGGCGCCGGGTGTGAGGTCGGCCGAACCCAGGGGAAATAGCGCGACATCCTGAAAGCTGATGACGATGCCCCGCTCCTCCAGGTTTACTGTAACCTTTCCATCCAGGCCGTTGTTATCGATGTAGTTCTGGAGTTCTTTCCGAAGCCGCTCAAAATCACTTAGCTCAGCCGCTTCTCTGGTCATCTCCAGCTCCTTGGTCAGGGAACTGCCTGAGATACCCTGGGCAAGTGAGGCGCCAGGCTCCCTCATCACAGACTGACCACCGCCCATAGCTTTAGACAGGGACATGGCCACAGCCTGAAACTTCTTTGCATTTATGTTGCTGAGAGCGTAAAGCACCACGAAGAAGACCAATAAAAGGGTGATCAGGTCGGCGTAAGTTATCAGCCATCTCTCGTGGCTCGATTTTTTGCGTGCGGGGCGCCTTCTCATGATGATCTATCCTTCCGTGTCTTCCTCATCAAGTATTTCATTTTTTCCGCCACGGCTCTTTGGTTTTAAAAAGGCTGTCAGCCTCTCCCTGATCAGGAGCGGGTTATATCCAGCCTGGATGGACATTATTCCCTCCAGCATCATCTCGCGCAGCATCACTTCTTTTTTACTGAGGTTTTTTAGTTTCTCGGCAATGGGGAGCCACAAAACATTGGCCGACCCTACGCCGTAAAGTGTGGCGATAAAGGCCAGGGCAATAGAGGGGCCCAGGGTTTCCGGGTTTTCAAGGTTGCTCAGGACGTGGATCAGGCCCATCACTGTCCCGATAATGCCCATGGTAGGAGCAAAGCCTCCTGCGGTTTCAAAAATGCTGGCGCCGCTGTGGTGACGCTCCTGAATAGCGTACATTTCTGTTTCCATGATCTGCCGCACTAGTTCCGGATCGGTCCCGTCGACCACCAACTGGATGCCTTTCCGCATGAAGCTGTCATCAATGCTTGGCAGCTGGTTCTCCAGGTATAAAAGGCCCTCCCGCCGAACTTTGTCGGCCAGGCCGACGATTTGCTCGATCAGGGCAATTTCATCGGTCAGTCTTTGAATGACAATAACTCTCAAAAGTTTAGGAACGGCCATCAATTCGCTCAGCGAAAAACAAACAACTGTTGCTCCTATAGTGCCTCCGAAAACGATCATCGCCGCCGTCGGGCTTATAAGCGCCAGAATATGCCCTCCTTCAAGCAGAAACGCCGTGACCAGGGAGACCAAAGCAATGAGAATACCGGCTATTGTGGTAATTTCCACGCTTAAACCCCTTCCATAAAATATCTATGCGGGTAAATATTTTAATAAAAAAGGCAGCCCACCGACCACCTACGCGCAATGCAGCCTGCTATCATAGCCCTGTGGCTTTAAACCCATGGCTTTGCGCCCCTCTCTTTCGAAAGGTTTGCCGTGAATTTAGGTTTGAGTCACTTTTTTCGACATAAAGAAAGGTTATCCTTCTAAATATTGTCAGATATTTTCTTATTTTGCGGCCCTTTGGCAGATTTAATATGTTATTCGGCTTTTTTTAAACCTTTATTTATACCCGTTTGCGAACCACAAAAAGAAAAATAGGCCTTTCGGCCTGAAAAGACTGTCGACAAATTCAAATAATGCAAAGTCCATGGTGTTATAACTAGCTGCTCTGTTGTAAAACGTCGGTTCAAGGAAAGGGGACACACCAACAGAGGAACGGGCACACACCTCTATTTGGAGCCTGTCTCAAGAGCTGAGGAATGTCCCCAACTTACTCGGCCAGTTTTGCCTCAACTCTCCTGGCCCAGACCAACTCGATCTCCGCCTCGACGGTAATGCCCTCCTGGCCGTGCTCCTCGCGCAGAACCCTGCCCTTTTCGTGCAGGATGGGCAGCGCCCGGCTTTTATGGTAGGGCACAAAAAAAGTCTTCCTGACCCCCTATATGTCAGAATAGTTG
>DFAP01000109.1 GCA_002365855.1 Pelotomaculum sp. UBA3103 | reverse complement strand
CTGGGAGTTATATATTAAGTTAATATATGGTTAGATTCCAGTCTTCAAAATCCCTCTTTTATGACAAAACTAAACCTGTAGCCATAAAAAGTGATATAAAATAAGGCAATTATGCCGGAAATCAGTTTAAGACGATTTTTGTTTTCAACAAGCGATAAAAATATTATAATAGGGTCGCGGGAAAAGCCGGCTAAGATTTACGTTAAAACAGAGACACAGGCTTTTGAGGTGGCCAGCATGCTGGATATTATTAATTCAAACCTAGTTTTTGGCTATTTCTTTATTTTTTTAGCCCGTGTAGCCGACGTATCACTTGATGTCTTCAGGCTGCTTATGCTGACACGGGGTTACGCCCTCGCGGCAGCCGTAATTGGGTTTTTTGAGGTATGCATTTTTGTGTTGGCTTTAGGCCTGGTAATAGCGGGCGGGCTGGATGACCCTCTAAAAGTGATTGCTTACGCCGGAGGCTTTGCTACTGGTAACTTGGTTGGATCTTATATAGAGGGGAAAATGGCTTTCGGTTATGTGGTCATGCATGTTTTCCCGGCAAATCACAGCTGCAATGAGCTGATTACATGCCTCAGAGACTGTAATTATGGTGTAACCAAAGTCACCGGGGAGGGCAGGTCCGGACCGCGCAGCATGCTGATGCTAACCGTTAAAAGAAAAGACCTCCCTAATATTATTAAAATAATGGACCAGGCGGCGCCGGAGACACTCTTCAACACATCAGACATTCGTTCCATTCATGGTGGTATCTTCCCCCGCAGGCGTCCCTGATTACAAGCTGCCGAAAGGAAACGATGTAATAGAACTCACGGTAGATAGCGTTACCGCTTACCATAACGGTTCTGCTATAAAACTCGACATACCGCCAAAAATCCTTGGCAGCAGGGTTGTCGCGCCAATCCGGTTTTTATGCGAGGGACTTGGCTGCCAGGTGGAGTGGGAAGGTTCCACCAGCACTATCAGCATAACTTCTTAGCCAGGTTTATTATAAGCCGTTTCTTTGATGAAAGGGCTTTTTATTTTGCAGCGAAACGGCATGAAGTGTCATATAGTGGAATTAATTAATAATATAGCTAAAAAGGGTAGGTCCAATAATAGATCCTGCCCTTTTTTATTCCCTTGTATGGTGTGAGCACTAAAGCATAAAAGACGATATATTTACTGTTTAATTTGATCGCGCATCTTTTTAATAATACCTTCACTCAAGGCGTTGGCATGCAAGAGCCACTCGCCAAAGCCAAAGATTGTAGCTATGACAACCAGTGCAGTTGGTGAGGGATATTTTGCGGTATAAAGCCAGATCATGCCCCATAGCAGGGGAACAGCTATAACCGCATCAAGTATCGCTGATGCCCCCCTTCCCAGGATGGGAATGAAAGGAGCATCAATTGCAAGAGTTGTGATGAGAACCAGTACAGCCGCCATCGAAAGCGCCCCGGCTAGTTGGAGTCCTGTAAGAAAGAATAAGGCGCCAGACACCGCAAAGATTATTAGTACTTTGATGATCAGAGCGTGGACGTACACTTTATAAATCGTCTTCCCCAAGCAAATTTAGGTAATCCTGCCCGTCATACAATTCTTCAATGCCCGGGCTGGGGTGCGCGTCCACTTTATTGACCGCCTTTTTCTTTCCTTTTTTAATATCGTAGCCGGCTAAATTATCAAGGGAACCAAATTGGGGCGTATTGCTAAAACCGGCCATTGGCTCCACTATAAAAGATTCGGACCTGAGCTCTTTTTCCAATTATAAACACCCTCTTTTCATATGTTTTTTTTATCATTCTCGTTATGGTTGTTTTTATTCTCAGGGTGTTTATTGCTTTTGTTTTATTTAAACTTTCAGGAGAGTTGTCAGAAAGGCAGCTTAGTCCCCGGCGCTGCTATATCTAAAGTCTTTACCTCAACAAGTGCAGGGATGTCACTGTTTACAGCCTCCCGCAGCGCACCCTCCAGATCGTTGCTATGATCCACCTTGAGACCAAGTCCGCCGCAGTCGGCAGCATACCTGGCGAATTCAGGGTTGTTTAGTTCTGTGCCTTCAGGTATGAGTCCTCCAGCAGACATCTTATTTTTTTCCATCGCCAGGGAACCGTTGTTCACAACTACTACTGTAATCGGCAGCCTGTACTTCACTGCGGTCAAAAAGTCAGGCATGTTCATGGCTAATCCACCGTCTCCAACCAGAGCCAACACCTTCTGGTACGGCCTGTTAATTTTTGCTGCCAGTGCGGCAGGCAAACCGAACCCCATTGTTCGCCACCTTCCGGATATTAATACCCTCTGTCTTGATGGACGAAATACCCGCCCAAACCAAACTGTATGATCCCCTGTGTCCAAACAGATAATAGCGTCATCCGGCAAAGCGTTTTGAACGGCCCTGACAAGTGCAGCGGGATGGACGGGCGAGCCATGTGTGTTTGTCTCTTCTTCAAGTGTTTTAAGCCAGGCGGAAACCTCATATTTTATCCTATATACCCATTCCTGGTTAGAATTTTCATCAATCAGGCCTGAAAGATGCCTGAGCACAGTCCCCGCATCACCCACCAGTCCATAGTCTACTTTTGTGGTGGACCCTATGTTAGCAGGGTTGTGATCTAACTGGATAATCGGAATCTCCTCCGGCACATACTCTTGGGGCCACCAGTTTGCACCTGCAATAAAGCACATGTCGGATTGGTCCAAGAGATTGGCAGACGCGGGGCTTCCAGCATGTCCAAGACCACCCACATAATGAGGGTGGGATTTGTCAACAACACCAGTGCCTGGTAAAGTGTGGATAATTGCTGCTCCCCATTTTAACGAAAGGTCGGACAGTTCCGCCCCGGCCTTACGTCCTCCGGCGCCGGAAAGAATTACCGGGCGCCGGGCTTTACGCATTAATGCCGCCGCCCCATCCAAAACTTGCAGTGAGGACTGAGGATAGGTATTTATATAAGGCTTAGGTGGTATCGTCATGTAATCGCAAGGCAGGGGAAACACATCCATGGGTATGCTGATATGCGCCACAGACCTGCCGGAGACTGCGGGCGCATAGGCGTTCTCCAGCACCTGCAGTGTCGCTGCCGGGTCACATAAAAGGGAGGTGTACGAAACAAGCGGATGCATCATAGTTTGCTGGTCAATATATTGTTTTGAGTTAGTGCCAATCTCTTGGCGGGACACCTGTCCCGTAAAAGCCAGGACGGGAACATTATCCATGCAGGCATCGGCCAGGCCGTTTAACAGGTGCAATGTGCCCGGTCCACCATCCGCGACACAAACCCCCACTTCCCCTGTAAGTTTTGCGTGGGCTGAGGCCATCATTGCCGCTGTTTCTTCGTGCCTTACATGGTAAAAACTGATCCTGTCCTGCTTTGCCAGGGCATCCATCAGGTGTAATATATCGTCCCCTATCAAACCGTATATAGATTTTACACCCCATTCAGAAAGCTGGTCCAATATGGCTGAGGCTACGTTTCTTGTCGCTGGCATCTATATAACCCCCGGTTTTATTTTTCTTATCTTAAGATAGATGCTAATTTGACTGCTTGGAGACTAATTGCTCACACCAATATTGGTGCCCTGCGTAACTTCTTTTATTCCTAAATAAAAAAATACCCGAGGGGGATATACTTAAATTTCAATAAAGGACGTTTTTTATGTATTATGTAGGATTATGTATACTTTTGTCGATAAGGTAAATTTATAGAAGAAATTGCTTGTATAAGTAAATATTGTGAAATAAAATGTATTTTAAGGGAGGGATCTTGTTGGGTAAACGCATAATGGTAGTTGATGACAGTTTTTTTGCCCGGAAGATGCTTAGGGAGATCCTCACCAAACATGGTTACGAGGTCATAGGTGAAGCAAAAAATGGAGAAGAAGCCGTTACATATTTCCAGGAATTAAATCCGGATCTGGTAACAATGGATATCTGTATGCCTAATTTAAGCGGAATTGAAGCATTAGATCAAATTTTGGAGCTGAAACCTGAGACAAAGATAATAATTGTCAGTTCTACGAACAGTAAGGAAATAGTAAGAAGAACTTTTCAAGGCGGCGCTTTTGATTTTGTTGTCAAACCCTATTGTGTTGACCGTTTACTACAGTCTGTCGAAAAAGCGCTCATACAAAATGATCATACTCTGGACCCACCAGGTGACAGTTAGATCTGACACCTGTTTACTATCATACCCAGTTACTTCTTACTCTTATTAGGTCTCTTATCCTCACAGCAAAAAAGCTCATATGCTGCCTCCTTCCCCGCTCATGCGGCTGCCATGCCTCACACACATGGTTTAGAGCTAAAACTTTATTTCTGGACCAAATCCAAGAACTTCCTCAGTGACTTCCAACCCACATCCGCCAGTTTAATATTATATCTATTTGTTCCGCTACGAGCGGAATGCCCCATCTGATTCCTTAGAGAATCTCCAGTCAATTTCGGCTTTCTTCCAGACCTGATCCTTACTGCCTGTCATAAATCTTCCCCTGTCAAATATTATTTACATAAAAAATTATAAAATTATAACAAATGCTGTTCAGGCAAGATAGTATTTAGTATAATTATTAAATAAGAATAATCTTAATTAGGGTGGAATATGGATAAACAACAAGTTCTAACAATACTAAAAGACAGGGGTTACAAGTTTACACCCCAGCGGCGTGAAATAATTGAAAAGCTTGTCAAAGGGGGTGAGCCCTTATCGGTAAAAGAACTGCTAGAACAGCTGCGGGACAAATTTCCGGAGCTCAGTCCGGACACGGTATACCGCACCCTTAAGGTTCTCTGCAATCTAGGGATAGTATGCACAATCGGACACCAGGGTAAAAAAACAACCCGTTATAAAATAAGTGTTGGCCTTCATCATCACCACCTGGTATGCATTTCCTGCGGCAGGTCGTTCTGCATGGCTTACTGCCCCATGGAAGGGATAGCCCGGACCCTGGCTCAGCAGGCAAACTTTAAGGTAGTGGAACATGCCTTCGAAATACTCGGCTACTGCTCTGATTGCCGGGTTAATTAAAGAAACGGGTGCGTTTAAAGTAGGTAAACAAAATACGTATAAGCCTTAGAATTAAAATTTTTCCAATTAATTTCTTGGGGAGGGTGTGCTATGTTTATGTTTATACGAAGCTTGGTTGCAATAAAAAGGATGTTGTTATTAACAGCAGCGGCCTTTCTGAGTATGTTCCTGATGGCCGGGTGCGGCAGCAAGCCTGCCGGTCCGCCGGCGCCAGCTGGCGGCGGTGAGAATGAGATCACGATCGCCACTTCTTTTTACCCTATGTACATAATGACCCTGAATATTGCCAAGGACATACCCGGCGTAAATATCGTCAACATGACCAGGCCGGTCACCGGGTGCCTTCACGATTACCAGTTAACCACCGAAGATCTTAAAAATCTGGAGAAAGCAAGTATCTTAGTAATCAACGGCGCCGGTATGGAATCATTCATGGAAAAACTATTAATTCAGCTGCCGGAGATAAAAGTTATTGAAGCCAGCCGGGGAATACCGCTTATAAAAAGCGAAGTAGGCGAAGAAAATCCACACGTCTGGGTCAGTATAACTCATGCTATACAGGAAGTAAAAAACATTACCGAACAATTGATTGCCCTCGACCCTGTTCATGCAGATAAATACTACAGCAATTCAGCTGATTACGTAGCTAAACTGGAAGCGCTGCGTACCCGTATGCACCAGGAATTGTCGCAAATCAATAACCGGGACATCATAACTTTTCACGAGGCATTTCCGTATTTCGCGGAGGAATTCGGCTTAAATATTGTATCAGTTATTGAACGTGAGCCGGGTTCTGAACCAAGTGCCTCTGAACTGGCAGATACCATAAAAACAGTAAAGGAATTAAAGGTCAAGGCGCTTTTCACAGAGCCCCAGTACCCCAACAAGGCTGCGGCAACCATCGCACGTGAGACTGATGCGAAAGTCTATGTTCTTGACCCTGCAGTCAGTGGTCTCATGGAAGCTGACTCTTATTTAAATATCATGGAAGAAAACTTAAAGACTTTACTGGAAGTGTTAAATTAATGCACCAGCATCATAGCGCTGATGAATCAATAAAGGCCACCTGCGGCCTGTGCTGCACTAAGGTGGAGAACTTCGGGGTCGCGTACGGCAAGTCCGTTATCCTGGATAATGTTAATTTACATATTCACTGTGGAGAGCTTACCGCGCTGGTAGGGCCCAACGGGGCAGGAAAGAGCACGCTATTGAGAGCTATGCTCGGTGAAATACCGCACACCGGTGAACTAAGATTCCTGGATAACAGTGACGCCCGCATAAGAAAGCCGGTCATAGGTTACATCCCGCAGCGCATAGAATTTGATACGGGCGCGCCTATCAGTGTCATGGACCTGTTTTCGGCCAGTCAGACGGGAATACCCGTCTGGTTTAAACATTTAAGAAAGCTGAGGGAACGAATCCTTTACAGTCTTTCCCGGGTGCAGGCTGAACACCTCATTGACCGGCGCCTTGGAGATTTATCAGGGGGGGAACTGCAAAGGTTCCTCCTGGCTCTTGCTCTCGAACCAATTCCGGACCTGCTTCTTCTGGATGAACCCATCTGGGGTGTCGACCGCCCGGGTAAAACAAATTTTTACCGGATTGTTTCAGACCTGAGGCACCAATTTGATTTATCCATTATCCTGGTATCTCATGACCTGGATATGGTCCTTAAGCATGCTGACCGTGTTGTTTTATTAAATAAGACGGTTCAGTGCTCAGGCACACCGGAGGAAGTATTCAGCAATCAAAAAGCCGTTCAGGCATTCGGCACTGTTTGGCTTGGTAAGTAATGTTTCGAAATATGTACCGACCATTCGACGGGGGAAAATTAATGTTTGAAATCATTTATAATATGCTGGGACAGGCGCTTCCGTTTGAATGGGCACGACACATTTTCATGTTGAACGCCCTGCTGGCCGTATTAATCATTACACCGGTTTTTGGCATCCTGGGCACTATGATCGTAAATAACAGGATGGCTTTCTTCTCTGACGCGCTGGGTCACTCCGCTCTGACTGGAATAGCCATAGGAGTAATCCTTGGTTTCAGGGATCCCTTGTGGGCTATGTTGCTTTTTTCAGTTTTACTGGCTGTAACCATTACACTGGTAAAGAGCCTACTCAACGCCTCAACAGATACAATAATTGCCGTTTTTTCCAGTACAGCCGTGGCCTTGGGCATTGTGATCCTCTCCCGCGGAGGAGGTTTCAACAAGTATTCGCGCTACCTTATTGGAGACATCCTCGGTATTGCTCCCCACGAACTCCTGATGCTTGCAGGTGTTTCTTTGCTGGTCATCCTGTTCTGGGGTTTCTTGTTCAACAGCCTGTTACTTGTAAGTATAAACTCTTCACTGGCGAGAAGCAGGGGTATTAATATCAGGCTGATAGAGATTATTTTCTGCATTCTAACTGCTGTCGTGGTAACCTCCGCCATACAGTGGGTCGGCCTGCTGATTATCAATTCGCTGTTGGTGCTTCCCGCTGCGGCGGCTCGAAATATCACTTCCAATATCCGGCAGTATCACCTGGTATCTGTTGCTATCGCTCTTGTTATGGGTGTGACCGGTTTGGTTTTATCCTACTACTGGGGATCTGCAGCGGGGGCGACAATTGTGCTGTTGACCGCCGCGGCTTTTATCAGTACTCTTCTGCTAAGACATCTCGGCCGGGCGTTCAGCGGGGTCAAGAACGAGGGTGCACAAACGCAAGCATTGGATGAGGAAATATTGCACTCCAGAAACTCATCCCTGTAATATCAGAGAATTTTTTGCTCAACTCAACTAGGACCGCTCGTTTATATTTTTTATGAGAGTATTATCCAAATGATGCTCTTTATTAATTTTATGGAATAAACATTAAATATCCAGGTACAAACACCCTGCCCAGTTAAATATCGTGGCTTAGAATCAAAATGGTGAGGCGATAAAAAATAGTTATTATAAAATAAATTTATGACTAAAAAATAATTATGTTAAGGATGGAAATTTATTATATACCGACCAAGTTTCAATAATTTTAAATTAAAAATCAGCTGGGGAGCTTCCCAAGCATACGCCATATAAACCGGTGTGCGCTGTGGGGAAAAGCAACAGGTTCGGCAAACATTAGGATGCATTCGCCATGCACAACACTTATTCCATTTTCCCGGCATAAACAAACAGCCTCTGTGGTTTCAGCCCCCTGTTGGATCCAAATTCGGGGAATTCCAGTATTAACCGCATCTTTAACGACCTTTTCCGTTTCAGACTTGGGAGTGACTATAATCACACCGCCTACCCCCTCCGGCAGAACTTTTAAACTGTTGTAGCACCGCTCACCCTGTATGGTATCCGCGTTGGGATTTACCGGGTAAAGCTGGTATCCTTTGGACTTGAGCTCCCTGTAAATAACATTCCCGAACTTCTTTGAGTTCTTTGAAACACCGGCAACCGCCAGCACTCTTTGCGACAAAAAATCTTTAACTGCTGCACTGGATGTAGTCTTCACGTCTTCACCCTCCAAATCCATTAAAAAACTAATATCTGTAAGTTATTTTTATGAGCTGCTCCTTATTTAATACATTCTTAATATTTTAATAATATATAAAAAGTCAAATTGTTATATAATCATATTTAACCCCGAATTTATGCATTGATGTAAATTTCTACATAAAATGGGAGGTGACCTGCAAATATGATTGTCTAAACAACTATTCATAGGTCCATCATTGATGTCGGCAAGTACATATTTAACGGTGTAATTCACGCAAATAATATTTTATCCTTCTAAGAAACTAATTAATATTAATGTTCAGGGTAGCTGGTATTAATTACCTACTGTTTATTTTAATAAATAAAGCCTTTATAAAAAGGCAAGAATGAATATGAAAAAGCATTAAAGCCTGCGTCCTGAAAGTAGGATAACAATCAAAATCTTTCATATTAAACCGGGGTAAATCAATATGAACATAAGAAATTGGGCCTACTTGGTAATTTTGTTTTTTCTACCTTGTTTGTGGCTGTGCTGTGCCAATCCATCGTCAGCAGCAGCCGAACAGCCCATAGTCTATTCTATCAACGTGGATGACACAGTGACAGCCGGTACAGCAAGGCATATACAGAGGGGGCTGGAACTGGCCGAAAAAAACCATGCCGATGCTGTCGTCATCCTGATAAATACACCTGGCGGACTGGTAACAGCTACCCTGGATATCCTTCAGGCCATGTCCGCTTCAAATGTTCCTGTAATCACCTATGTAAACCCTCAGGGTGCAATAGCGGCATCTGCTGGTGTATTCATCCTTATTAACGGGCATATTGCGGCCATGTCCCCTGGGACGACCTGCGGAGCGGCCATGCCGGTAATCATGCCTGCGCCTGGGGAAGCCACCCAGGCTGCAGACCAAAAAACCATAAATTTTCTGGCGGGCCATATGAAGAGCATCGCCGGTGAGCGTGGGCGACCGGCTGACCTTGCAGAAAAATTCGTCACCGAGAACCTGACCCTTGATAACAATGAAGCACTTGATAAAGGGGTTGTTGACTTTAATGCAGCCAATTTAAACGAATTGTTGGACAAGACACAGGGTGCGGCAGCCCGGACCAACGCCGGCAGTATTTCCCTGAATACCTCCGGGGCAAGTGTCACGAACATCCCCATGAACCTTAGCGAGCAGGTTATCACCATTGTCAGCAACCCCACTACGGCCATGATTCTGCTGATGCTGGGCATTTACGGGTTGATTATCGGCTTCTATTCACCGGGATTCTTTTTACCGGAAATATTGGGTTCGATCAGCCTGATCCTGGGTCTGGCTGGAATGGGTTTATTCCAGGGCAACCTGGCGGCAGGGCTTCTGATCCTTTTAGGAATAGGGCTTTTGATCGCTGAGTTTTTCACTCCCACTTACGGCGTACTGGGAGTTGGCGGGGTTATTAGCCTCGTTCTCGGCATTCTGTTTTTCCCTGCGGAACCGTTAATGCCGTCCGGCTGGTTCTCCATGTTTAAGGTCCTGGCTTTCGGAACAGGTATAGTTGGAGCGGTCTTTGTTTCAATCGTCGTCCTGGGCATATCCCGTATTCGCCGGTTTAAGCCGGTCCACGGGGAAGCTGAATTTGTTAATGAGCAGGGAGTTGCCATCAGCGAGCTGAATCCTGACGGGCAGATAAGAATAAAGGGCGAAATGTGGAAGGCTACTTCTAAAAATGGGCATACTATCCATGAAGGTGAAAAGGTAATAGTACTGGAACGCCAGGGGCTGACCCTCATTGTAAAATCTCTTGATAATAAGGATACATAAAACAAGCAAGGAGGAGTAAACTTATGTACAACTTTTTTTCCTGGTTTTTTATCGTCATCCTGGTTTTTTTTATACTATCTTCAGCAATAAAAATCCTGCCTGAGTATGAAAGGGCAGTCTTGTTCCGGCTGGGAAGGCTGGTCGGCGTGCGGGGGCCCGGGCTAATAATAATAATACCCATAATTGACAGGGTTATCAAGATCCCGCTAAGAGTCGTTGTGTTCGACGTACCGCCGCAGGAAGTCATAACCAAGGACAATGTAACCTGTAAACTCAACGCGGTCCTCTATTACCGTGTGGTGGAGCCTGACAAATCTATTGTAAACGTTGAGGATTACCACGAAGCGACGAACCAGCTGGCCCAGACCACAATCAGGAGCGTAGCCGGTACGGCCGACCTGGATGAAATTCTATCCGAGCGAGAAAAACTAAACCAGACTATTCAGAAGATCGTCGATGATTCAACCGATCCCTGGGGAATCAAAATTGTTGCCGTAGAGATAAAAGATGTGATCCTGCCATCAGAGATGACACGCGCTATCGCCCGGCAGGCAGAGGCGGAAAGAGGCAGAAGAGCGGCAATTATTGATGCTGAAGGTGAGCGCCAGGCAGCTGAACAGCTGGCCCAGGCCTCTGAAATCCTGACTGGAACCAAAGGCGGGTTAACCTTAAGAATGCTCCGTTCGCTGTCTGATGTATCTAATTCACCAAATACAACCGTCCTTTTCCCGCTACCTGTGGAACTAAAAAGACTGCTCCCTGATCCGGAATAAAAATCCTGTAAAAAGCTCGCCGGAGTATTCATCCGGCGAGCTTTTTAAATAAATTTCTGCATCCAGACCTCATCAAAGTAGTTTCCATATTTTTTACCTATACGCTTGAACCTGCCGCATTCTATAAAGCCATTTTTTATGTGAAAATTAACACTACCCTGATTTAAGGAAGAAATACTTGCCAAGAGGTTGTCAATGCCAGCTTTTTTGGCATCTTCAATAAGTATGGATAGAAGTTTTGTACCCAAACCTTTTCCGGTATGTTCCGGCAAAATAAAGTATGTTATTACCGCAGTATGTTCAAAGGTGTCCATTAATTGATAAGGACGGAAAAACCCAAACCCTACTAATTCGTTCTGACTTGTTTCCACCATATAAAAAGGATACCCGCCAACCATTTTTAACAAAAAAATAAAAAAGGATTCATCTACTTTTTTATCGGGATAAGCCGCGTAACCGTTTTCAATATAATAATTAAAAATATTGATTATGCTACTCTTGTGTGCGTCTTCTACTTTCCTAAATTTATAGTCCATAAAAATATTTTCCTTCCTATACATCTTTTATTCCTTCATGACCGATATTGTCTTTGAGGAAAAGGTGAAACTCGTACAGAACCTCTGCGTCAAAACAGGCGGCAGACGGCGCAAAAATCTCATCTAGCTGAATCTCGTCTCCCAGGCTATATTCAAAAGCGATACTTGTTATATCGCTAAAAGGCCACATTTCTTTTGGCAGCATCCTCGTATATTCAATGACGTCTATGTCTTCACTGAAAGATGCCGCCCTTATCTCTGGCAAGGGTTGTTCTCCATTGGTGCTATTAGGATTATGCCGACGGATTTTTTCAATAATATCATTAAATTTACCAAAAAGAATCTCCCTGCACTGGTCCTGAAAACCCCTGTTCACTTTTTTATTATTCGCATGTCGATCCAGCAGAAATTCCCCCTATGCTTGCTTTTTCGTCCGCCATAGTGTTGACCCCTATAATATTCTATCAAATCAAACCTTAATCCTGCATAAGCAAAAGGGAAGCAAGAGGACTGTCCCCGTGCTTCCCTTGTATGAGTTAAGACCTTTTTTAAGCTTACCGATGTTATTAGCGGGCTGACCGTTTCAATAATCTACATCACATCTATAGCCTTCAACCCGTCTTTTTGCCTGGACTCTTCACAGGCAGGCGCATTTTCGAGATATTCACTACTAAAATCGTAAAGAACTTGCATCATCCGTGTTTCCAATTCTTTGAGCGGCTTTTGTACCGTCTCCGGCAATCCTTCCACTACCTTATGGACCAATAATATTTTGAAACGCAGCAAGTTTCCATGACCGGTTTTTTATGTTTCCTTACGCTGCACCTTTCGCCAGTGGTAAATATAAATAGGCAGAGAAACTAAGATCAAGGTTGTGCTGTTAACTAAATTAATAACCTGTGAACGCCTCATACTTAACTCCTGATGTTTTCGATCTTCTTCAATCTGACGATGCATTTCTTCCTGGGATATACTTGAATTTTGTTGTTTAATATCATAGTATAGCGGAACCTTTGAACCCATGTACGGATCCGGATAAATCACCTGAACCAGGCCGTTAATAAGCTGAACAGAGCCTACGATGAGCATCATTAACGTCGCAAAACATACCAGGTACAGGTACACTTGTCGAATGTCCCAGCGGTTTGTCTCAGCCATTGCATTTCTTCCCCTCTCTTGAAATATGTGCGCTTAGTAACCTGTAACACCAGTTAAGTGATAATAACAGTTACTAATCAATGAGTCAATAAACTATGTCCACACATGAAAAACCAACGTGGAAACAACTCCCCTGACTCCGGCATATAATATAAAGGACTCTTTTTTAAAGTAACAGGGAGAAGGTGTTATTATTACGAAAAGATACCCGCCCGACTGTCCGGTAGGTTTTAAGTCGATTTACTTCGTCATCCCAGGGGATTCAATGTTCATTATCGCGCAGCGGTTTGGCATCAGCGAGGAAGATCTTAGAGCCGCAAACCCACACATTTCAGATCCTAACGCTCTATATACAGGTGATGTATTGTGCGTACCAGGATTTCGTAAGCCCATATCCTGCCCGCCGGGTTTTCAGGACAATTACGAAGTAAAATCTGAGGATACAATGTATTCTATTGCACAGATGTATAATATCAGCGTTGAGGAACTCGCCACCGCAAACCCACACATTCCTAATCCAAACATGATTTTCCCTTTTGACGTATTGTGTGTACCAAAGCTTCTTTAATTGAATGAAATTTATAGACCGGTTTAAGTTAAAAAACCGGTCTGCTTTTATTATCATAAAATTAATTTTATTCTTTACCTTCTCCTTCGCTAATACCAGGCTCATGGTATACTCCACTGTGCTGCAGATAAGATTACAGTTAACCCACGAACAATAAAAACCTCAGCGCATCACAAAACCCCCTCTTGAATGCCCTCACCGGTAATAAGGTAAAATAATGTTTATATAAGCTCTATATAATTTGGAAGTAAATGTTTATAATATTAGACGAACCGATTCGTAGATTCGTTCTGTCTAATATAAGCCCAAAGAAAATATTTATATATTGCAAAGGAAAGGAGAAGCCTGATGACAAAGAAAATGTGTACTCTCCCCAACCTGATTGTTTTGCTGTTTTTTTCAGTTATTCTCCTGGCAGGGTGTGCCGCCCCGCCAAATGTGACACCGCCACCTGACGAGGATCAGACAGGTCTTGGCACCCCGGCGCCGCCGATTAGAAAGCCGGGAGATTATTTCCCACTAACCAGAGGCAGCAGCTGGAAGTACCTGGGCGAAGGCAATGAATACGCTTCTTTTAACAGGGTAGTCTTATTCACCAAAGAAGACCGCGCCCAAATTAAATGGGATAACGGCGGTACAGTTGGGGCAGCGGTTTTTGAAACTACAAACTGCGCTGTGACACGCATTTTTATGCAGGGAGAAGAATATGAAGAGAAAAATTTTCTGGACACGTCTAACGAACATACTATTATATTAAAAGCGCCCCTGGAAGTGGGCACAAGCTGGGAAGACCTGAAAGGTGGTGTTAAGGAAATAGTTGACATCAATGCCGCGGTAACCACACCGGCAGGTACATTTGAAAATTGCGTCAAGGTAAAAACCACAGGACAGGAATCAACTATTTACGATTATTACAAGGAGGGGGTCGGAATGGTTAAAAGTGAATTCATCTCGGGAGATACCCAAATCACTTCATCCCTTCAAGAATACAGCATTGCTGATCCTGCCCGCTAAAAAATAAACTTGCTAAATTTTTTCCTTTCGATGTATTGTGTGTACCAAAGCAGCTTTCATTGAATGAAAATTATAGACCGGGTTAAGTCAAAAACCCGGTCCGCTTTTATTATCTATGAAATAAATTAATTTTTTCCTTCTAATCTAAAGCTGGTTTCCTTGCCCTGATGAATGCGCCGACTACGAACCGCTTTAGAAATTTATATGCTATCTGCCATGTGCTTATTGGATAAAAATAATTTGATACAAGTACTATGATTCTTCATTTACAATTGTCGGGCTTGATTCCCATGAGCCTGATACCATTCAGGGTAACTATAACGGTTGCCCCCATATCGGCCAAAATTGCCAGCCACAAGGTCAGCCATCCTGGGAAGACAAGCAGCACTGCTGCGATTTTTACGATCAGGGAGAATGAAATGTTCTGCTTAATTACTCCTGAAGCAGCCCTGCTGAGGTGTACGGCAAAAGGCAGTTTGGAAAGGTCGTCAGCCATTAACACTATATCCGCCGTTTCCAGCGCAGTATCAGTCCCAACCCCGCCCATAGCAATGCCTACAGTTGCCGTTGCCAGCGCCGGCGCGTCGTTGATACCGTCACCGACCATAGCCACTTTACCGTATTTTTTGAGCAGGTCATCAACCACTTTAACCTTATCCTGTGGCAGCAACTCTGCCTTAAATTCCACTACACCGACTTCTTTGGCAATAGCACCCGCAGTGGCAGCGTTGTCTCCAGTAAGCATGACGGTTTTTTTTATGCCCAGATCATGCAAACGCCGCACTGTATCCCTGCTGGTTTCTCTAATGGTATCCGCTACCGCCACGATTCCAAAAATTTCTCCATTGACTCCGACTAATACGGCAGTTTTACCTGCAGACTGAAATTTGGAAACTTCATCTTCAGCTAATGGCAGATTCATGCTGCTTGCATTAAACAGCTTTGAGTTGCCGATTGTTATTTCCCTGTCGCCCAGATATGCCCTGGCTCCCATACCGACCAAGGCTTCAAAATTGCCGGCCTTTTCGGGCTCTATGTTTTCAGCCCTGGCTTTTTGTACTATAGCTTTGGCCAGGGGATGCTCCGACATACTCTCCACGCTGGCGGCAATTCTCAACAGCTCCCGCTCGTCTACTTTCTCAGAAAACACAACAACATCAGTAACTTCAGTATTCCCTTTGGTAAGTGTCCCTGTTTTGTCAAAGGCTACCACAGACAAGGTGCCTGCTTCCTCCAGGTAAACGCCTCCTTTGATCAAAACACCGTTTCTTGCAGCGTTTCCGATTGCTGAGACAATGGCCACCGGGGTGGAAACTACCAGGGCGCAGGGGCACGCTACAATAAGCAGGGTAAGTCCGCGGTAAATCCAGGGGTACCATGGCTGCCCCAGCAGCAACGGCGGAAAAACAGTTATACCTGCCGCCAGCGCTATCACCGTAGGGGTGTAATATTTAGCAAACTTATCTACTAAAGCCTGCGAGGGGGCACGCTGAGCCTGTGCCTCCTCAACCATATTTATAATCCTGGCAATGGTAGTATCATTGACCAGTTTAGTAACCTCCACCTCCAAAACACCCTGCTGGTTGAGCGTTCCCGCAAAGACTTCATCCCCGGATACCTTCTCCAGCGGTATGGACTCACCGGTTATCGCCGCCTGGTTTACCGCCGAATGTCCAGACCGCACAATGCCGTCCATGGCAATTTTCTCACCTGGTTTCACTATCAGCACGTCTCTTACGTGTATTTCTTTCACCGGAAGCTCCAAATCAAGGCCGTTCCTGCGCACGGTTGCCGTTTTTGGAGCTATTTCCATCAAGGACCTGATAGATTGCCGGGCCTTGTCAATTGTGTAAGTCTCAAGGGCCTCGCTGACAGAAAATAGAAAAGCAACCACAGCGCCTTCCCGCCAGTCGCCGATAAGTGCAGCTCCTGTCACGGCAACCACCATTAAAACGTTCATATCGAAGCTGAGACGCCCCAATGAAAAAAAGGCTTTTCGCGCCGTGGTGAAGCCACCGGATAACATCGCTGCTAAATACAGCCCGACGGCAGCATCAGGCAGCAGGAAAAAGACATCGACAGCCCACCCCGCCAACAGGAGCAGACCCGAGACAGCGCCTGCAATAGAACGGTGGTTTTTTTCAAAAAAGGGTATCTCCTGCTGAGGTGTTGTACCTTCAACAGCAGTAGTTACTCCTTCTTTCCGGGCCTCTTCTGCAATAAGCTGAATGGAGATATCTCCTGTAACAGTCAGTTTTGCCGCCGCAAAATTAAGGCTTGCTGATACAACTCCCGGAAGAGTGGCAATATTATTTTCAAGCCTGGACGCGCAGTCCGCGCAGGTCAGACCATTTAATCTGAACACCTTCAAGGTGTCAGTATCTGTATTTGGCATATATTAGTCTCCCACGTATATACTGTCCGTTTAAATTGAAAATAAAATACTGATATGTTGTTTGATTATTATAACAGTAGTTATGCAGTTT
>DFAP01000052.1 GCA_002365855.1 Pelotomaculum sp. UBA3103 | reverse complement strand
GGACGCTCGAACCGTCCCCATGGCTTCGCTAACCTTTAGATCACGCTGTATTATTCGTGTCTAAGGATAAAAATGCAAGTACTTTTTCATAACCCATCCGGTTTGCCCTGAACTTAACTTTATATTACTCCACTCACCTGTATCATCAGTTTGACCGACAACCTCTATAATATCGCCAGAGCTTAACGACCCGACAATCCGGCCGTCCAAACTTCGTTTGTCCCTGACATTAAGGGTTGATGCCAAAACCCTTGCTTTAGCTGTATCTTGTTGTTCTCCGACTTGCCTGGAATCTAAACTTTTCATTTGCTCACTAACCTGGATATGGGACTCGGAATCAGTAAATTCCATATCTGAGGGGTTTCCAGAGGACTCCTCCGAAACCGCTACCTTTCGGTTTTCTACAGCCTGACGCTTTAATTCCAAAATTTCCTTCAGCACAGGATCTCCGTAATAATGATATTCCCCGTTGGCTTTTTCCTGTATATTTTCGGTCAGCTCCTGAGTTCCCTGGGTATTACCAATCATTCCTTGCGACTCCTTAGCCCCGGCGGAACCGCTCACAGGGCCGGTGGATGCAGATGCGCTTATCTTTGTCGTCGCATCCTCCGGTTCATCAACATTTTCCGTAACAGGAGGAACAGGCATATAATCAATTTGTTCCATTTTATCCCTGGGTTTACTAATCATTAACACCGTCATTATGGCAAGAGAACAAAAGGTCAGCGCCAACCACCTGAACTTCAGCTTTGCCCCCGCTTCCATTTGAGCTACAGTTACAACCAAAAAGAGTGCGGCAAGAACGGCGCTGATAATTATTACCCATATCCACATGAACATTATCACCTCCCTAAAACCAACTTTCACAAACCTTTCTGACCAATTCCTTGTTATTTTATGCCATATAAAAGGTTCGTGTGACAGCCACATTTTTTAAATTATCTGCTTTTCTGGAATTGTAACTTCTGACACGCCATCTTCATAAGATGTTTGGAAGAATCTTATAAATATGGTTATGGGTGAGAAAGGTGGTGTTAATGTTCATTAAAAAGAACTTACTTATAGAAGGCACATAATCGCTCAAGAAAGAGGTGAAACAGCTGTAAAAAGATTGTCCATTCCGGTCCTGATTATCATTTTAATAGTCACCATTGCAGGAGTCAGTTTTCTTGGAGGTTGCAACCGCAAGCAAACAGTATATACACCTGCGCCGGTGGAACAGGAAAAAGAAGATGCGGCGGCCAGCCTGGCGGCGGCAGATAAAATAGCGGGTTATGCACATCCTGAAGCCCTCATCAGCGTCTATGAATTAAACGAAATAATTTTTGATCCCAGTACGCTTACTTTTGATACCCGTGGCAGAACCAACAATATATACCAGAAATCCTACCCAATCGGCCACATACCCGGGGCAATACCTATTTTGTACAGCCACTACTACCATCCTGTGTACATTGGCAGGATAGCTTCACCGCTTCAGCTTCAAAATGTTCTCGGGAAAAGCGGAGTCAGTAACAACACTAACATAGTTCTCTATGGCAATGACGGCTTGCAGGCTCGATTGTACTGGGCTTTGAAAATGTATGGCTATGACAGCGTAAAAATTTTGGATGGCGGCCTGGATAAGTGGAAGGAGTCCGGCTACGATATATCCACTGTAAAATCCAAGCGCTCAACCTCCACGTTTGAGTTTGACTTAACGAAATCAACAGCAGAGTCGATGCTTGCGACGCTTGACGAGGTGGAAGCATCAATCGGCAGCGGAAGTTGTGTTATTGTGGATGCCCGGAGCAAGGAGGAATATATCAAAGAACACATACCCGGCAGCGTTAATGTCGCATGGTCTTTGCTATTTAATAAGGATATGACCTTTAAAACGGCTCCCGACCTGAAACAGTTATTTGAAGATAAAATTATTACGAAAGATAAAAAAGTTATTGTTTACGCCAACGACGGTATTCTATCCTCACTGGTTTGGTTTGCCCTTTCAGAGCTTCTGGGATATCCAAGTGCAAAAAACTATGACGGATCTTTTAATGAATGGCTTCAATACCAGCGACAAGTGGAAAAAGGCTAATATTAAAAAAATGATAAATTTTAAAAGAATTTATCAGGATTTTGCAAGAGAGGTTGCGAAGCCATGGGGACGGTTCGAGCGTCCCCGAAGCGTAGCGAAGGACCGAAGGGGAGACGATGGAAGCGTCCCCGTGGCGGAGCGGACATTACTTAATTAAAGAATATTGCAAGAGAGGTTAATAGAAGTAAATGAATAGAAAAAATAAACTTATAATATACTGCCTGGTTACCTTCTTTGTTTTCGCCGGTGCCCTAAGTATCCTGGCGGGCTGTAAAAGGTCCTCAGTCGTCGTGCAGCCAACACAGGAAGATCCGGCTCAACTGGCCGCGGAAAAACCAGCGAACTACAGTAATCCGAATGCTTTAATCAGTGTCAGCGAACTCAACAATATTCTTAATGATCCCAACCTGACAATCATTGACGCGCGCAGCGCTAATGCCAAGGCCTATAGGGAGTTTTACGAGGCCGGCCACATACCCGGAGCGCTTGCTTTACTGCGTACCCACTACCAGGACCCCGCCCGTTGGTACAGTATAGCGCCCCCAAAGCATATACAACGGTACCTGAGGGAGTTGGGCATCGACAATCATTGCAAAATCGTTATTTATGGTAACGATAACGGCCTGCAAGGACGGATCTATTGGATGTTTAAGATGTATGGATGTGACAATGAAATCCAGATTCTTGACGGCGGCTTTGAAAAATGGTTAGAGTCTGGTTACCAAACAACGACCGAAAGAACTAAAAGAAAACTCCCGCCATCCAAGTTTGAATTCAACGCGGCCAAGGCTGACGAAAGTTACACTACAAACCTGAAAGAACTGGGAAACATCTTGCTTGGTAATGACCCCAACGCCATTATTGTCGACGCCCGTACAAGCGATGAATTTTCAAGCGGACACATCCCCTCCAGCGTTAATATCAGTATTAATGATATCCTGAATAACGACGAGACTTTTAAGCCGTTGCAGGAGTTAACAGCCATTTTTACCGGGAAGGAAGTCACTTCGGACAAAAACGTATTCGTTTATTCGGATACCGGCTCACAATCCTCTTTAGTCTGGTTTGTTCTCCATGAATTAATGGGGTACCCCAACGTGAAAAACTACGATGGCGGTTTTAAAGAATGGAGATACAGAGAAAGGCCTATTGAGAAAGGCGTATAAAAGTATTGTATAACCTGCGCAATAATCAAGAGTGAGGGAAAAAAGTCGCAACTTTCCCCTCACTCTAACATTACCGTTTTTTAGCTTTAATGTTTATAATTCTGTATGGATGTTGATAAGATGAACGAAAAAGAGTCCTTTAAAATTAAGATGTTGCACCTCATAACCGGCCTTAACACCGGCGGCGCCGAAATGATGCTTTATAAGCTTCTCTCGCATATGGAGCGGGAGGCTATTGATATAAAAGTAATATCGCTGATGGATATCGGGCCAGTTGGCAGAAAGATCCAGGAACTTGGGGTGCCGGTGCGAGCTTTGGGAATGCGCCGGAGTGTGCCGAACCCGCTGAGTTTGCTACGTCTTGTCCGCTGGATCCGGCAGGACCCCCCACATTACATCCAGACTTGGATGTACCACGCAGACCTCATAGGCGGACTTGCGTCTAAGTTGGCCGGCGGTATCCCGGTCATCTGGGGGATCCGCCACAGTAAACTTGATCCTCAGAGCAGCAAGCGAACAACCATCTGGATCGCCAGAACCTGTGGCCTGTTGTCCCGCTGGTTGCCGGCCAGAATAGTATGTTGTTCGGAGGCTTCCAGGCGGATACACACAGATTTAGGCTATGCGGGGGAAATGATGATAGTCATCCCCAACGGCTTCGACCTCGCAACCTTCAGGCCGGATCCAGAAGCAAGATTATCAGTGCGCAGGGAGTTGGGCATCCCTGAAGAAACACCGCTAATTGGTCTGGTAGGGCGCTTCAACCCGCAAAAGGACCATCGAAATTTTATCTGTGCCGCAGCCTGTCTTTACGCTTCCATACCTGATGTCCACTTCATGCTCTGTGGAGAAGGGGTCACCCGGGAAAATCCTGATTTGGTCCAATGGATTACAGCAGCAGACATATCGACCCGGTGTCATCTTTTGGGGCGGCGGGAGGATATCCCGCGTCTTACTGCCGCCCTGGACATTGCTACTTCTTGTTCATATAGCGAGGGGTTTCCCAATGTTATTGGCGAGGCCATGGCCTGCGGCGTACCTTGCGTTGTAACTGACGCGGGAGATTCGGCCCTGATTGTGGGCAAAACGGGTATAGTCGTACCCCCCAAAAACCCTCATGCTTTGGCGGAGGGTTGGAGCGAACTAATCAAGATAGGCCCGGAAAGAAGAAGCCTGTTAGGGTCGGCAGCCAGGCGCCGCATTGAGGAGCTTTTTAACCTGCCTTTAATCGTTGCCCGTTATGAGGAATTATACGAGGACATTATGGCCTATGTACGTTAGATTAATCAAAACAGACAGGGCATTTACAAACTTGCCGTCTTAAACAAAAGGGTGGATGGCACTGGACAGTGATAGACAGTAATGCGAATTGCGTTAACATTAGGCAGCCTTGCCGGCTTAAATATTTTGCTGGTCTTTATTTACCAGTGGTATGTTGTTACAATACTCGGCCCTGGTGCCGAAACGGACGCCCTATTTGCAGGCATGGTGGTCCCCCAATTGGTATTGGCTGTGGTCAGTAGTTCATTAACGCATGTCTTGGTGCCGATGCTGGCTACCAGTGATGAGACAAAATTGAATCAGGATGCCTGGAGCTTTTTACAGGGGATAGGCCTTTTGTTCGGCGGGATCGCTACAGTGCTTTTTGTCACCGCCGGCGCCTGGGTACCGTGGACAGTTCCAGGTTTTAATATTAGCACGAAATTATTAACTATATCGTTAACCCGGATTCAATTGATAAGCATGGTATTCATGGCGCTTAACGGCGTGCTTTTATCCGTCAATCACGCCCGGCAAAGGTTTATTCGGGTAGAGCTGATCTCCATACTTGCGACAATCGCCGGTTTAGCATTCCTTCTCTGGGGATTGCCACGTTTTGGTGTATCGTCAGCCGCCTGGGCCATGGTGTTGAAGGTCGTTATTCAAACAATATTGTTGTTGCCCGGCATAGGTTCTTACCGGAGGCCTGACTGGCGCAGCAAGTCTGTTAAGGAGGCGTGGAAACGGCTTCGTCCTCTTTTGTTGGGAACCATTTATTACAAATCCGACCAGTTTATCGACCGCTTTTTAGCATCTATGACCTTGGTAGGCGGACTTTCCTTACTACACCTGGCTCAGCAGATTTATGCCGCCGGAAACCAGATCCTTAACAAAGCCGTGGCCTCACCTATGGTGCCACTATTGGCCCAGAAAGCCCACTGCGGGGATTGGCAGTCCTTCCGAACGATTGTACGCAACCGGTTGTTTTGGATTGTAATGATAACAGGAGCGGGATTTCTGTGTCTCTTGCTGGTCGGCCAGCAGTTTCTTGGACTACTGTTTGGGCATAACCGTTTTGGTGAAGCTGAAGTTTTAATATTATGGCGGCTCCTGGTTGCATTGGCCGGTGTCTGGATAGGGGGCGCCATGGGGCTAATCCTTTCCACAAGCTTCTATGCCAAAGGTAATACTAAAATACCAACCAGGATTGGCGTTATTGGTTTTACTCTGGGCCTTGGTTTTAAAGTTGCCGGTTTCTATAAATGGGGAGTTTTAGGTATAGCTGCGGGTACTACTCTATATAATTTTTTAAACGTTATTTTATATCAAATTGCCTTGTCAAGGCATCTCCGGAAGCTGATCCAGGATGGGGATGAAAATAGATCTATTTAAGGGTGAGTGGTTAATGTCGGATAAATTCGAATTTGAATCAAAGCCCTGCCCCCTTGGATGTACGGGGGAAGATGAAATTATTTTAAGAGGGTGCGACCGGTTGCACGGCCTTCCGGGAGAGTTTACGTTAGTTCGTTGTGGTATTTGCGGTCTTATGCGGACGGATCCGCACCCGACCCCGGAGACCATCGGTTTTTACTATCCGGAAAACTACGGTCCATATCATGGCACGAAAATAACTGCAGACCGGCTTCACCGCAACCCCCGCCCATTATTGTATCGCGTCGCCCGTAAAGTTTTCGTGTTCAATACCGACCGTTTACCCAAGATTAATCCAGGCCGAATGCTTGAAATTGGGTGTGCCTCTGGAGCCTTTATGCATCGAATGGCTGCAAAAGGATGGGAAGTTGAAGGAATCGAGTTTTCACCTCAGGCTGCCAAGAATGCGCTCGCCCTGGGTTACCATGTCCATACAGGCTCCCTGGAAGCTGCACCCGAGCCGCAACAGCCGTACGATTTAGTAGTGGGGTGGATGGTTCTTGAACACTTGTACGATCCCGTATTGGCGCTTCAAAAACTGGCTCGTTGGATACGTCCCGGCGGTTGGCTTGTCATTTCCACACCTAACGCCGCTGCCCTGGAGTTCTGTTTATTTAAAGATCTTTGGTATGCCCTGCAGTTACCCACGCATCTTTACCATTACACCCCAAAAACTTTGCGCAAGGTTTTGGAGCGGGGCGGCTGGCGGATGGAACGGGTATTTCACCAGCGCGTGCTAAGCAACCTGGTTGCCAGTATAGGTTACGTCCTCCAGGATCGTGGATATAGCAATAAACTAACAAAGCATTTTATTGAATTCCCTGAAAAGGTTGGGTATAAGAATTATTTTCTTTATCCGTTGGCTTATATTTTAAGCCTATTAGGTCAAACAGGCCGCATGACGGTTTGGGCGCGAAGGATTTGTTGATTAATTTAAAAAATCTTAAGATTAGTACGATGCATCCGTGACAATAATTTATTGGCGCCTCCTGAGAACGTTTACCAACTCGGGCAAATTGGCCTCGATGGAAAAGCAATGCTCAACAGTCTCCCGACCACGCCTGCCCATCTCCAGGCGTAGTTGAGTTGACTGAATCAAGCCGCAGATTTTTTCCACCCACTCCTCCGAAGACATGGCCAAATAGCCGTCCACTCCGTCAGTTATAATTTCATTGTTCGCGCCAACGGCTGAGCCAACCGCTGGAATTCCGGCAGCCATATACTGGAGAAGCTTCAACCCGCACTTTCCCTGGTCATATTCGCTTCCGGCAAGGGGCATTACCCCGATGTCAAAGGTGAGAATTTGACTCACCTCAGTCTGCAAGGACCACGGCAGGTGTTCTACCTGAACTCCTGAGCAGTCATAATCTTGCCCACCGATAATGTGTACCTGGATTATGAACTTTCTAGCGATTTCTTGAAAAACTGGTTTCAAAATATCGAGGTAAGGCAAAGAACTGGGCGTACCAATCCAGCCGATTACATACGGTTCATCCGGGTTTTTGTGAATAATTTGTTTAGCCGGGTATTTGGCCATATCAATCGCGGTTGGAATAATCACTACATTCTTGTTATAAGCCCTGGCGTAGGCGGCCAGATAGGAGTTGCCGGCAATTACCACGTCGCACCGGGCTATTATCCTGGCCACCCTGTTAGTGTCGGTAAATTTTTCTGCTAAAGTTTTTCTGCGGTGAGCGTACGTTGTAAAAATCGCATCATCAAAATCAAAGATGATCCTTTTTCTAAACAGCCTGGCAACAATGCAGATAAACATTTCAGGAAACGGATAAACATGCGGCAGTACCAGCCGCTGAATAAAAATTACGTTGTAACGCCAGATCAAAAATATAGCCAGAATGCGGGATAACGCCCTCAGACCAAAAAAAATAACCTTGGCCAAAAAACCTTTATAAGGCGCAAACCTGGCATAGATAAAATCAGATACACCTGCCTTACAATCGGCAAAGATCCCCTGTCCTCGCAGGTAATCCAGGTACTGGTAAACCCTGTATCTGCTGGCCGGATCGTTCAACGAAGCTGTTGGGAGAAAAAGTACTTTCAACTATTAACCACCTCTAGTTCTTCCACCAACCACGATTGCTGACATACCACCTGATGGTTTCCTGAAGAGCCTCGGGGAAGTTATGCACCGGCCGCCAGCCAAGTTCACGGCATATTTTACTGCTGTCCACAGCGTAGCGCCAGTCATGTCCCGGTCGATCTTTTACGTGTTGAATCAGACTCCGCGGCTTTCCTAATTGCTTCAGTATCTTCTCAGCCAGTTCCAGGTTGGTAAGTTCTTTGCCGCCGCCTATGTTATACACTTCCCCATCCCTGCCGCCCAGGATAACGGCCTCCAGGGCGCGGCAGTGGTCGGCGACGTAAATCCAGTCGCGAACGTTTAGTCCGTCGCCGTAAATGGGTACCGGCTTATTCTCTAGAGCATTATTTATAATTACTGGAATGAGTTTCTCGGGAAACTGGCGCGCGCCAAAATTATTGGAGCAGCGGGTAATGATTACCGGCAAGCGGTAGGTTTTGAAGTAGGACCGGCACAGCAGGTCTGCCGCTGCTTTACTGGCTGAATAAGGGCTGTTGGGAGCGAGGGGCGAATCCTCTCTAAATATTCCGATCGGCCCAAGAGAACCATAAACCTCATCCGTGGAGACCTGAATAAATTTTGTTACCCCTCGTCGACGTGCGGCTTCCAGGAGCACCTGGGTTCCTTTGATATTGTTTTCGATAAAAGGGGCAGGGTTATCAATACTGCGGTCAACGTGAGATTCAGCCGCGAAGTTCACGACTATGTCCATTCCTTCACAGAAAATCTTATTCACCACCCCTGTGTCGGCTATATCCCCTTTGACAAAACGGTAGTGATCTCCGGCCAGCCCTTCCAGGTTTTTCATATTACCCGCATAGCTTATTTTGTCAAGGTTTATTATCTGCCAGCCATGATGTTTATTGTGGATATAGCGAATGAAATTTGACCCGATAAATCCTGCTCCTCCGGTTATCAGAAGCTTCATTAAATAACTCCCTCCAGTACAATCAAACGCTGTGCTTTTTAAAGTCCATATTTCAAACAAATACTTCCGAATCATCTCCAAGGAATAAGCGAACGGCCTTGCGCTGGCTTTTTTTCCTGCTTACCCTGCTGTTATTGCCGATCAGGCTGTCCTCAATGCGCTCCACATCCTTCAAGCAACAGTTGTTGAGGACGACCGAGTGTTCTATGCTCACGTTTTCCAGAACGCTATTTTTCCCCAATGCGGTATAAGGACCCAAAAAGGAATCCCTGATCATCACGTTTTCGCTGATAACCACCGGACCACGAACGATACTGTTTTTAACCTCACTCCCCCTGCCGATCTCGACCCTGCCCACAATACTGCTGAATTGATCCGCCACCCCGTTCATTTCCGGGCGGGCGTATTCATCGAGAACCACGCGGTTCGCCTCCAGGATGTCGTCCTTCTTGCCCGTATCCAGCCACCAGCCCTCCAAAATCCTTGCCTCAACGAGACAGCCCGAATCGAGCTTCTCCTGAATGGCATCGGTTATCTCCAATTCTCCGCGCCAGGATGGTTTTATCCTGTCTATTGCCCCATGTACTGCGGGACTGAAAAGGTAAATTCCTACGAGGGCCAGATTACTTGGCGGATCCTTTGGTTTTTCGATAAGCCTTATTACCCGGTTATTCTCACCCAGTACAGCAACGCCAAACTGACAAGGGTTAATAACCTCTTTTAACTGGATCATAGCGTCAACTGACAAACTGTCGAAGTCTTTAACCATTTGACTAACTCCGCCCTGAATAAGATTATCGCCCAGAAACATTAAAAAAGGAGAATCCCCGAGGAACGGCCTGGCTGCTATTACCGCATGGGCGAGACCGGCAGGCTCATTTTGTAAAATATATGTTATCCGGACTCCCCAGCGATCACCGTTACCTGCAACTTCTTTTATTTGCTGTCCGGTCTCGGGGGAAATAACAATTCCGATATCAACGATACCTGCGTCGTGTACCTGCTCTATTACAAATTCCAATATAGGCTTATTTGCAACAGGTATAAGCTGTTTTGCAGTGGTATAGGTTAGAGGTCGCAGGCGGGTTCCCTTCCCGCCGCTTAATATGAGGGCTTTCAATCGCAAGCACTTCCCGGCTCATAATATATACGCTGACATAAGCTTTTATTTTAGCCTATTTTAATATATAAAAATATTTGCAAATCTGACACAAATAACAATAATTTGCTCTGAGCAATAAAGAGAGCTTTAATAATACTGCGAAAACAGGTATGGGGGGGCGCCCCCCTATACCCTGTTCCAAAAGCTTCAAGAAATTACTTGTCTGGAAGAAAATCTTCTTTTTGACATGCGACCGAATATTCTATCCAAGACCCAACTCCTCTGCATACCTTCACTGATTAAGACAAAGGCTATCATTATTACCTGCAGGCGAACGCGAAAAAGACCACCAATATTGGAAGAGCCGAGGCTGTAAATCAAACTGAAGGCAACAATGACAAACAGCAAGAATAAACAAGCGCTTCGCTGTGCCTGCCAGAGATGTCTGAGGCCTGTTATAAAGTAGAAATATAAGAAGTACAACAATACCATCTCAGGCAATGAAATGATACGTATGGGACCAATGGATTGCCATGGCAAAGGCGCAAAAAGATAGTAGAACAATCCGATGGGTAAATATTTTAAAGCAGAGGCATAGGAATCAAAAGCAACTTCTTCAGCAAAAGCAGCCCTACCATAGGTGCCTTTTTGGTGCTGCTCTCCTATGGTCTCAAAACTCTGGCTGAAAACATATTCCGATCCCATAAAACCGTACCCCATTTGCTGTAAAGCAAATCCAGCTATCAGGACAATAACCAAAGTATAAGAAATCCTTTGCCACCAAAGAAATTTAGTAGCAGTAAAAATATATGAAACAGCAATACAGATAGCGAGCAATATTCCGGCATAAAACCGTAGTGAAACTAGAGCCATCAACGGCAGGGACATAAACAATACTTTTTCCAGCTTAAACTTTTCCATCAGCTCAAGGTTATATTTGACTATTAATGTTATTAAAAAAATAATAATACTATCTTTTAAATTTAGAGAGGACCACAGAATGGCTGACGGAAAATAAGAAGCGAGAACAAAGCTAATTTTTGCTGCCTTCGACCCGCTTAGTTTCAGAGTTATAAAATACAGGTTAAACCCTATACAAACAGCCGTAATGCTATTTAATACACGGACCAGATCCGGCTTAAATCCAGCAAGATAGTAAATTAAGCCATTCCAGTACAGATAGCCGAAGTTGCTTTTATTTATTACAATGGATTTGCCTTCATGCCAGGTATTTGAGATCAATTTGCCCATATACTCATAATAAAGCGCATCTGAAGCTCTAACATACTCTACAAAGGATGAATTAAATGTATTAGTTACTACAATAAAGAGTAATCTGATTAATAGCGCCCCCAGCGCCAATATATATAAAAACCTTCTGTCTGTTGGCGGAACACGGTGTGCTCCGGCTAGAAATAAAATAATGATACTGAATATTAAAACAAGAGGTATCATTAGCATATGTTCGTTGGCCAAACAGCCAGCTATAATCCCAACCGGTATTAAATACATAAGCAAAGATTTAATAATTTATTAGTCACCCTCCTAACAATTAATTTTTTAAATTTTTATTATTTTCTCTTCCCCCCTTTGAACATTTTTTGTTGCATTGCGCGAGTCCAAAATAAGTTGGGCATGGTCGGCAACCCACTGATAGTTAACGCAGGTATGGTCAGTTGCAATTAAAACACAATCTGCGCCGGCCAGTTCTTTCTCTGTAAGGCTCACACTTTGCATGCATCTTTCATTACCACTGAAAAGTTCAATGCTTGACACATAAGGGTCGTGATATATAACCTCAGCATGGTTTTTATGAAGAGAGTCTATAATTTTTAGAGCCGGGGACTCCCTGATATCGTCAATGTCTTTTTTGTAAGCGACACCAAGAACAAAAATCCTCGACCCGTTCAGACATTTCTTGTGCTTATTAAGTAAGGTGATTAATTTTTGAACCACATATTCTGACGCCTGCATGTTTATTTCTCCGGCAAGGTCGATAAAACGGGTGCAAAAATTATAATCTTTTGCCTTCCAGGCAAGGTAAAAGGGGTCAACGGGTATACAGTGCCCACCCACCCCCGGTCCGGGGTAAAAGGTTTGAATGCCAAAGGGCTTGGTGCCTGCGGCGTCCACGACCTCCCATATATCAAGGCCCATCCGGTCACAGAGGATCATGAATTCATTAACCATGGCAATGTTAACCGAACGGTAGGTGTTTTCAAAAATTTTAGTCATTTCCGCGGCGCCTGGAGAAGAAACCGGCACCACATCTTTAAAACTCTGGCTATAAAATGTGCAGGCCGCTTCCCTGCACATTTCCGTAACCCCTCCGACAACTTTAGAGATATCCCCGGTGGTGAAATGCTTGTTACCGGGGTCTACCCTTTCCGGGGAAAACACCAAAAAGAAATCCCTGCCCACGACCAGATTGGTAGACTTCAGGATCGGCAGGATCACTTCCCGGGTTGTTCCCGGGAAAGTAGTGCTTTCCAGGCTAATTAATTGACCCGTTCTTAACTGACCGGCTACTTCCCTGGTAGCCGATATAACAAAAGAAAGGTCCGGCTCTCTTGCTGATTTTAAGGGAGTCGGAACACAAATAATAATGATATCAGCTTCTTTAAGCCGGTCAAAATGATCATATGCGCTCAATTTCCCACTTTTCACAAGAGCTCGAAGAACATCTTCATTAACATCACCGATATAGCTCTTCCCTTTTTTTATCTGTTCTACTTTATTTAAATCCTTGTCTACCCCCATTACTGAAAACCCTATTTTGGCCTGTTCAACCGCCAGCGGCAGTCCCACATAGCCGAGACCGATTACCGCAACCTTTGCCGACTGGTTAGAAATCTTTTCTTTTAAAACATTTATAAGATGTTCTTCTCGCTCATTGTATATTGCCATATAAGAAGACACCGTCCTAAGTCAGATTATTTTTAAAACCTGGTAACACTTTTTGCAATAGGGTAATTACTTGATGCTCCAGAAATAAAAAATTTTCACTTTCCATTGTATTTAGAACGTCTTCCAAGAGGCTAAAGTCCTGACTGGATTCAGGCACAGCAAAAATACGTTTGTGTCTGGTTGGTATGATTCCCTCACCGTCCCCTTCAAGCCGCTCAACCAACTTTTCACCCGGACGTATCCCGGTAAACCGGATTGGTATCTCTGTTTCAGGATCAAACCCTGAAAGCTTTATTAATTTTTTTGCCAGGTCAAGAATCTTTACCGGCTGTCCCATATCCAATATAAAAATTTCTCCGCCCCTGGCCTGGGCGCCCGTCTGAATAACCAGCTGCGCCGCCTCGACCGTAGTCATAAAATAACGCACCATATCCGGGTGAGTTATGGTTAAGGGGCCGCCCCGGGCAATTTGCCTCTTGAATAAAGGGATTACACTTCCGCGGCTACCCAAAACATTACCAAAACGAACGGCTACAAAACGTGTTCCTCCCCTGATATTCATACTCTGAATAACCATTTCTGCCACGCGCTTTGTGGCGCCCATGAAACTGGTAGGATTTACGGCTTTATCCGTTGAGATCAGGACAAAAATACTAGTACCGCTACGATATGCAGATTCGGCTATATTTTTGGTCCCCATGATATTGTTTTTCATTGCCTCACCCGGACACCGTTCCATGAAAGGAACATGCTTATGGGCTGCAGCGTGGAATACCACTTTTGGCCTGTATTTTCCAAATATTTGTTTCATGCGCGCCTGATCTTTGACATCACCGATTTCTGACTTTAGTTCCAGGTTGGGAAAATTTTCCCTTAACTCAAGCTCAATTTCATAAATGCTGTTTTCTCCCCTCCCGAGTAAGATCAATTTTTCAGGGGAGAATTTTGCAACCTGGCGGCTCAGTTCGGAGCCAATGGATCCCCCTGCCCCTGTTACCAGCACCTCCTGGTTTGTCAGATACCCGGCTATTTGTTCTACATCCAGGGATACAGGATCCCGGCCAAGCAGGTCATCGACCTCAATATCTCTTATACTTTTGGTTTTAATCCTTCCGGTGATAAGGTCATAAAAACCAGGCAATATTTTTAGTCGCGCCTTACTCTTATGACAAATTTCTACGATTTCGCTGACAACTTGCCCTGACGCAGAAGGTATCGCAATGATAATTTCTTTAATATCGTGACGGTTGACCAGAGTAAAAATGTGCTCCCTGGTTCCCAAAACCGGTAAACCGTGCAGAATCTGCCCCTGTATTTTCACGTCATCGTCTACAAAACCAACTGGCTTGAAATCACTATTTTGACTTTTACTTAAAACCTCCGCCACTATTCCTCCCGCTACCCCGGCCCCAATTATTAAAACCGGCTTAGCCTCGTTCGTCACTGCTCCAGCCTCTTTTCAATCGTAGTCAGAACACCTTATACCACCAATATTACATTTATTGCATGATATGGAATAATAAATGAAATGGTTACTGATACAAAAGATTTAATAAATTAGCAAGAGGTAACTATATTATTCACATTTTCATATTGTATATGGTATGAGTATACTGACCAAAGGCGGGAGGTTGCTGTGAAGGTACTGATAACCGGTGCACGGGGACAGTTAGGGCGTTATCTGGAAAGTGTATTTTACAGTATGGGAAATCATGAAGCTATATCTCTTGGACACGCGGAACTGGATATAACTCAGCCGGCTCCGGTACACCAACTGATCGTAGGTAGTGCCCCGGACGTGGTGATACATACCGCGGCAAATACAAATGTGGACGGTTGCGAGCTTGACCCGGAAAATGCGTACCGGGTAAACGCCATGGGGAGCCGGAACATAGCGGCAGCGGTCGCCAAGACCGGGGCTAAAATGGTTTATATCAGTACCGACTACGTCTTTGACGGCAAATCTCAGCGACCATATACGGAATTCGATCCGACCAATCCAATTAATGTTTACGGGAAGTCCAAACTGGCCGGCGAATTGTATGTATCAGGTTTATTGAATAAATATTTTATTGTGCGAACTTCCTGGTTATATGGAAAATACGGTACAAACTTTGTAAAAACTATGCTGAGGATGGCCCGGGAAAAAACAGAGTTGGCCGTGGTCGATGACCAGATGGGTTCCCCGACATACGCAGAGGACCTGGCCAAATTTATTATAGATTTGCTCCCTACCGACTTGTACGGCATTTACCACGCCAGTAACACCGGCTATTGCTCCTGGTTTCAGTTTGCCCGGGCAATTTTCGAGGCGGCCGGTCTTGATAAGGTTAAGATTAGCCCCATTTCCACCTCCCGGCTAAAACGCTCAGCCCCTCGTCCGGCATATTCTGTACTGGATCACTTTTGTATCAGGCTTGAAGGATTGTCTGATTTACGGCCCTGGGAGGAAGCATTACAAGAGTATTTGTCAAATGAAAAGGTAAATGAGTAAAAGGAGTGTATTTTGAATGATCGAAGGGGTTCAGGTAAAGAGACTTATCAGGCACTGTGACGACCGCGGATTTTTTACGGAAATTTTACGTGACGATGATAAACTTTTATCCCATTTTGGACAGGCGTCTATGTCCAAGACCTACCCCGGTGTTGTTAAAGCTTTTCACTACCATGAACACCAGGATGACTTGTGGTTTTTTCCGGTAGGATACGCCCAGGTGGTTCTGCACGATCTTCGTAAGGATTCACCAACCAGAGGAGAAACCAATATATTCTATATGGGCGAAGACAACCCGATTTTGCTTGTAATCCCCAATATGGTGGCCCATGGTTACCGGGTGCTTGGTAATGAGCCGGCGGTAATTATCTATTTTACTACCAAGTCTTACAACAGGGACAACCCGGATGAAAAGCGACTTGCATGGGATGATCCGGCCATTGGTTTTGATTGGTCAACTAAAAACAGGTAACAGTGTATCAGGCAGACCAGTTAGAGTTTCAGGGGAAATTAGTATATTTTCATACCCGGTATGCCGATAATAAGGAAAAATCATTGGAGGAACAAACATGCACAATGATGTAACTGTCTACACCACCCCCACCTGACCGCACTGCAGCCATGTGAAGGAGTTTCTTTCACAAAAAGGGGTTAAATACCAGGAGTTAAACGTGGCCGACGATGATCGGGCCAGGGATGAAATGCTTAAAAAAACCGGGCGCATGGCCGTACCTACGATCACGGTTGGAAACCATGTCGTGGTCGGGTTCGACCGCAACGAACTGGAGAAACTGCTCATATAGCAGCAGGCCCGCTTGCCGGCGGGCCTCTGTGTTAATTACTAAAAGATGCTGAACTTTTTTAATTTATAGCGATAATTATTCAATACGCAATATTTGCTCCGTAATATCCCGGAAGACAGGGGCCGCTGATTCGCTCCCGCTGCGCCCGTCCTCTACCAAAACCGTTATGACGAAGCAAGGGTTGTCCCGGGGGGCATAGCCTGCAAACCACGCGTTTACTTGGCCTTTCTCGTTACCTACCTGTGCTGACCCTGTCTTGCCGGCGCTGCCCCCGAAAACAGTAACCATGGCCTCTCTTCCGGTGCCCTCGTCCACCGCCAATTCCATGAGGCGGCGCAGTTTTCCGGCAGTGTCAGGTGATATAGCCTCCCTGCCGGTGTCCGCTGGAAATTCCCTTGCCACACTCCCACCATTTTTGTTAATTTGCTTGACAAGGCGAGGTTCCCGGTAACGTCCGTCTGAGATAATTGCGTTTATCATGGACGCGATTTGAACGGGCGTAACCAGCACCGGCCCCTGGCCAATACTGCTGTTCACCAGGTTGTAGGGCGCCCCGATAAGGTCAAGATCCTGGCGCCGGTCAAACGGTAACTGGTAGCCGGTGATTGACTGGTTGTTCAATCCCAGCCTCCCGGCGTATTCAATGAGTTTTGACGCACCTAAGTTTAATCCTAATCTGGCAAAGGCAGGATTGCAGGAATCGGTGAAAGCGTGTAAAAAATCAATGTCACCGTGGCCTCCATCCTTCCAGCAGCGAATTAAATTTTCCTTTTCACCATAGCAGGTAAACCGGCTGTCAAAATCCACTGCGCCTTCTTCAAGAGCTGCCGCGGCAACCACAATTTTGAAAATAGAGCCGGGCTGGTAAAGCGCGGTACAACGGTCAAAAAAACTCTCTTCCACAACTGCGCCAAGGTTTTGTTCAAGGTGAGCCGGATTAAAACCTGGACGGCTCGCAAGGGCTAGAATGTCTCCCGAGCCGGCTTCCATAACCACCACAGCACCTTTAGCAACCCTCCGTTCCATAACATCCTCAACAATTTGCTGAATACGTGAATCAATGGTGAGAACCAGGTCCCGACGCTCTTTGTCTTCCACCTGATCCTCCACTTCAAATCCAGGCCCCCCCAGTAACTCGCCTCTCGCGTCTGTAAAGACCCTGACTGCCCGCTGCGGCCTGGAACCTTTCAGATCCTGCTCGTAATATTTTTCCAACCCTGTTTTACCTACCAGATCACTGTAATGATAGACCTTTTTGCCCTGTCCTATCAGGTCGAGATATTCCTCGCGGGAAGAAATCTTACCTAGATGACCTACCGTATGGGACGCAAGCGTCCGCTCACCGAAACGAAATTGCACAGGCAATACCATCACGCCTTTCCAACCCATTCTCCGAATAGCTTTGGATTGTTCAGGTGTAATGTTATATGGAAGATAACAGGCGCCCCCCTCCATGTATCGTTCAATGGTGGTATATTCAGCACCCAGTATCTCTGCCAAGTCCAGGGAAACTTCAAGCTTGTCATCGACTGCCATAGGAAATACAATGATTCTGTCTTCCCACTTTTCCCCTGTAAGCGGGATTAAATTGCGGTCAAGTATTTTGCCCCTTGTGGCATCCTCCAAAGCAACCCAACGGCTGCCCTGCTCCAGGGCCAAGCAGGTGTAAAGGTATCCGTCTTTTATTTGAATCAACCAGAGCTGTGCAATCAGGCCCAAAATAAATACCCAGAAAAATAAAAAAAGTTGGACCAACCTTTTCTGTCTTAATATATCCATAGCATACCGCCCTTTCCATATTAAGGCATTATTTAGCTTGGCCCGGCAATTTAAATTTTATACATAGTTAACGGATAAGCATGAAGTGAACAACCTACTGCTAATGGCAAAATATAATGGTTATTTTGGGGGTATATAAAGGACGATTCTTCTATCTTATACAGACAACAAAATAACTGAATAAAATAAAGAAGGTAATATGGAGTATTTTGTAGAACCATTTTTGCATATATTCCACCTTTCGCCGTTACCTCTCGGGCTTTACTCCATCCTTGAAATACTTTTTTTACGTTAAATATTTTCATGGTTACTCTATAGCCGTACAGGATAGTTTTAATAAAATTTGATTCTTTTCACGGGCTCCGATAATGTAAATACTCATAATCTCCTGTTAAATTCTCCAGATCTCCCCAATCGTTTATTGTCAAGGGTACGGCCGCCCGGGAGAACTTACTCTGAGAAAGGAGTTTCATAAGACTTTGGGAAAAGACGATAAACAAAATAATATCTTTATTTTTATAGTTATCCTTATGCCCCTGATATTTGTATTTATCTTCATGCCCCTGCTTCTGCTTGTTGCCTTAAGAAGCGATTATAACGCTCCCGGACAGGTTTTTCCTGAAGGATATCTTGATATCATTATATTTATGGTCGGGATATTCACTGCTATTTTAATTGCACTGTCCGCTGTTATGATTAGAAAAGTCGGGAAGTATATAGAAACGGAATACGAAGCAAAGAGAGCTGTTCAAAACTTAAATCAGATAAAACAGCTGATTGATTCATCCAGAAAGCAGAGACATGATTTCTACCACCAGCTTCAAACCGTTTACGGGCTGCTAGAAGGAGGCTTTTATGATAGAGCCCGGGATTATATAAACAGGATGTTCAGCAATATATCCAAAACCGGAGGATTGATAAGAACTGATAATTTCAGTATCAGCGCTCTTCTTTACACTAAAATAGGCCTGGCTGAAGCTAAAAACATAAACCTGGAAATAATCGTTGAATGCAGCCTTAAAGAAATACCTTTAACTCCCCTTGAATGCAGTTCCCTGCTCGGAAACCTGATTGACAACGCACTGGAAGCCGTAGAGGGAAATACCGGCGAACGCAGGCAGGCTGAAGTAAAAATAACCTTCGAAAATGGGTCATACGTGATTAGATGCGCCAATACAGGCAACCCTATAGCCCCGGAAATTAGAGAAAACATCTTCAAACCAGATTTCACTATAAAAGAAGGCCATTCCGGCCTGGGCCTGACAATAGTCAAAGATATTGTAGATAAATTCGGAGGCACTATAGATATAAGAAGCAATGATCTAGAAACAACCTTTACCGTAACAATACCTCTGTCGTCAGTCTATGATGATGTTATACCTATGTAATAATACCTCTAAAAAATGAGGTGGGTTAAATGAATCTAAATATAAATAAAGGACAGGGATATTTGAAAATAACTGTTTTTATCGCCGAAGATGACCCTGACATGCGTCACGTGCTCAAAAAAGTAGTTGAGCAGGTTGAAGGTGTAGAAGTTATCGGAGAAGCCGGGGACGGTATAGAAGCAATAAAGTTGATCGAGGAACTATCCCCTCAAGTGATTTTTATAGATATAGACCTTCCGGGGAAAAACGGTGTTGCACTTGCCCAGGAAATATTCGATATCAACCCCTGGACTTTTATAGTTTTCGCAACAGCTTTTAATGAATTCAGAGGGGAAGCTTTTGACGTCTATGCTTTTGATTACCTCGTCAAGCCTTTTAAAATGAACCGTCTCCGGCAGACGATGGAAAGAATAAAACAAGTTATGTCCGGAAAAGCTGCGGCCAAGCCAATGCCAAGCATCACAAATCTCAAAGATAATTTGAATAAGAAACTGTTATTTAGAGAAAACGAAAAACTTATTTATTTAAATTTAGATAATATTATCTACGTTACAAGGGAAAGTCGGAAAACAGTTATATATTTTATTGATGGTCAGGTCAGAACAAATGAAAATCTCTCTGTTTTGGAAGAGCAACTGGGAGGATATCCGTTCTTTCGAAGCCATAAAGGTTTTATAGTTAATTTAAAGATGGTTAAGGAGCTTATTCCATCGGGTACAAATAGTTATGAATTGGTTATGGCGAATACAAAACGAAGGCCTTTAATGACTTTTGAAAAGTTTAAGGAGCTTGAAGAGATAATAAAACCAAGAGCTTCGAGACGCAGGTGAAGGGTTTGTGGATGAACCCTTCACCTTTTTTTCAATCAATCAAAATTATGTAAATGATAGACGAGTATTTGATAGTTTTAGACAAAAGCCATAGACACAATCTTTTATTAAATGATAGCTTTATATTAAAGCTACATTTTTATTTAGTAACGATAGAGGTTGGCAAGGCCTATTTGCCGGGCCGTTATTAAAAAACCGCCTCGATTGTATGTGGTTATAGGGGGTAATTAAACAGACCAAGCCAGGTGTTGCACTCGGGTTTGTAGATGTAACACTAGAAGGCGTGGTGCTGTTTTTAAGCATCCCAGTAACCATTTTTTTTTAATATAAAGGAGGTGAACTGTGCCGGATAAAAACCATGTAGTTTGCTTGTAGTAAAAAGGTGCTTGGGTTTTGAGATCATTACGTTAATAATTCGGTAGAAACTTTTAAATGGGAGGGATTTTTAATATGGCAAACGGAAAACTTGGAAACCCCGCAGTAGTAGGACTGGCGGGGTTCGGGGGGACTACTTTGCTGCTTAATTTCCACAACCTCGGATGGTGCTCCGTAAGCCCCATTATATGGATGGGTTTGTTCTTCGGCGGCGCCATGCAATTAATTGCAGGTTTCCAGGAACAAAAAACAGGCAATAACTTTGGGTACTCCGCTTTTTGTTCCTATGGCGCTTTCTGGATTTGTTTAGCATTTATCTTTTTAGGCAATCACTTTGAAGTATTTCCATCCGGCGGGATAGAAGTAGGCTGGTTCCTGCTGACATGGACGATTTACACTTTTATTATGTGGATTGGTTCCTGGAGGACCAACGGGATGCTGGCTGTTACCTTCACCTTGCTTCTGCTGGGCTTCATCTTCCTCGACCTTGCTCACTTTACAGCAGCAGCCACCATGTGGACTCGTGTTGCCGGCGCTGACCTGGTCCTATGCGCACTTTGCGCCTGGTACGTCATGGCGCACATTATATATGGCGACGTCTATGGCCGTGACGTTTTGCCGGTTGGGAAGCCGTGGGCAAAAGGTTCTTAATTCAAAAAGGTTAATTAAAAAAATCCTGGTCGGTTTAAATCGACCAGGATTTTTTCTGTGAAAATTATGCTTTTCGAAAATTGTGGATAAGTGAATTAGCCTTCATTTTACTGGACATAGGAGCGGCGGGAAGTCATGCTGCACACACTTGGGGCGGACATGTGGGAATTGTTACTGCCTTCGCCGCTTGGTATACTTCGGCTGCCGGAGTCTTAAATACAGTCAAGACAGGGGGAAGGTTCTCCTGTCTCATTTCTCCTGTCTCATTTAGTTTTCTAAGATGCATGATGTGGCCAGAGCCTCAAATAAATTTTATCAATTCAACTAAACATAAGTGAAATATTTTTACGCCTGATCTCTTGCTTAATATAGTAACTTTCTTAAGATTGAGTAAGCAGGTACCGGTCTGCAAAAAGGTATTCGTATCATTTGTTGGGGGTGCGGCGCCGATTCAACAGAGCGACCTTCCTCATCGTAAATTTTTACAACCGTCTGCTCGAAGTTTTCCTCCCTGGGAACCAGGACTTCTATCTTATCACCCACGTCAAAACGGTTCCGCTGCTCCACAAGGGCCATGCCCGTCTTATGGTCATAATTTCTAACCAGCCCGACAAAAACGTGGCTTCTATTGTAAATTTCCGCTTCCCCATACTGGTTTAAAACATCGTCCCTGCTTGTAAAAAACCCGGTGGTGTAACGGCGGTGGCTAACTTTAGCTATTTCATCCAGCCAGGACGGTTCTGGACGGTAATTCTCCGGGTCAGTCATATAGGCGTCCAACGCCTGCCGGTAAGCTTTAACGACTCCCGCCACATAGCTAACGCTTTTCATCCGCCCCTCAATTTTAAGACTGTTTAGCCCCGCTTCTGCCAGTTCCGGTATATGACCGATTAAACACAGATCACCGGAACTGAGTATGTAGGTACCCCTGCTGTCTTCCTGAATAGGAAAGTACTCGCCCTGTCTTTTTTCTTCCATCAGTGCGTATTTCCAGCGGCAGGACTGGGCGCAGTCCCCCCGGTTGGCGTCACGTCCCGTCAGGTAATTACTGAGGAGGCAGCGTCCGGAATAGGATATGCACATGGCGCCGTGAATGAATATCTCCAGCTCTACCCTTACCCTTTCACGAATTTCTTTTATTTCAGACAGAGAAAGTTCCCGGGCTAAAACTATTCTTGATACTCCGTATTTCTCCCAGAAACCGGCCGCGGCCCAGTTGGTTGTGTTGGCCTGAGTACTCAGGTGTATAGGCAGGTCCGGCTGCAGGCTTTTGGCCAGGCTTATTACTCCCGGGTCGGAAATAATAACACCGTCCACTCCTGCCGCGCTGATGAAGTTCAGGTAGTCCTGCAGTGGAACCAGGTCCCTGTTGTGGGCAAAAATATTAACGGTAACGTAAACCTTGGCGCCTCTGTCATGAGCAAAACGTATACCTTCAGCTAACTGATCGTTGTCAAAATTGCCCGCCCCCTCCCGGAGGCCAAAATGCCGCCCACCAAGATAGACGGCATCTGCACCGTAAAGCACGGCAACTTTCAACTTCTCCAAATCCCCCGCAGGGGCTAACAATTCAGGTTTCACTGCTGGTACCTCTCTTTATTGTTCTCATGTTCATCAAAGTTAGTGGCAAAGGCATGAGTGCCGTCCTCTTTAGCAACATAATACAGGTATTCTGTTCGCGCAGGACTAACTGCGGCTATCAGTGACGACCTGCCTGGCATGGCAATAGGGCCGGGTGGCAGTCCCTGGTTGAGGTATGTATTGTACGTTGAGTCTATTTCAAGGTCCTTGTAATAAATTTGGGCCTTATTCGTACCCAGAGCATATTGAATAGTCGCGTCAATCTGCAGCAGCATGCCCCTGTTCATGCGGTTATATATAACACCCGCGATTACAGGCCTTTCTTCATCGATCCTGGCCTCTCTCTCCACCATGGACGCAATGGTCACAGCCTCGTGGAGAGTAATTCCCGCCTCAACAGACAGTTTCGTGTAGTCCAACTCGTTGATTTCCATCTCAAAACGCTTCAGCATCATGTTAATTATAGAAATTTCACTGCTGCCTTTGACAATCTGGTAAGTGTCCGGGAAAAGGTACCCCTCCAAACGCCTTTCTCCCTCTGGAAGCCCTTCGATAAACTCATATGCAAAGTCATGGTTGGCAACTGCAGAATAGAAGTTTTCTCTGTTTACTATGCCTTTAGCAACGAGCAGGTCTGCCACCTGTGCGGTAGTTAACCCCTCTGGAACGGTAATATCCTGTGTCGCTAACCGGCCGTCTACCAGTGCCTGCAGTATTTCCGGCGTGGAGAGATTGTTATTGATTAAATATTCTCCGGCCTTAATCTTCCCGTCCATGCCTTTCCACCTGGCATAAAGGCGAAAAGCAAGAGGATTCCTTACCAGTTCATTCTTCTTCAGTATCTGTGCCGCCTCCCCGGCGGTAGCCTGGGATGGAATAACAACCGGCACGTCCCTCGAAACGCTTTCCGGCGCTACCGGTGAAAGCAGGATTGTAATAACAAGCATAATAAGAAAACCAATACTCAGTAAACCCAAAAAGTATTGCCGGTTCCGAGTTGTCCCGCGCTTTTTTGCCTTTACTGTTATACGTGACACTTAAACACCTCATCGATGATAGCCTTACATATTATAACACCATTCGAAACGCCTGCATAAGAAAACAACTCTCAGGGGCGGGTACAATAAAAATAGGAGGCAATGTCTCTTGTTCCTCCATCCGTTTACTGCAATTTTAATTAGAGGGCCATGCCTCAGATGGCAATGTGGAGGGCGCGATTTGCGGCAAATTTTGCGTCATCGTCCCAACTGCTATAATTTTGTTTACCGGACTATAATAGCTGGAAGGAAGCTCTTCTTTATGCATCACGACACCGTTTAACGAGACCACACGTTCCGCTGCGGATTTATACCCGCTGGCGCCCTGCTGCTTGATTATCTCTTCACCCTTTGGAAGGTTGGGGTCGGTCTCGTATACAACCGTGGGCTCAATCTCCTCAACAACCCGGATGTTTACTAACACATCCCTCTTATTGGCAGCGTCGCCGTAAATATTGAAGGAAACCTGGCCGTTTTTAACGGTCGTTTTTAAATATAAATAGCTGTCTGTATTGTTGCAAAATTTTAAGTCAAGATTATTATATACTACTGTCGCGTCAAGCCCGATGGGCACATAACCAACAGGCAGGGAATGGTTATACCGCTCCACCACTTGGAGGTCAGCCAGTAGTATGCAGTTATAAAGCGTGGTCGATACCTGGCATACCCCGCCTCCGATGCCGTCTACGAACTCATCGTTAATGATTACCGGCGCGGTTTTGTAGCCAGCCTCAAAACTGCGGGGACCAACCACCTCATTAAAAGATACCATGTGCCCGGGTCTGACCAGCAGTTCATCAAATGCCCGGGCCGCTACATTAATATTATAACTCCGACTGACCTTCGCCGGGTCAAAAACGGTGGTATAACTGGCCAGCAAGCCTGTAACACCCATACGTTCAACTACCGCGGTGGTGCGAAGAGGCGCGATTGTTATAAGGGACAGAGTTAGTTCCGGCTTATGACCCTCGATTAGAACAACCTCTATATCATTCTTTAGTTTTTCAATGTCTACTCCGACGCCGTCTTTGCTGGGAACAACGGCAACCTTATCGCCATAAATAATTTCAAAACTCGCGTTTACGGGCTCAACAGTTATCTCACTTGTTAAATCGCTGACCCGCCGGGAAAGTTTGTCATGATCTATTTGATAATGTGGGTAAATGGAACAGCCACTGTTTTTAATCTGCTTCCTATCCTGCCACCGCCTGATCAGGGAACCCTGTCTTCCCGTGCTGATAGCCTCCTCCAGGATAGCCTCCTCGTTTAAATCGAATCCTGCCTCGCTGAGAAGCAGAGGCCAGGCCCTGTCTTGATAAAGGAGCACCAGGCGGGTGGACTGCAGGTCTCTTTCCAACTCTGCCAGCTTAAGCATACCCTCTGACCTGTCAAGACCGCTCAGATCGGTTCCCATAACCATTATTCCCGTCAATATTCTCTCTGAGCCCGGGGCAAAGAAACCAAAGCTAAAAAAGACCAGCGGGACTATAATAATGAAAATTTTTATAATTAATTTTGCGCGGTGGACAGTTTTCTGGGACATGATCAGCACCTTCTAAATCGCAAAAAAAGCCGGATTGTGGTCAACCCAGCAAAACCAGCTTTGATTGAACAAGGTTTACTCCACTTCCTCCTCCGCCAGCATTTCCTCCCAAGCGTCAGACACCTTTTCCCATTCCTCATCGTCCTCAATGTCGACCAGCAATTCGCTGCCCTCTTCGTCCCGGGCAAATTTTAAAATAATAGCTTCGTTGCTTTCTTCTTCATTATCTTCCTCTACCGGCAGCAGAATGGCATATTCGGAACCGTCTACCTCTATAATATCGATGACAGTAAAATCGTGCTCTGCCCCTTCTTCATCTACCAGAGTGATAACCTCTTCTTGTTCAGTCAATATTTCCACCTCTTCCAAGTTTATTTGACATTGTATCTAAAAAAAGCCTACTGTCAAGGATACCGTTTTGTCACGCGTTTTATTCCTCTTAACTTTTATTCCAAGAGTATGCCGTCCTGGTTAATCTTAATGGAATGCAAATCGAGGTAGCTTTGCAGGATTAGAGCAGCAGCCATTTTATCTATCACCCGGCGCCGTTTTGACCTTCTCACATCAGCTTTGATCAGGACTTTTTCCGCCGCTGCCGTCGTCAGTCTCTCGTCCCACAAGACGACTTTCATATTCATGGCTTTAGCCAATCTACCTGCGAATACCCTGGACTTTTCCGCGCTGGGACCGTAGCTCCCGTCCATGTTGCGAGGTAGCCCAACTATAAGCTTCTCCACACCATATGCAAGAGCTATTTCTTTTATTTTTTCAATATCGTCATTTATGGAACCTTTCCTGTTGATCACTTCCAGACCCTGGGCTGTCATTCCAAGCTGGTCGCTAACTGCCACGCCTATTCTTTTATCCCCAAAATCTACCGCCAGTATACGCATTAAATTATTATCTTTATACATTAAATCACCTTTATACAAAAATCAGGACAAACAGAGCCGCAATAGCCGCATAAGCTGCAGAGTGAACTGTCAACCACGGCTTTGCCGCCAGACAGGGTCAAGGCTCCTGCGCGGCATCTTTCTGCGCACTGCCCGCAGCCAAGACACCAGTCTTCTATATGCAGTCGCCTGGGCTTGTTCCTGACAAGTGCCCTGATTCCGGCGGAAACAGGTTGACCGCTAAAATACCGGGTATTAAAATCAACTTCAGCAATGGTGCTCATCCCCACCGCAACCGAAGACAGTTCAGGGATTGCCATTACAAAATCAAAAGATTCTTCAGGCTTCTTTAGTAAATTACCTCCACCCAGCGCTTTCATTCCATAAATCCCTTTTCCGGCTTTTGCCGCGACACCGATAGCACGGAGCATATCATCTCTCGTGCCGCCCCTGATCCCGATGCCCGTAATGTTAAATAAAGAGTGAATTACTTCAATTTCGGGAACCGCTGCCGCGTCCATTACTCCCTGAACATGGTGGGTGGAAATACCAACAGCACGAATGATGCCCCTGTCCTTTGCCTCCAATAAATACTCCATAGCCTCCCAGTGGCCCCTGATTGTTAATATAGATTCCTGCTCATGCAGCATAAAAATATCTATATAATCTCTGCCTGTAAGTTTTAACGCTCTTTCAACACACTTCCTCATATCGTCATAGGTGTATGCGTAGCACTTTGTTCCGATGACAACATCCCCGCTATAGCCTTGTAATGCCTGGCGAATGTGGGGATAAGTACCATATAGATCCGCTGTATCGATGAAATTGACTCCTGCCGCCAGGGCTCTGCGTATTATCCTGGCCCCTTCTGTTACGGAAAGGTCTGTCTGAAGAGGGCCAATGGTTAACGCCCCAAAACAAAGACGGGAAACGACAATCCCGGTTCTTCCCAGAACCCTGTACTGCAATGATTTAACAACTCCCCCGGAAATGTCTTGTTTTATTCCTGCTTAAGATAACTTTTAACCAGTTCTTCCAGTAACTCGTCACGCTCCAGACGACGGATCAGGCTGCGAGCGTTGCCATAGCTGGTGATATAAGCCGGGTCACCCGACAACAGGTAACCCACAAGCTGGTTGATAGGGTTATACCCTTTTTCAGCCAGAGCAGCGTAAACCTGGTGTAAAATTGTGCGGGCCTGGTTGTCATCCTCAGCCTGAACTTTAAACATCATCGTTTTTTCTGTTACATCGAAGGACATCTAAAATACCCCCTCCCTAACTGAGCGTAAACGGTTTATGCTTTTTATATTCGCCTGTCCTTTTTTATTTCCTCCGCTGCTAAAAAAAACCTTCCCAAAAAGGTAATTGAGTGATAACTGTCATTAATATATAATAGTTATTAATTCCAGTGAAAGGTGTTATTGATTAAATGAAATTTCGCAAGGCAAAAATAACAGATGTTGAACCAATTCACGCTTTAATTACCTATTATGCAGATAAGGGGTTGATGTTGGCGCGTCCACGTTCAATGCTGTATGAAAGCCTGCGCGAATTTACTATCGCAGAGGAGCACGGAAAGCTAGCCGCTGCTGGTTCGCTCCACATAATCTGGGAAGACCTTGCAGAAATAAGAGCCCTTACTGTAGCTCCGGAATACATCAAAAAAGGAATCGGCAGGAACCTTGTTCAGATGTTTATTGAAGAGGCCCGCGAACTGGTTTTACCCTGCGTCTTTGCGCTGACCTATCAGCAGGAGTTTTTTGAAAAATGCGGTTTCAAAGTAGTAACAAAAGAATCACTGCCGCAAAAGGTATGGAAAGAATGCGTTAACTGCCCAAAATTCCCCAACTGTGAAGAAATTGCCATGACCTATGACATTAAACTATAACCCGGGTGGTAACAAGCCAACCGGGTTGTTTGGGTCCATCTTTATTTTATCTGGCCGTCCATAATATGGTAGGCCTTCTCCAGCGCTTCATTAAGGCGTGCTGCATCTTTACCGCCGGCCTGAGCCATTTCCGGCCTTCCGCCTCCACTTCCACCTACCAACGCAGCTACCTCTTTCACCAGCTTACCTGCATGTACCCCGCTGCTCAGTAAATCTTTAGTGACAGCAGCTACCAGGTTAACTTTACCGTCGGCAGCACTTCCCAGGATGATAACGCCTGATTCGATCCTGTCTCTCAACAGGTCGACCATTCCCCGCAAACTGTCCATATCCGGCGCCACTGCCCTGCCGGACAGAACCTTTATTCCTCTGATCTCTTTTACCCGTTCCAGAAGATCTTGAACCTGATAGCTGGCAAGCTTTGCCTGAAGCGTCTCTGTTTCGTTTTCCAGCTCTTTGATGCTGTGCAGCAGGCTCTCAACTTTGTTGACAACCTCATGCTGGGGTGCTTTAACCAGCCTGGCTATTTCTCCTAGCTGCTCCTCCTTTGAATTAACATAGCGCAGGGCGCCTTCTCCGGTGACCGCTTCAATACGTCTTAGACCGGCGCCGACACTGCTTTCACCTAATATTTTAATGAAGCCCGCCTCGGCGGTAGAGCGCAGGTGTGTGCCCCCGCACAGTTCCAGGCTGAACTCGCCCATCTTGACAACCCTGACTCTTTCCCCGTACTTTTCGCCAAAAAGAGCCGTCGCTCCAAGTGACCTTGCTTCGGAAATCGAGGTTTCAAACGCCTCCACAGTTAGATTGGCAAGGACTGCACTGTTGACTATTTCCTCAATCTTTTGCAGCTCTTCACGGGATACAGCTTTGTAATGTGTGAAATCGAACCGGAGCCGTTCTGGTTCAACGAGAGAACCGGCCTGGTTAACATGTGGTCCCAAAACATCTTTCAGTGACTTGTGCAGAAGATGTGTCGCGGAATGGTTGCGGCAGACAGATAGCCTCCTGGAAATGTCCACCTTTGCCAGCACCTGGTCGTGTTCCTTTAATACCCCGTTGATTACCTTGCCTTTATGAACGAAAAGGTTCTCTACCGGCTTTGTCACTTCCGTTATCTCAACATCAAGTCCGGACCCTGCAAGCCGGCCGTGGTCGCTCACCTGCCCGCCTGACTCAGCGTAAAAAGGAGTTTTATCAAGAATAAATTCCATTTCTTCGCCTGGTTCTGACGTTTTCACTCTTGTCCCGTTCCGGAATATGCCAATGACTCTGGCCCTGGCCTCTAAAGAGTCGTAGCCGGCAAAGTTAGTTTCGCCCAATTCTTCACGTATCTCCCTGAACCTGGCGTCGCGTTCCGAAAGGTATTCCGTCTCCTGCCTGGCACTTCTGGCGCGCTGTCGCTGTTCTTCCATGGCCCTGCCGAAGCCGTCTGAATCAACCGCCAGACCCTGTTCTGATACAATCTCTTGCGTCAGTTCAAGTGGAAAGCCGTATGTATCGTATAGTTTAAAGGCATCAAGTCCTGAAACAGCATCTCTGCCGGAGGACTTAGCCTCAACAACCAACCTGTTTAATATTTCGGTACCCTGAGACAGGGTCTCCCCGAAGCGGTCCTCCTCGGTTAGAATAACCCTGACTACATGGTCCTGCCGTTCAACCAGTTCCGGGTAAACTTCGCCCATCTGCCGGATTACCGCCCCGGCGACTTTAAATAAGAAAGTATCCTGAATACCGAGCAACCTGCCAAAGCGCACCGCCCGCCTGAGTAAGCGCCTGATTACATAGCCCCTGCCTTCATTTGAAGGGAGGGCGCCGTCGGTAATAGCGAAAGTAATGGCCCGGCAGTGATCGGCTATAACTTTTAAAGCAGTGTCTACCTTGTTATCGACACCGTATTTTAGTCCGAAAAGACCGGCGGTGAAATCCATAACCTCACGGAGAAGGTCTGTGTCGAAATTAGTGGGTACACCCTGAAGCACAGAGGCGGCCCTCTCCAAACCGAATCCTGTATCTATACCCTTGCTGGCGAGAGGTGTGTAATTTCCCTCTTCATCCTTGAAAAACTGAATAAAGACCAGATTCCAAATTTCCAGGTAACGGTCGCAATCGCATCCAACTCTGCAATCAGGTGAGGCACAACCCCTCTCCGTACCGAGATCAACATATATTTCCGAGCAGGGACCACAGGGGCCAACCCCTATTTCCCAAAAATTAGTTTCCTTGTCCAGCCTGACGATGCGTTCAGCCGACACCCCTACCACTTTATTCCAGATACCGAAAGCCTCTTCGTCATCTAAATATATTGTAATCCAAAGCTTATCAGGGGAAAGGCGCAGGTGCTGGGTTACATATTCCCAGGCCCAAGGAATGGCATCCTCTTTGAAATAATCGCCGAAAGAAAAATTACCAAGCATTTCAAAAAAGGTGTGATGCCTGGCTGTCCTGCCCACCGATTCAATATCCGGTGTTCGAATACATTTCTGGCAGGTTGTGACCCTGGTAAATTCCGGCTTTGCCGCGCCAGTAAAAAAAGGCTTAAATGGCACCATCCCCGCAGCAGTCCAGAGGATGCTGGGGTCGGCCAGGGGAATTAGCGATGCGCTTGGCAAAATTTTATGGCCCTTGCTTTCAAAAAACTTTAAAAAACTCTCCCTGATTTCATAACCTGTCATCAAATGAAAAACCCCAACCTTATCTTTATTTTTTGCGCTATAATTATACAAAATGTACCTGTAGAGTGTCAAGAACACCTCAGCAGGCAGAATCTAGTTTTAATAGTTAAGATCATTGCCAGGCAGCAACTTTAAGTAAAATAAATTTAACAAAAACTCTGAGAATTGCTGCCGACGGTACAGCCAGCAGCATACCGGCCAGCCCGTATAATTTCCCGCCTGCCAGAAGACTGAAGATTATTAGCAGAGGGTGCAGGCCAACCCTGTCTCCCAGAATCTTGGGTGAAATTATGCTGCCCTCCAGTTGGTGAATGACTAGAAAGGCCAATGCCACTTTAACCGCCAGCCACTTGGAGTGGAGAACCACCAACCCAACGGCCGGCACCGCCCCAATAATAGGCCCAAAATACGGAATCAACTCGGCCAACCCGGCAAATACTCCCAGCATTAAAGAAAATTCCACACCCAGCACGGCCATGACAGCTGCGGTCAAACCACCAATAATGGCTGCTACCAGTAAATACCCTCTGATAAAACTGCCCAAAACTTTATCTGTCTCCTTGAAAAGCCATATTGTTTCTTCTCTCCACTCCTCCGGAATAACTGAAATAGCGTTACTCTTAATTAGTTCCAGGTCTTTTAATATATAAAAAGATATAACTGGCGCAAGCAAGATTTTAAAAACGGACTCCAGGAGACCGAAAATTGCTGCCAGGGCATGGCTGATGGCCTGTAGAATTAGCGCTTCTATCCATTGGATCCTCTCATCAATGATTTGTCTCATCCCTTCCGGCAGGCCGAGGCTGATGAAACGCGACTGAATAGAATAAATTAATTCGTAGGTTTGTGATGTGTAGACAGGCAAGGTTTCCGTAAGCCCGTTTAACTGGCTGACAATCCGGGGGATTCCGTACATAAGAAAACTGGAAGCCACGATAAACAGGGCCAAATAAGATAACAGAATGGCCCAAACCCTGGGTGTGCCTCTCCTGGCCAGAGCGTTGACCAGAGGGTTCAGGAGGTAAGAAATTAAGACAGCCAGAGCAAAAGAGAAGAACAGTCCCCTTACCAGGTAGAATAAATATGCAAAAGCTGCCATAAAACTTAAAAGCATCAAAATTCGCCAAGTTTTTTTTTCTTTCCACCAGGCCAAATCGATTCACCGCCAAGGAAAAAAGTGAGGAGACCTTCTCCCCACTTTAGTTGAACTTATTTAATAAGGTCGTTAACTGTTTTCGACACACCACGGAGCATTCTGTGCGCCCCTGACCTGGCCTGTCTGGGGCTGTTTCCCAGAATGCCTTTTCTTTCGCGGGCACTATCCCCAGCTATCATGCTAATGGCGGCTCCGATAATACTCCCGGTGATAACACCCCTCCAAAAACTGTTCCGCACGCTGATTCCACCCCCTGACCTGCTTAAAGTAAGAACTCATTTTGCGGATCCAAGGCAACCAGGCTACCGTCTTCTGCAACCTCGTAAATCTGAACGCCTTCTCTATTAATGCGGTATTCAACACAGCAATCCCAGCAATAATACTGGTCAATACCGACTTTCCCGGTGGCCTTTCCACCGCAAACCGGGCATTTCAAGATTTTCGCCCCCCAAAAATACCAAGAATAACGCATAACTGCATTTTCTATTATGTCCTTTTCACCGGGAAAAAATGCGGGAGGGGTTGGCGCGCATATAATATCCCGATTAACTATGCCGCATGAACACTATTTATGAACTTCATCCTTTGAGGGGGCAGTGATCGTGGCTCCACCCGCTAAATACTCCCCCTGGTAAAAAACCACAGCCTGTCCGGGTGTAATAGATCGCTGAGGTGTTTTGAATTGAACTCTTAGACGTCCGCCGTCCAAGGGGGATATAAGGGCTGGGGAAGGTCTTCCGTTATACCTCACCTGCGCTTCTACTTCCAGCGGTCCTTGAAGGCTTTCATATAAAATCATGTTCACATCTGCAGCGGTTAAATCGCTGTCAAACACAGCTTCACCCGGACCGAGGGTAATAGTATTCTTTTCCGGATCTATTTTTACTACGTAAAGGCGCTCGCCGGCCGACAGGCCAAGGCCCTTGCGCTGGCCGATTGTATAAAAAGGAATACCCTTATGTGTTCCAATTATGTCACCCTTCAGGTTAAGGAAAAAGCCCGGTTTGATGTCACTTATTCTCTCCTGCAAAAAACCGCGGTAATCGTCATCCAAAACAAAGCATATTTCCTGGCTTTCAGCCTTGTCGGCGACTGGCAGACTCATGCCGGCAGCCATTTTTCGCACATCTTCCTTGGTGTAATCACCAAGGGGCATCATGATGCGGGCAATCTGCGGCTGGGTCAGCGCGTACAGCACGTAGGTCTGGTCTTTTCTCCTGTCAGCCGCGCGGCACACCGTATAACGCCGGAATTTCGAACTATAGCCCAGCCTTGCGTAATGTCCCGTGGCAATATATTCGGCGCCTAAGCCCAGGGCCTTTTCAAGCAAAGCCTGAAACTTTATGTAGCGGTTGCATGCAATACAGGGGTTTGGTGTACGCCCCTGAAGGTATTCGGCGATGAAATAGTCTATAACCTTTTCTTTGAATTGAGACTTAAAATTAAAAACGTAAAAAGGGATGCCAAGGATACCCGCTACCCTCCTGGCATCCTCAACAGCGTCAAGTGAACAGCACCCTGCGCGCTCGCTATCCGGCCCGGTATCTGACGGTTCCCGGATATCCATGGTGACTCCAGTTACGTTATAGCCCTGTTCCAACAATAACGCGGCGGTAACAGAACTGTCAACGCCGCCGCTCATTGCTACAACAACACTCTTTTTTGATGACACAAGATTCACGCACCCTGCTTGTTTTTATAGTCCTCAATGGCCTTATGCATCGCGTCCGCTGCCAGATTGGAGCAGTGCATTTTCTGCGGCGGCAGCCCGTCCAGCATTTCTGCAACTGATTTATCGTTGATTTGCAAGGCCTCCTCAATAGTCTTCCCTTTTGCCATTTCTGTAAGCATACTGCTGGAAGCAATGGCCGCCCCGCAACCAAATGTCTTAAACTTGATGTCCTTTATGACGTTGTCTTCTACCTTAATAAACACCTTAGTGGTATCGCCACAGACCGGATTTCCCACTTCCCCAATACCATTTGCATCAGGAATTTCACCAACGTTTCTGGGGTTGCTAAAATGGTCAATTACCTTCTCGCTGTACATTGACAAGTACCTCCTTATTTCATGCACACTATTATTTACTTTCGGGTGGGAAATCCTCCCTCTTCCTCAAGGCCTCCTCAGCCTCACTGCACATATCGCCAAGGCTGATTGTATCCACCACTTCAGCTATACCGTCACGCATCCTGGCCCAGACTGTTCTTGTTATGCAGTTGTCAGCCTCTTCACAGCTGCATGGGTCCTCTTCATTAACACATGACACCGGCGCTATGGGGCCTTCAAGCGCGCGGATAATTTCACCCACCTTTATCTGCGACGGTTCCCTGGCAAGCATATACCCGCCATGAGAGCCACGAACACTTTTGACCAGACCTGATTTCCGTAATATGGCGATAAGCTGTTCCAGGTAGTGTTCAGAAAGATTTTGGCGCTCGGCCACACTCTTTAAGGGGACAGGGTTGGTGCCAAAATTCTGTGCAAGATCAAACATGGCCTTCAGGCCATAATGCCCTTTTGTGGAAAGCCTCAATTAACCACATCCTTCTAAAACAATTAAATTCTATTTTGCAGATTTAATGGACTCACAAAGATTATATTATCTACAGTTGTCATATAAACCCTTCTATTATAAATTACAGGTATCAGAACTGGCCAGGGGCGACATTGCCCTTAAACGCTGTACTATAGTCGGCAGTATGTTCAGGAATTCATCAACGTCTTCCTGAGTGTTATCCCTTCCCAGGGTTAACCGAAGGGAGCCGTGGGCGTATTCAGGAGGAACCCCCATGGCAAGCAGTACATGTGATGCCCCAACAGAGCCTGAAGTACAGGCGGAACCACTTGATGCGGCAACCCCACGCATATCCAGGCTCAGCAAAAGAGATTCCCCTTCAATATAGTCAAAGCTGACGTTAACATGGTTGGGAAGCCTACTGGTTGGGTGACCATTTAATTGTACATAGGGCACTTTCTTCAGTATACCTCTAACCAGGCTCTCCCGAAGGTGATACAGACGTTTCGATTCCTCCACTAACTCTGCTGCGGCGATTTCCATAGCCCTACCCAGAGCTACGATACCTGGAACATTTTCAGTTCCAGGACGTCGTTTCTTTTCCTGCCCGCCGCCAAAATCCACAGGATGCCAGCATGTGCCACGCCTTATATAAAGCGCGCCGACTCCTTTTGCGGCATATATTTTGTGGCCGGAAAGCGAAAGGAAGTCAACCTGGAGGTCTTCTACATTTACTGGTATCTTCCCCAGACTCTGAACAGCGTCAGTATGGAAAAGGACACCTTTTTCCCTGGCGATTTCACCTATTTCCGAGATGGGTTGAATCGTCCCAACCTCATTGTTAGCATGCATTATTGAAATTAATATGGTATTATCATTAATGGACTTTGCAACTTGCTCAGGGTCGACCATACCGTATTTGTCAACCGGCAGAACGGTGATGATATACCCCTCTTTTTCAAGAGCCGCGCAGGTGTCTAAAACAGCATGGTGTTCTACCGCACTGGTTATTATGTGATTGCCCCTTTGGCGGTTGGCGTAGGCAGCGCCCCGGATCGCCATGTTATCCGATTCTGTGCCGCCGCTTGTAAACACGATCTCTTCCGGCTCTGCGCCGATGACCAGGGCAGCTTTTTCCCTTGCCGCCTCTACAGCCTTTTTGGCCTCTCTCCCGAAGGAATGGATACTGGAGGGGTTGCCAAACGTTACGGTAACATAATGAAACATTTCCCCAGCTACAACCGGGTGGACGGGAGTAGTAGCACTATGATCAAAATATATCCTGCGCATCTAAAAGTATATCCTCCCACATTGATTAAAGTCCGCTATTAAACCTACTACTTTTGTCGGGTATGCATTTCTGCTATCTTAACATAGCGCTTAAACCTTGTCAATTATCTCCTTATATGATGATTGCATTAATATTTTATAACAAGAAACCTTCCTCAAATAAATGAGGAAGGTTTCTATGTTAAGAGCCCGTAATGACCTACGCTACAGCCACTACGCATTCCTGCGTAGCCCAAGACAATCTTTCGACTGCCATGGACCATTACGGAACCCGTAATGACCTTTGCTCGACTATCATGGATATCTTGGAAGCCTATAACAATCTTTCGACTGCTATAGACCTCAAAGCTATAAAGGAAGCAAAGCGTCCGACACCCATGATAATCTTAGCTCGACCAATGGATATCCCTTACGACCCTGCAACAATCGTTCGGACTGCTGCAGAACCTGCCGGAACACCCACCAGTCTGCCCTCCGACTAATACCGAGCCATTACGACCCGGTATTAATCTTTGGCCGACTATTACAGAGCCTTTCGACCCTGTAACAGTCTTGGCTCGGCCATTACGAACCCTTGTGAAACTATTTTACCCATGCAAACAAAAATTAATTCAAAAGTTTTTTAGTAAAATATTCAAAATAAAGGTATATATTAATATATTCTTAACTACCTAATTTTCCCATTCTTTTGCTGATCTCCGCCTCCCATCCATTTAATGAAGGCTTGTAAAACTCTTTGGCCTTCATGTTGGCAGGCAAATACTCCTGGCTGACATAATTGCCTGGATAGTTATGCGGATATTTATAGCCCTTTCCATGCCCAAGGTCAAGCGCTCCCTTGTAGCCTGTTCCCCGCAGATGGGCCGGAACCGGCTCGGTACGCTCTTTTTCGACAGCGGATAGAGCGGCTTCTATCCCCTCAATAACGGTATTGCTTTTTGGAGCCGTAGCAATGTAAAGAGCGGCTTCAGCCAGTATAATTCTAGCTTCGGGCATACCTACCCTTTCAACGGCTTGCGCCGCTGCGACAGCTATGACCAGGGCCTGAGGATCTGACAGGCCGACATCCTCTGCAGCGTGAATCATAATGCGGCGGCATATAAATTCAGGGTCTTCACCCGCATAAAGCATTCTGGCCAACCAGTAGAGAGTAGCGTGGGGGTCGGAACCTCTCATGCTTTTAATAAAAGCGGAAATCACATCATAATGCTCGTCCTCCCGGTTGTATTTCAGCACCCTCTTTTGAATTGCATCCTCCGCCGCAGACAAGGAAATACGCCGTATTCCCCCGTCATCTGGTAGTGTTGTTAATACTGCCAGCTCCAGGGCATTCAGACCGGTCCTGGCGTCCCCGTTGGCCACCTCGGCCAGATGGTCCAGCGCCTCCGGAGAAATCTCTGTACTATACTCGCCCAGCCCTCTATCACTATCCTTTAACGCTTTCTGCAGCAGACGACGGATAGCTTCCTTGGAAAGAGGATCAAAGCGGTACAGTTGTGAGCGTGATAAAAGAGGCCTATTTACAGCAAACATAGGGTTTTCCGTGGTGGACCCAATCATGGTTACGATTCCGTTTTCTACGTAGGGAAGCAGGGCATCCTGCTGAGCTTTATTAAAGCGGTGAATTTCATCAATATAAAGAATTGTCTTTTCATTGTATAGAGAAAGTCTCTCTTTGGCTTCAGCCACTACCCGCCGGATGTCCCCCACACCGGCCATTACAGCGTTGATAGTTTCAAACTTTGACCTGGTTACACGGGCAATTATTGTGGCCAGCGTGGTTTTGCCTGTTCCAGGCGGGCCGAAAAATATAGCGGACATGATTTTGTCCGCCTCAATAGACCGTCTGAGCAACGTCCCTTTGCCCATGATGCCTGACTGCTCTTCAAATTCATCAAGTGTCCTGGGTCGCATCCGCATGGCCAGTGGGGCGGTCTTGGACAGGTTTTTTTCCATGCTCTGTTCAAATAGATTCAAAAGGGATACCCCCTTTGTAATATTAAAAGTGATTTGCCAGGCGCACTAAGTAAAAAAGCACGTAAGCACGTGCTTTTGTTTACTGGAATTAAAGGTGTTTGTTGATAAAACTGCGGAGCTCGTCCTTCGTTTTATATCCTATAGAACGATCCAATTCCTCGCCATCTTTAAAAATGACCAGGGTTGGAATGCTGATGACTTTATAACTGGCCGGCACTTCCTGGTTTTCATCGACATTTATCTTCCCTACCTGGATTTTCCCTTCGTATTCTGCTGCTATTTCTTCCACAACTGGGGCGATCATTTTACATGGCCCGCACCACTCCGCCCAAAAATCAATTAGAAATGGAATATTTAAACCACTCAGAACTTTTTTGAAGTCTGTATCATTTAAAACCAAAATCCTATCAGTACCCAAGAAGCTCTCCCCTTTCAAGTTTTAGTTTTTAACTCACCATTAAAACAAATAATCATTCCAAAAATGCCATAAACCCTTAAATTAAACTATATATACACAACAAATTATAATACCCTTTAAAACCCTTTGTCAATCACCACAGGTTTTATCTTTTCTAGTAATAGGGAATTCCGGAATGAGTAAATCTTTAACTACTTCAGCGGCAGTGATCAGGCCGGCTACAGATGGAACGAAAGAAATACTCCCGATCAAGCGGCGGCCTGAAGGGCCGATACCTGTTTCAACATTGTGAAAATTATGACCCTGCGGCAGCAACGGTTTCTCCGTTGAAAAAACCACTTTAACTCCTTCGGTGATACCGGCCTTTCTGAGCTCCCTGCGAAATGCCCTGGCCAAAGGACAGTTCGAGGTGCGGGACACATCCGCCACCATAAACATGCCTGGATCGAGCCTGTTCCCTGCTCCCATCGAGGATATTACTGAAATGCGCATTTTTAATGAGTATACTACGAGGTCCACCTTCGCCGGAACATCATCAACCGCATCGACCAGGTAGTCCAACCCGGATGGAATGACCTCGCTGCCCCCACCCGGCAAGTAACGTTTTTGCAGAACTGTTACCTCTGCCTCCGGATTAATTTGTTTTACCCTTTCCGCCATTAACTCCACCTTGGGCTTACCTATTGTACATGTGAGAGCGTGTAATTGCCTGTTAATATTTGATACATCAACTATGTCGTGATCTACCAGATAGAACCCGCCTACACCTGCTCTGGCAAGGCCTTCTACCACAAAAGAACCTACACCGCCCAACCCGAAGACAGCCACTTTTTTTCTTTTTAACAACTCCAAACCGTCCTGGCCTATAAGCATTGCGGTACGGGAAAACCGTTCAGACATTAAACCACCCCCCGAAAATAAAAAGGTTTTCAGTAGCCTGGAAAAGCTAAAACTGAAAACCTTTGTTTATGGATCCAAACAAAAACCCCACTCATGCCGTGACTCCTAAAAGTTTAACCTGCTCTCACAGGTGGGTGCCCTCCTGGATGATTTATGTTTCCCCAACTGGGAGGCGTGCAAGCCTCATTCCAGAGCCGGACTCCCATTTTTACGGTGTTGGTAAAACTTCAAGGTTAATCACGAACACAGCAGGGCGTTTCATGCTGTTATCTGTATTTATGTTATCATACCATCTGCCTATTTTCAAGTGCGTTGACGGAGTCAACGTTGGCCTGTATTTCAAGATTTTTTTAGTTTAATTTTAATGTGCAGTTCCTTTATCTGTTCATCTGAAACAAAGCCGGGCGCCTGGGACATTAGATCGGTGGCGCTCTGTGTTTTAGGAAAGGCTATAACGTCCCTGATTGTTCTCTTCCCGGACAGAATCATTACCAACCGGTCAAGTCCAAAAGCAATACCACCATGCGGCGGCGTGCCATATTCAAACGCCTCAAGCATAAAGCCAAATTTATCTACGGCATCCTCATGGCTGATACCGATTACAGAAAACATCTTTTCCTGGACTTCTCTTGAGTGAATACGGATGCTACCTCCGCCAATTTCAATACCGTTCAGGACGAGGTCATAAGCCTTAGCGCGCACCTCCCCCGGATTTGTTTGAAGCAGGGGAAGATCAGATTCCTTTGGTGAGGTAAACGGGTGGTGGACTGCTGTATACCTACCTTCCCCATGGTCGTATTCCAACAGGGGAAAGTCGACCACCCAAAGGAAGTTATAGAGTCCCTCAGGAATCAAGCCCAGTAACTCGCCCAGGTGAATTCGCAGCGCCCCCAGAGAATCAGCCACCACCTGCGGAGTATCGGCGACAAAGAGCAGAAGGTCTCCCGGCTTTGCTTCCAGCCTGTCGGCTATTGTGGAGAGTTCCTGTTCATCAAAGAATTTGGTAATGGTAGACTTGATGCCTTCCTCGGTTACAATAAAGTAGGCCAGCCCCTTGGCTCTATATATTGCCGCGTAGTCAGTAAGGTCGTCGATTTCTTTACGGCTGAAAGTACCGCAGCCCGAGGCGTTAATCCCTTTAACCTGGCCACCTGCTGCTATTACTGAAGAAAATACCTTAAATGAGCATCCGGCTGCAATGTCTGAAACGTCCTTTAACTCCATACCGAAGCGTGTATCAGGCTTGTCTGTGCCATAGCGGTTAATTGCCTCCTGGTATGACAACCGTGCAAACGGGCAGCTTATTTCAATGCCGGCGGTTTCCCGGAACAACCTTGAAATCATGCCTTCCATTAGCTCTAGAACTTCGTCAACTTCCACAAAAGACATCTCAAGATCGATCTGGGTAAATTCCGGTTGCCGGTCAGCCCTCAAGTCTTCGTCCCTGAAGCAGCGAACAACCTGGTAATATCTATCAAAGCCCGCCACCATTAAGATCTGCTTAAAAAGCTGGGGAGACTGCGGCAGCGCGTAAAATTTACCGGGATTAACCCTGCTCGGCACAAGGTAATCCCGTGCACCTTCCGGAGAGCTCTTTGTCAGCATTGGTGTCTCAATTTCAATAAAACTATGCTCATCGAGAAAATCGCGGACGCTCTTAGCCGCACGGTGCCTCAAGGCAAAGGTCTTCTGCATTTCCGGCCGGCGCAGGTCAAGGTAGCGATATCGCAACCTCATGTTCTCATCCACTTCAACATTATCTTCTATGTAAAAAGGAGGTGTTTTGGCGCGGTTTAGCACTCTCAACTCGTAAGCCATCACCTCTACCTGACCGGTTGCCAGGTTTGGATTGGCGGTACCATCGGGGCGAATCCGAACTGCGCCCTGCACGGCAAGCACAAATTCATTGCGCACCCCTTCTGCTTTTAAAAAAGCTTCCCTGTGTAATTCCGGGCTGAATACAATCTGCACCAGACCGGTTCTATCTCTAAGGTCAACAAAGATCAGGCCCCCATGGTCCCGCCGCCGCTGCACCCAACCCATTATAACCACATTGCTTCCGGTATGTTCATCACGTAAATCACCGCACCTGTGAGTACGCTTTAAACCATTTAAAAATTCTACCATATTATAAGTCCTCCCTAAATTAATCCTCTAACAGAATAGAATAGCTAAACTTCCGATTTTCTTTTCGTCAAATATACGGCAATTTGGTCCAAAATCACGGACTCTTGTTTTGCAGTAACCATGTCACGCACCATGGCGACACCCCTCGCCAATTCCTCTTCACCAATAATTACCACAAATCTGACTCCTGCTTTCCCGGCATATTTCATTTGTGCTTTAAGACTACGGTTTAGGAAGTCCTTGTTGGCAGAGAACCCGGCTGCACGCAGCTTGAAGAGAAGTTTAAACGCTTCATCCGACCCAACCTGCCCTACCGTAACAACAAATACATCAGGCCCAACCGTTCCGGGGAAAGCTACTCGTTGACGATCCAGGGCCAGGATCACCCGCTCCATCCCAAGCGCAAAACCAACACCTGGCGTAGGGGGCCCGCCGCAGGTCTCAACCAGCCCGTTGTAGCGTCCTCCTCCTCCGATGGAACTTTGTGCGCCGATATCAGGAGCCATCATTTCAAAAGCGGTATTAGTGTAGTAATCAAGACCCCGCACCAGGCGGTGATTGATTATATATGGAATGTTGATTAAATCCATGTGCTTTTTTACTTTCTCAAAATGAGCTGAGCAGCTTTCACACAGACAGTCAATTGGAGTGGGAGCATTGACGCCTGAATCTATGCATTGGGTTTCTTTGCAATCCAGAATACGCATCGGGTTTTTCTCAAACCGGTTTTTACAGTTGAAGCAAAGATCATCGTAGCGCTTTCTAAAAAAACTTTGCAGCTCACGGCGTAGAACCAGCCTGCATTTTACACACCCGACACTGTTGATGTGCAGTTCCAGGTTTTTCAGGCCCAGCCTTCCGTAAAAATCCATAGACATCGCTATAACCTCGGCATCAACGGCCGGGTCATTGGAACCAAAAACCTCAATTCCAAACTGGTGAAACTGTCTGAACCGTCCAGCCTGGGGGCGGTCGTACCGGAACATCGGCCCGGTGTAATAAAGCTTTACTGGTTGGGGACCGGCGTGCAGTTTATCTTCCAGGTAAGCTCTCACCGCGCAGGCGGTGCCCTCCGGCCTAAGGGTAATACTGCGGTCACCCCGGTCAGTAAAAGTATACATCTCCTT
>DFAP01000019.1 GCA_002365855.1 Pelotomaculum sp. UBA3103 | reverse complement strand
TCAATGTGCGAAAGTTGAGTTACTATAAAAAAAAGGAAAAAAAATATAAACCGGTAATCCTGGAATATATCAAAAACTGCCAGGTCAATGAAGACATTATGGTTAACGGCCTAGACTGGCTTATTCACTGCTGCCGCTTCAAAAACGGGGAAACATTTATTGACCAGTTTGTAAAAGGTCACCATGATTTAACCGAATCGGAATTAATGATTCTCGAGAAGTGGAAATATTCGTTTGAAGGCATCTTCAAAATAGATTCCATTGAAGACAACGTTGTCCGGTTGGTGAACCTGATGGATGATATTGAATACACAGCCGCGTCCGACCTGGGCGGCAAGGCCTTGGAAGATCTAAGGGCTGATTGCTATATAGCTTCAAGGCTCATTCCTTTGGACGACATTTATCTGCTCAGCGGCAAACAATACATTTTCCCCATGGAAGCTAAAGATTCCTTAACAAAGATAGTTTTTGAGACATTAAAGCCGGCTTATGCCCAGGCTTTAGCCAACAGCAAAGTCAAGTATGCTGAAGCGTGGAAAATGCCGCATAGCTACAGGAATAACTTTATTGATTGCTTTGGGTCTGACTTCATTGTCGTGCCAGGGGTTGAGCTGACCGAAATCATGGGGAGATTTATAGATTTCCATAATAACAAAATAATGAAAGATATTACGGACGGCGAAATAAAACAGGATCAAAGCAGAATTCCAGAGCTAAATTTTCCTCCGGCTTTAACCGGCAGTAAAAAAGTGGGTATAATATTCGATGAGATTGAGGGGTTGAACTTTTACCCGGACTTTCAACTTTTCATGCCGCCTTTTTCAATTGACCCTGGTCTTATGGAAGGTGAAGATTACAGGCAGGCTTTGATGGGATATCTTGAGAGCTATACCATATCCCCACTGCCATTTATGAAGATGGTGGCAAAGTACCCGGATAACGCAAGTGAGGTTTTTGCCAGGCTATTTGACAAGCAGGACTGGGATAACGAAAGAGACCTTGACATATTAGTCATGAATTACAAAAAAAAATTTTTACTAAAAGAACCTGTACCTATGTTTGTTGCCGTTAATTAAATCAGCAGAAAGAAAAAACCTGCCCGTAAGAAGCAGGTTTACTTATATTGCATGCTATTGGAGCTGTTGAACTCAAGTTTGATATAGTTTAACTATTTTTCCAGAATATCCCCAGTTACATGCGTTCCATCCAAACGGCGCACATCTGCTTCTTGGATCCAGTCTACATCATAATAAACCCACTCTGGAGGATAGTACGCAGCCTCAAAACCAGGCAATAAACCTGGATGTTCACCTGGAGCCTTTTTTTCTGTCATGAATACTCACCTCATATATTAGTATCCTCCATCCAAACTGAAATTAAACATCATTTTGGTGTATTGTGATGCTGTCAGACAACCCAGAGGAAGATGAACTCACAAAAACAGTATTTTACAAAGGATAGACATGCCTGTATGTAGAAGTTAAACACCAGGATTTAACCCAACCGTCAACCTGTTACATACACCATAGATGTCAGTTATAATACATAGGGAATCCACCAGCTCATATGTTATAATTCATGTAACTTTTGGGAGGTTCTTTTTTTGGCGAAGAAAAGGAGGAAAAGAAAGTTGAATGTTAATCGCCTTGCCGTCCTTTTTTTGGGGCTTGTAGTTCTGGTCGCCTTGGGCGCCGGCTTGGGCCTTCTTTTCGCCAGCGTCAGGGATATGCCGGCGCTTAGTCCCGAGCTGCTGGAATCCGGCGCTGCAACCATGATTTACGATAAGGACGGAAATCTTGTTACCCAGATTGGAATAAAAAACAGCGTTCCTGTCGAATTAAAAAGGGTCCCCGAACATGTCAAAAACGCTTTTCTAGGTATAGAAGACCCGAATTTTTATCAGCATCATGGGATCAGCTTGCGCGGTATAGCCAGGGCTACCTGGTCCGACATCACCTCCCGGTCAATTCGCGAGGGCGGCAGTACAATTACCCAACAGCTGGTAAAAATGTCTTTCCTGAACCCTGAACAGAAGTTCAAGAGAAAGATCCAGGAAATATTTCTGGCTTTTCAGGTTGAACGCCGTTATACCAAGGATGAAATCCTGGCAATGTACTTAAATAACTTATATCTTGGTGAAGGAGCCTATGGCGTCCAGGCTGCGGCACAAACATACTTCGGGAAAGATGTGGAAGAACTGGAACTCGAGGAAGCTGCCCTGCTTGGGGGACTGCCGCAGGCGCCCAGCGCGTACTCTCCCTTCCGTGATCCACAAGCAGCTTTAAACAGGCGGAATGCCGTGCTTGACAGTATGGCTAAGAATAACTTTATCACTGAAAGTCAGGCAAATGAGGCCAAAGAAAAAGAGTTGAAGCTGGAAACCAAGGAATTATCTCAAAGGCAATACCCATACCCATACTTTCTCGATTATGTGACGGACAAGTTGGTCGAAAAATACGGAGAAACTGAGGTCTTTAAAGGCGGCCTCAAGGTTTATACCACGCTGGATCCGAAGGTTCAGCAGTATGCGGAAGCCGCTATGTCCAGAAGCACCAATTTCCCTTCGTCTAAAACAGACGCAACCGGGATACTACAACCCCAGGGAGCTGTTGTGGTGCTGGATCCCCGGACCGGATTTATTAAGGCCCTGGTGGGTGGACGCGAGCATACTCAAAAAAGGCAGTGGAACAGGGCGATCCAAACCAGCCGACAACCTGGTTCTGCCTTTAAGCCTATTGCCGCATACGGCCCGGCCATCGAATACAAGGGACTTGGACCTGCGTCGGTGGTTGACGATGTGCCGGTTAAATACGGCTCTTACGAACCGCGCAACTATGACGGAAATTATCGTGGACTGATTACTTTGCGTACAGCGCTGACCAACTCTGTTAATATTGCCGCGGTCAAGATTATGGTTGATACCGTTGGTATTGGCAACGCTATTAAGTTTGCCGCCGGCCTGGGAATTAAACTTGACCCACTGAACCATGGCGCTTCTATGGCGCTGGGCGGACTTCACCAGGGGGTAACCCCCCTTCAGATGGCGGCTGCTTATGGAGCCTTTGCAAACCAGGGAACCTATATCGAACCTACCGTGATCACAAGAGTCGAAAAACAGGACGGGGTTATCCTGGAGCAGACTATACCCAACCAAAGGCAGGTAATGAAAGCATCAACGGCGTATTTGATTACGGATATGTTAAAATCTGTTGTGGAAAGTGGTACTGGAACTGGAGCTCAAATTGGCAGGCCTGCTGCGGGAAAAACTGGAACAACCGATGATGGTGTAGATATCTGGTTTGTCGGTTATACACCTGAGCTCGTGACATCCGTTTGGATAGGCTATGACAGCCCGACAGGCATGCCCCAGGCATACGGCAGCACGTATCCCGCCCGAATCTGGCAGGAGATCATGAGTAAAGCGCTCAAGGACACGCCGGTAAAAGGCTTCACCAGCCCAACAGGGATTGTGACAGCACCCGTAGATAACAAGTCGGGACTTCTACCCGGCCCCAATACACCCGGCGATAGCCTGGTAACGGATATATTTGCCGAAGGTACGGTTCCCAAAGAGACCGACAATGTCCATGTCTTTACCGAGGTTTGTGCGGCAAGCGGCCAGCTTCCCAACGAGTACTGCCCTGACAGGGTCATCAAACCGCTTGTACAATTACCATATACTGTCCCCTCTTCGGTGCTGGACTTTAACCTGCGCGTGCCTACGGAATCGTGTACTCTGCACGGTCCTGGAAGAGTCCAAAATTCACAGGGAGACGAACCTGGCATAGAAATATTTGAGCCGACAAAACCAACGGAACCTTCGAAACCAGACTTAGACCAAAAAAACAATTCAAGCAATAATATTATCCCTTAGAGGACAGCTCTTTGGGATTTTTTTACTTCATTATCATCAACGCTGGAATTTTTACACACTCATAGTTAATATGTTTTTGTTTAAAATAATGGTTGAAAATATAAAACTACTGGAGGTATTAAAAGAATGTATCACCACGGCTGGTCAGATTCTCAACGCGGGGTCCATGTCAAATCACTAACTCCTAACGGCAGCGATATCATTATTTTTTACGACGGGCTGCTAAATAAAAGCGGGGCAAACCAGGTCTTTCTTCATACCGGCTTCGGCAACCCAATGAACTGGAATAATGTTGATGACTACCGCATGCAGCACATTCCGGAAGGGTGGAAAAAAACCATCAACATGGAGGATGGCCAAATCACCTTCTGCTTCCGCGACGCGGCCGACAACTGGGACAACAATAACGGGAACAACTGGACTTACAAAATCGTCTAATATAAGCAATAAACCGGGGTATATTCCCGGTTTTATTGCTTATTAACTCTATATCTATAGATGTGTTTTCCAGTATACTAATTAGCGAGTTCTACCATGGTCACCCCGTACCCTCCTTCACCCTGTTCCCCTAGGCGAAAGGACTTGACCCGCTGGTTCCCCTGCAGCTGTTTATGGATAACTGACCTGAGCACTCCGGTACCTTTCCCGTGGATCAGGCAAACCCTGGAAAGTCCTGCCAGGTAGGCGTCATCAAGATACTTTTCCACTTGCAGCAGTGCCTCTTCAGCATATTGTCCTCTCAAATCAAGCTCGGAAGATATCTCCCGGGCTTTGCCCAGAAGCATACCCGATACCTCGCTCTGGCCGCCTCCGGCCTGTCCGGTGTTCTTGACTTTGCGCAGGTCCTTTAAGGACACGCTCATCTTAATAATCCCAACCTGAACCTGAACTTCGTCACCTGAACCTGGAGGAGCAAGAACATAAGCCCTCTGGTTAAACTTGGGCAGAAATACCTCTTCCCCCGGCCGCAGGTCGCCTGGGGCTTCACCTGCAGCAGTCTTCTCAGGTACCCTGCGGGCGACCTTATGCTGAAGGCTGTTCAGCCTCTCCCTTACTTCCCGGACAGCGCCCTCCCTGTCACGGGCCGCGTCAGCGGCAATCTTTTCCCTTAGCTCTTTAACCGCTGTCTCTGCTTCAAGCTTGGTTGTTTTCACCAGTATGCGCGCCTCTTCCCCTGCCCTGGCAAGAATCGCTTCGCGCTTTTGAATCAGGTTATTCAGCATTTTTTCGTACTTTTCTTTTAGGGTAACGGCTTCCGCAGCCATCTGGGATGCCTTTTTACTGTCAGTCTCTGCCTCCTGCTGTGTCTTCTCCAGATTACTCATCAACTCTTCAGCACGGACCTGCTCCACCGTCAGAAAATCCCTTGCCCTGTTAACAATATCGCCTGGCAAACCCAGCCGTAAAGCTATTTCAAAAGCGTTACTCCGGCCCGGTTTACCGATCAAAAGCCGGAATGTGGGCATTAAGGTAACTGCGTTAAATTCTACACTGGCATTTTCGACGCGGTCGCGGCTGTAGGCGAAGCTCTTTAATTCACTATAATGTGTAGTGGCGACTGTCTTTGCGCCTGCGGAATGCAGCTTTTCTAAAATCGACTGGGCCAGCGCCGCGCCCTCCGCAGGATCCGTTCCTGCTCCCAACTCATCCAGCAATACCAAACTGTCACGTCCCGCGTGAGCGATAATGTCAACAATGTTATTCATATGAGAAGAAAAACTGCTAAGGGACTGTTCAATGCTCTGCTCATCGCCGATATCCGCGAAGACCTGTTTGAACACCCCCAGCACGGTACCTTCCCCGACAGGTATATGTAAACCGGACTGGGCCATCAAGACTAGAAGACCAGCTGTTTTTAACGCCACTGTCTTTCCACCCGTATTGGGCCCGGTAATGACCAGTATATCAAAATCTTCCCCGAGGCGAATGGTTACCGGCACGACATTTCCCTTCAGCAGGGGATGTCTGCCCTGCCGGATATTCATAACCGCATTGCCTTCCACAGCAGGCGCCCAGGCATCCAGAGCCTGACTGTACCTGGCCTTGGCTATGATAAAATCCAGTTCACCCAGAGCATCCAGCGAGTATTCCAGGGCCTCCGCATTCTGGGCCACTTTTGCTGAAAGCCCGGTTAGAATTTTCAGGATCTCCTGCTTCTCCGCCACCAACAGACGCCTCAGCTCGTTGTTCTGCTCCACCACCGCCATCGGCTCGACAAACAACGTTGCGCCGCTGGCAGACTGGTCGTGGACAATGCCGGGAACATGGGAACGGAATTCGATTTTAACTGGAACCACGTATCGCCCTTCCCTGAGGGTCACTATCGGGTCCTGCAGGTATTTCTGGTAATTGGGAGAGCGGATGATCTGCTCCAGGTAGCTTTTAATGTGAGCCTGTGCGCCCGTCAGCCGGCGGCGTATTTGTGACAATTCATGCGAGGCGCCGTCCGCTATTTCACCGCCCGGCAGGATGGCTTTTTTGATCTGCTGTTCCAGCTCAGGCAGGGATACCAGGGGCAAGGCCAGTTCACCCAGCAGCCGATATCTCTCCCGCCTTTCGTGGAGAAAATTCTTGATGATCCTGCCCGCAGTGAGGGTAGCCCCGACCGAATCCAGCTCCTCCGGCTCAAGTACAGCTCCACGGCCGGCTCTTTGAAGCTGGGACCTGATATCCTTCCAGCCCCCAAATCCGGCAGAGGGCTCCAGTCTTATAAGATCCCGCCCCTCGCTGGTTTCTTCCTGCCGCTTGAGGATAACATCCAGATCATATACCGGCTGAAGGTTCAGCGCGCGCTCCTTGCCCAGTGCAGATCCGGCGTGGGAGGACAGTTGATCCAGCACTTTATTGTATTCAAGCCTTTTAATCGTCTTTTTGTCTATCATTATTCCTGCCTGTTTTTATCCAGCTATACGTACTTGACGCTTCCAGCTAATTTATAACAAACCATCTTAGGGTATTTTTTTGAGCAGCATATCCACTGTTTTTTGAGGCAAAAAGAACAGAGCAGCCTCAACCGCATTCTGAAGGGATTCAAACACCTTCATATTACCATCCCAATACTCCTTAATTATATCCTGGCCCGCCGAATTAATCAGCCTTTGCAGGGCAATCGCAGCGATAAACGCATCGTCAACCTGCCCCAGAAAGGGTATAAAATCCGGAACCAGGTCCAAGGGCGAAAAGATGTAGGCTATCGCCGCTCCAAGGATGGCCTTGTCAGCGATGTCAACCTGCGGGTCTTTTACAAGGTGATACATCAGCTTGATAAAACTGGGAATCAGGTTAATAAATTCGAGCAGCAATGATTTGGCCTTTTCTTTATCCAACTCCGGTCCCTCCGTATGTTTTTTGTCTTATCCCGCGTACCTATACCACTCCCCTGTAGTAGTGCCCCTTGGTAAATCCCCGTGGGCTGTATTTCGCTAAACTTTTTTTCATATCTTCTATTATACCTTGATCCAAACCTTTGGGTATAGCCTCAATAACAGAGCGGTAAGCCCCAACGACATCTTCGACATAACCTGCCTCCTCATGCCTTGCTTCAATCCGCAGGGCGGAAATGCCCGACGCCGCCAGAGTCCTTATGTCTCCAATGACACACAGGTCTAGCGAATTAAAAATATGCATCCGGCAATACTGATCAAACTCCAGAGGGAACACAATCCCCTTACGGTCCTTCAGACCGCACGGCGTCCCCTTACAGGCTCCCGGACACTTTTTATTATTTGAGCCGCCCAGCAGGCTTTCTGCCGCGCAGTACTCTGACACCATGAGGGGAAGCCTGCCGTGCACAATCGCCTCAGCCGGCACGCAAAGCAGAGGTACCAGGTTTCTAACCTGCTCCAAGGTTAATTCCGGGGACAGGGTGACGCGGCTCACACCTGCCTCCTGTAAAAAAACGGCGGACTGGTGATTAAATACATTAAGAGAAAAATCCGCGCACACAGGTCTGCCGGTAATCTCACGTGCAATCTTTACCAATCCCGGGCTGGTTGCCATCACTCCGTCCAAATACCCTGCCGAAACTTTTTCCATGAGTCTGCTAAATTGAGCCATGTCAGAGTCCTGAAGAATGCGGGGTGAGGAAAGGATAAACCGGGCGCCCCTTTCCCTGCAGAATTCTCTTCCATTATCGATATCGTCCAGGCTAAAGGACCCTTTGGACCGGTACTGCTCGCCTCCGAAATACACCTCGTCCGCACCCGCCCTGACTGCTGCCTTGAGTGACAGCAGGTCGGTTACAGCTACGGTAAGAAGCGGTTTTAATATCCTGCCGGGTCCTGCACCCGGTTTGGGGGAAAGCGCGGCAGATAAGCGGCTGTTAAACACATTTTCCGGAACCGGGTCCTGCCTGAAAGCGCTGGCTCTTTGCTTTTCCAACAAGGCCAGGGCCAGCCTGCGGGCTGTGTTAATCTCACTAACCGGCACCATTAAGTCACCATCAAACTGGAGCCGCAGTTTAGACAGCTCAAAAGGGGTGTTTCCAAGCCTGGAGAGCTGATTTTCCAAATACTCCCTGTTCATCGGGCGCTTTATGGCTTCAACGGCAGGAGAAATAGTGCTGGCCTCTGCGGTGAAACCGCTGTCGTCTTCCGCCATAATTCTCAAGGGCTCTCCCAGCCGGCCTGATACGGTGAAAACAAGCGGTATTTTCCTCTTTTCCCTGGGTGAGGCATAGCTGGCCCTGGCCCTTTCTTCCAAACCTGCATCACGGGTTTTAAATACCCGGTCGCCCGGGAACACCCGCCCTGGTATGCTCAGTTGGACGACCGCTCCAGCAGGTGCGAAATCCACTACCCTGCCGCCTAGTAACATTTCGCCCACTTCACCCGCAGCCCTGCCGCCTTCTGTGACCCACACCTCTATACCGTCCCCTGTGCGCAACGGCTCCTCCAGGTGTATTTCAACCCGCCGGCTGTCCCTGTCAAACCTTATGACACGGCCCAGGCGGATGCCGCGGTTGTTGGGGCGCTTGAAGCTCATTAATTCGCGGCCCGGCCGGCCGTAAAAGTAGCCGGTTGTGAAATCACGGTTAAATACCTGGGCAAGGTCCCTTATTTCTTCCCGTGTAACCTCATAATCTCCGCCGCTCAATGCCCGGTCAATCAGAGACCGGTAGATCCTGACAACCGTAGCCACGTATTCAGGTTTCTTCATACGGCCTTCTATTTTAAACGAGGTAATCCCTGCTCTAATCAGGTCGGGTAAATGCCCGCTCAAATTAAGGTCGCGCGGGCTCAAAAGAAAATGTCCGACTGAGCTGGGCTCAGCCAGGTGGCGTTCTGCCCTGTCAACTAGTATGTACTGGAGCCTGCAGGGCTGGGCGCAGCGCCCCCTGTTGCCGCTCCGGCCTCCAATCAGGCTGGACATGAGGCACTGGCCCGAGTAACATACGCACAGGGCACCGTGAATAAATACTTCAACCTCTATTCCACTCTTGCGGGCAATGGTTTTGATAGCTTCAAGGGACAATTCCCGGGCCAGAACAACGCGTTCCAGCCCCTTCTCTTTCAGTATAGATGCTGTTGGCAGATTATGCACGGTCATCTGAGTACTGGCGTGCAGCGGCAGTTCCGGAACAACCTCACGGGCTAACCTCACCAGTCCCAGGTCCTGGACGATGGCAGCGTCAGCGCCGCACTGCTGGAGAAAAAGAAGGAACCTGGCAGCTTCAGATAGTTCCCGGTCATCCAGGAGAATATTCACTGTTACGTAAACCTTAACACTGCGGATATGAGCAAATTCCACCGCCCGGGAAATTTCTCTGTCTTCAAAATTACCTGCCGACTGCCTGGCGTTAAAGATCTTTCCACCCAGGTAAACGGCGTCAGCCCCGTTTTCTACCGCAGCAACCAGGGAATCCCAGCTGCCTGCCGGCGCCAGCAGTTCCGGCTTCTGTGACATGGTTGGTTACTCCTTCCGCTCACACCTCAGCAGGCCGGCGCAGGGAATAACCTCTATACCTCTTTGCGCCAGCTCGTCCAGAACAAGGTTCAGCCCTAGAGAGTCGCTGGCCATGTGTCCGGCGATGATTACATTGATATGGTTTTTTTCTGCCTCTTTACGGTGTTTCTCACCTATGTGCATCACAACCAGGGTACCAACCCCGGCCACAGCCAGTTTGGCGTATGCGTCTTCTGAGCCGCTCGTGCCTCCGGTCATATCAACCATAATTTTCCCTGCCCGTCTTTCCTTGCTGCCGATAACTATAGTCGGTCCGGCGTTGTATTCAACGGCCCTGGCATATTCCGGTATGCTCTTTAAGATCTTGATGACATCTCCCATAGTATCTGGTTTCTTCTCATCCATCAGTTTCTGAAGAAAATCATTTACCTGGTTGTCCGCAGGGGTATGTATGCACATCAGGGGCAGGTCAAGGACCCTGGCAGCATCAACCGCGCGGTTATGGTTCAACGGCATCAGACCTAACTTAACATCATTGATCCGTGATGCCATGATCCCTTCCGCGACATTGATGGGAACACCGACCCTGGCCAGCATATCCTCCTGCAGTTTCATAACCTGATAGAGCGCCGACATTGCTTTTCCTTCCGGGTGGTGGGCTATAATCAGGTCAATCTTCCTGCCCGCGCTTGAGAGACGATCGGCTAAAAGCACTTCCCCCGTTTCCATGTCGATCCCGGCCAGAACCCTGGAAACATCCTTATCCAGGTCACCAAAAAGAACCCTGGAATCGCTGTACGGGTTAAATAATTTATCCTGGTCATATTCCTTTTTTTCGTCCTCTTTCAATTCATCGTAAAGCTTCTTTTCCTTCTCCAGAAGCTTTAGCACCGATTCTTTTGTGCGAGGGTCTTTTTCAATGCCCTTTTCAATCGCCAGTTCGTAAATTTCCTTGATTTTCATGCTAAATCACTCCTCGTCAAATGTGGTTAGGTCAAACACCAGAACCGTTGATATGTTTGTCAATAACCTGAAGTGCCTTAAAAAGCATTTCAGGAGCTTATCTCCTTGATAAAAAAAGACTGTCCTCCAGGTAAAACCTCAAAGGCAGTTCGGCGCCCGCCTTGATCCCTATCCTGCGCGTAGTTATTATTTTTCCTCCTGACCCGCTTCCACCACTAATGTACAAAGGTCCCGAGGTGAGGTCGGAGCCGTTTTGATGCAGGGTGATCCCCATTGCCTGCACCAGCCTTGCCGGACCGCTGCACAATTCCGTCAGCCGTTCACGGCAACGCCGGGTACGCATCAGGTGGATACCCTCAACCGGCTCCAAAGCCCGGATTAAAACCGCCTCACCAATCCCTCCGGGGGCTGACACCGCGTTAAAACAATAATACATGCCGTAGATAAAGTAAACGTAGGCATGCCCGGGCGGCCCGAACATGACCCGGTTGCGGGTGGTCATACCGCGCGAAGCATGACAGGCCGGATCTCCCTGGAGATAGGCTTCCGTCTCCACTATCCTGCCGGCCGCAACTCCCTCCGGAGAATGGTGGACGAGCGTCTTCCCCAGCAGCTCCCTGGCAACAGCAACAGTGTCTCTGTCGTAAAAAGAACGGGGAAGGATTTGCTCCCTATAGGTATTAAAATTATTTGTCATTTTCAATATCCTTCACAATAAACACCTGCTGGAGCTTATTTATCTTTTAAATACTTTACCAGCGCCCCAGCGGACAGGGTATTGACCACATCCTCCGTCTCAAGCCAGGCCCGCCGCGCAACCGCTACGCCGTATACCATTTCGTCCATTCTCTTCAAGTCATGGGCATCGGTATTTATGGCCACCTTAAGTCCTTTTTCCTTTGCCATGCGGGCATTGACGTCGTTCAGGTCAAGGCGGGCGGGTGAAGAGTTAATCTCTAATATCGTATCACAGCTGGCAGCGGCTTCCAACACCCTTTCAAGATCCAGCGCATACCCTTCCCTCCTGGTAATCAGGCGCCCGGTGAGATGCCCGATAATATCCACGTTTTTATTTTCTACCGCCGAGATGATCCGGGCTGTCATAGTCTCACTGTCCTGCCTGAAAGCACTGTGGACCGACGCCACCACCAGGTCAACCTCCTTTAAAATATTGTCAGGACAATCCAATCCTCCTTTAGGCAGGATATCAACCTCAATGCCTGTAAAAACTCGAAAATTATCCAGTTTTTTATTTAACGACATGACTTCATGGTGCTGTTCTTTAAGCCTGTTTAATGAGAGACCCTTTGCAATTTTTAGACTTTGGGAGTGGTCGGTTACAGCAATATACTCGTAGCCCTTTTGCCTGGCCCGCGCCACAACCTGTTCAATGGTGCACAGCCCGTCACTCCAGCTGGTGTGAATGTGCAGGTCTCCTTTGATATCACCAAGTTCCAGCAGGTCAGGAAGCCTGTGCTCTGAAGCGGCTTCCACCTCACCCCGGTCCTCCCTGAGTTCCGGAGGGATATAAGGCAGTCCTATTGATGCATACACCTCACGCTCATCACCAAGAGGCTCTCTACATACATTTGCAATGGAGGCCGGGTCAAGATTGGCCCCTTTTCCCGCCAAAAAAGACTGCAGCCGCCGGAGATGCGCATGGCTGCCGGTACAGAAAAACAGCGCCGGTACAAAGGCTTCTTCCGGGACGACCTCCAGGTCCACGGTAATGCCCCAGTATGTTTGAAACCTGGCACGGCTCTGGTCTTTCTCAACTACTTCCCGTACCCGGGGATGCGTAGCGACAGCGTCAAAGACCGATTGGGGGTCGGACGCCGCAGCAACCAGGTCGATGTCACCTACTGTTTCCTGCCACCGGCGCACACTGCCCCCAACTTCTACTCTGACTACCCCCGGGAGCATTTTTATGTAGTCTGAAAGCTCCATAAACAGGTCCCTGGCCATTGCCAGCAGAACACGGCCACCACGGTCTTTTTTTAACTCTATATACCTGATTATTTCCTTTTCACTTTTACCGCTCATCCCAGGCAGGTCCCGGACGCGGCCTTCCTTGGCAGCTCTGGCAAGACCGTCCAGGCTGAATACCCCAAGTCTCTCATAAATCATGCCGGCCTTTTTCGGTCCGATGCCGGGCAGGGACATAATGTCCAAAAGCCCCAGAGGGACTTCCTTTAATAACTCCTCATGCTTTTTCAGGCGCCCGGTGCTGAGAATTTCAGCTACCTTGGCGGCAATGTTCCTGCCGATACCAGGAATTTTTTCTAACCGGCCACTTTTCCATATATCTTCCAATGGCTCTTCTAAACCGGCCAGGATCCTTGAAGCGTTTTTATAAGCCCGGATTTTAAAAAACTCCTCGCCTTTTAGCTCAAGCAAATCTGCCAGTTCCTGAAAAACCCAGGCTACTTCTACATTACGCATTCAATGACAGCCCCGTTTCTGGTAGTAATATTCCCTAAAATAGTATTAGCAATTACTAGAGTCCCCCAAAGCCGCATGCAGACGAAAACATAATTACTCTTAAAACTTATAAAGACTCATGAATCTTTATTCATGAGTCTTTTTATGCTTCTTTTCGGGTTCCAGCATCTTCACCAGGATGTCGTGTTCTTCCTGGAGTTTCTGCAGCTCTTCCGCTATGTTGAGGGCGGCCAGTACGGCCGTTTGGGTTCTGGATAACTGGGAGTTGCGGCCCGCCAGCTGCGCCATTTTCCGGTTGACATATTGAGCCAGCAATAACATCTCCTCCGGCGACAGGTCTCCCTTTAGAGTATAATACTCGCCGAAGATCTCCACTTCCACCCTAGATACCTGCTCAGCCATAATAACCCCCACCAGGTCAATAATTTTATCATATTTCGTCATGATTCTTTATTTTTCCTGCAGATACAGCCAATATTTTCATATATTTTAAAAAAGAGTAGCCCGGCTTATGCAGGATTAGCTCACAGCTCTAGAGAAATGACCCAAAAATTTATTTTCATTGAGGTGTTATAAATGACGGAGTTTTTCTTTTCAAAAAATTTTTTTATCATTCTTTTAGGGGTATTGGTGGTTACTGCGCTGCCCACTTCCATAAGGATTGTCAACCAGTATCAGAGAGCTGTGCTGCTGCGCTTTGGTCGCTTCGTACGTGTTCTGGAACCGGGCTTGCAGGTGGTTCTGCCTTACGGCATTGACCGCACGCTTTACGTAGACCTGAGGATCGCCACTATCGATGTCTCGGGACAGGATATTATCACCAGAGACAACGTGCCGGTTTCTATTAACGCAGTTGTTTATTTCCAGGTTTCCAACCCGGAAATGTCTGTACTTCATGTGGAAAACTTCCGGCAGGCAACCACACTGCTGGCGCAGACCCTGCTCAGATCCGTACTTGGCTCGAATGACCTCGACGACATGCTTTCGGAAAGAGACAAGTTAAGCAAGGTTCTCAAAGAGGAACTGGACAAGTCTACAGAAACATGGGGGATACAGGTAAAAGCGGTGGAAATAAAATCGGTTGACCTGCCGGAAGGAATGAAGCGGGCTATGGCCAAGCAGGCTGAAGCTGAACGCGAGCGACGGGCTAAGATTATTTCAGCCGAGGGAGAATACCAGGCTTCACAGAAAATATTGGAAGCAGCCTCGGTGATCAGCCAGAACCCCTCGGGCCTTATGCTTCGTATGCTTCAGACCCTCACGGAAGTTTCAGTAGAAAAAAACAGCACGATCATTTTTCCAATGCCTATGGAGATTATGACTTTTTTTCAGGCCCGGTCAGAAGAAATTAAAAGGAACCTGTGTGATTCATGTTCACAAAAATAGTAATTATTTAACCCGCAGTTCAACATTGAATTTATGAGCGAGGTCTCTGGAAATAGCTTCTGTTCTCTCTGAAACCTCCGCATCAGTAAGGGTGCGGTCTTCAGCCTGGAATTTCATTGAAAAAGCCATGCTTTGAAATCCCTCTGGAACCTGTGCCCCACGATAAATATCAAACAGCTGAATAGAACGCAGCAGTTCTCCCCCGGCTAGCCTGATGACATTAAAGATTTCAGAAGAAGGAATCCCCTGCTGGACGATAATCGCCATATCACGCTCTACACCGGGAAACCTTGGCAGATTAATATAGGATACAGGTCTGCCGGAAGCAGCCATAAGGATGTTTAGATCTATTTCAAAAGCCGTAACCTTCTCCGGCAGCCCGAAATTCTCGGCCACGTCAGGATGCAGTTCGCCGAGTATTCCCAGCCTTTCCCCCCCTGCTTCCAGTGAAGCGGTCCGTCCCGGGTGAAAACTGGTGTGAGCTGTATCCGAGCGAAATTCTATTTCTCCGGTCCCTAGGTTTCTAAATAGTTTTTCCAGTACGCCCTTCAAGTAATAAAAATCCATCTCAAATGGCTTCCTGTTCCAGCTGGCGGACGAACTCCCCATCACCGCCCCGGAGAGCACCGGGCGCTCATCCGGAATGTGTCCTTCAGCCTGGGGATAAAAGATACGACCGATCTCAAAAATGGCCCCATCCCGGACCTGGCGGCTGTAATTTCTGGACAGTACCTCGATCAGGCCAGGAAGCAATATGGTGCGCATCACAGACTGTTCTTCGCTCAGGGGATTAGTTACTTTAATGGTATTCCTAAGCGTGCTCTTCGCAGGCAGGTTTAAATTATCAAAAACCCTGGGGCTGATAAAGCTGTAGGTTACTACTTCGTACAGGCCGGCCTCCGCCAGGACGCAGCGGATCTTTTCAATGAATGACTGCTGCCTTGTTTTAAGACCCCGGGTAGACTGACCGAATGGCAGGGTATCAGGCACCCGGTTGTAACCATACATTCTCGCAATTTCTTCTATCAGGTCGACTTCCAAGTTTACATCTACCCGGTAAGTGGGAACGGTTACCAGCATGTTTTCACCTGAATCCTGTACAGAAAAATTAAGGCTTTTCAGGATCCTTAAGGCTTCATCTCCTGATATTTCCACCCCCAGCACGTAGGTAGCCCGGGTCGGCCTGAACGTAACCGTCCGCTCCTGTATGGGCAGCGGGACATTGTCCACTATGCCGGATACCACGTCTCCCGCTCCCATATCCGCGATCAGCTGTGCGGCCCGGTCGGCCGCCCTGGCGCACCCGCCTATGTCTATTCCTTTTTCAAAACGCAGAGAAGCTTCAGAACGAAGGCCCAGGGACTTTGATGTTCTACGGATGCTGATTGGATTAAAAAAAGCGGACTCAAGTAAAATTGAGACTGATTTTTCGGTTACCTCGGTGGCAAGTCCACCCATTACTCCGGCTATACCTACCGGACCCGAGGGGTCAGCAATTACCAGCATATCGGGAGTGAGAGAGCGCTCACTGCCGTCCAGGGAGACAATTTTCTCCCCTTTTCTGGACCTGCGGACAATAATATGCCCGTCTTTAAGCAAATTGTAGTCAAAAGCATGCATGGGCTGGCCCAGTTCGAGCATGACATAATTAGTAACATCAACGATATTGTTGATTGGCCTGATTCCAGCTGAGCGAAGACGCTGCTGCATCCAAAGCGGCGAACGGCCAACATGAACATTTTTGATCAGCCTGCCCGAAAAGCGCCGGCACAAGTCAACGTCCGATATGTCAACGCGGAACAACCCATCTATCCTTTCCGGCAGTTCAGAAAAACGCGGCTGAACCTGCTTCAGCGACCTCCCCAAAAGGGCGGCAGCCTCACGGGCGACACCGATTATAGAAAGGCAATCCCCACGGTTCGGGGTAAGGTCCAGTTCCAGGATGAAATCATCAAGTCCCAGGATTTCTTTAGCGTCTTTACCCAGGGCAGTGCCCGGGGGCAGGATCATTATGCCATGGGCCTGCTCGGAAGCCATGGTTTTGGGATCAATCCCCAACTCCTGTCCGGAGCACATCATCCCTCTTGATTCCACCCCTCTAAGCTTCGCCTTTTTAATGACAAGACCGCTGGCCAACCTGGCCCCTTCAATGGCAACAGGAATGACATCTCCCTCCCGCACGTTGGTGGCTGCGGTTATTATCTGCAGATTTTCTGTCCCAACATTGACGGATGACACCATAAGTTTGTCAGCGTTAGGGTGGGTCGCGAGCGATTCAATCCTGCCTGTGACCACTTTTTCGATACCTTTTCCCAGTTCAATAACACCTTCAACAGTTATTCCTGCCAGGGTAAGGCGATCCGCCAACTCCTGCGGGGATATATCTATATCAACAAATTCCTGCAGCCATTTATAAGATACTCTCACGTAAGATACCTCCTCATTTAAAAGATAACGATTTCACATGATTAACAAGGATTAACTTGATTTACAAGATTTATTTTAAAAAATATTTATGTAAAAACTTACATATATTTATTCCTCTTATTTATTCTTTTTCATTAGAGAAGAGATTTTTTAATATTCACTTCTATTTATATGACATGAATCCTAAATACTTACAACCTATCCCGTTAATCCAAATAATCCTGTAAATCCTGTGATTATTTCTTTAAAATTGTTGTAAAAAGCGCAGGTCGTTTTCAAAGAGCAAGCGCATGTCATCAATGCCGTATTTTAACATGGTCACCCGCTCCACCCCCATTCCAAAGGCAAATCCGGTCACTTCCTCGGAGTTGTACCCCGATATTTCCAAAACCCTGGGATGTACCATCCCGGTGCCGAGTATTTCCAGCCAGCCGGTATGGGAACAAACCCTGCAGCCGCTCCCCCCGCAGGTGGCACATGATATATCTATTTCCGCGCTGGGCTCGGTGAAAGGGAAGTAGCTCGGACGAAAGCGGGTCCTGGTTTCCGGGCCGAACATTTCCCTGAGAAAGAGATCCAGTGTTCCCTTAAGGTCGCTAAATGTTATGCGACGGTCAACCGCCAGCCCTTCCACCTGGTGAAACATCGGTGAGTGGGTGGCGTCATCGTCACGGCGATAAACTTTTCCGGGAACTATTATTTTGACGGGCAGCTTCGGGGCTGTCTTTTCCATAGTCCTTACCTGAACCGGAGAGGTATGGGTACGCAGGAGGGTTTCACTGCCGACAAAAAACGTGTCCTGCATATCCCGGGCCGGGTGGTCTTTAGGCAGGTTAAGCGCCTCAAAGTTATAGTAGTCGGTCTCCACCTCCGGGCCGTCAGCGATGCTGTACCCCAGGCTGAGAAATATCTCCTGAATCTCCTCAAACACCAGATTCAGAGGGTGTTTACCACCCCTTGGAAAAGGAGTGCCGGGAAGTGTTACATCTATGCTCTCACCGCGCAGCCTCTGCTCTTTGACCAGCTTTTTCAGCGCGGATGTCCTTGCCGTCAGTTCTTCTTCGATAACAGCTCTTACTTCGTTAGCCGCCTGGCCGATTCGGGGCCTTTCCCCGGCGCTGAGGTTACCCATGCCACGCAGCACCTGAGTCAGCTCACCCTTTTTTCCCAGATACCTGACCCTGATTTCATTAAGTTCATCCAGGGATCCGGCGGCAGCCATCGACCTGCAGGCTTCATCACCGAGCATCTTAAGTTTTCTTTCCATTACCTATACCTCCATTATAAAACTCCAAGCAGCAGCTTCTTTATAATATTTCCCAGTTATTGAAAAAAAATAAAACCCGCCCCTCTACAGGGACGGATAATCATTCCGCAGTACCACCCTCTAGTTTACACCTTTGCTAAGCGTAAACCAATAACCAAAAACGTGATAAAATAAAAAACACGATACGCCTTCCGATAACGGTAGAAGAACCGGCGACACCTACTGGTTAAACGTTCAGCTGCAGTTCCGGGGTGAACTTCAAAGAACCTGATTCTAGGAGGGCTTCCAGTCCATTGACCCTCCTTCCCTGCAGAACGCCGTTCATCTACTTATCCCCTTCATCACTATTTACCTTTAATTGTAAATATGTAAGGCCCATTATTTATCTGTATACGTCAGCATCATACCATCTTAATGTACGGCCAACCTCCTGTATATTATGTACGCCTTTATAGATCCTGTAGCCTCAAACAGCCTCCAAAAAAATTCGGCGGTTAATAACAATTTAACCACAGCCTTTCCTCAATTTTTTGGGGACCTTTTCGGATTGATTATACCACAAGCAAAAATTGATGACAAGGAAGTTTGACTGAAAAATCAAGCATCTACAGACCCTGTTATTGTCTATAAACCTTGCTCTATCTTGCACTGCGCTGCCTAATCGCCTCGTATAGGAGAATCGCTGTGGAAATTGCGACATTCAGGGATTCAGCCTTTCCTGGCATGGGTATGCGCACACGCTCATCCACCTTTTCCATAACAGCGGTCCCGGCGCCTCTGGCTTCATTCCCGACTACCAGCGCGCAGGGCACGGTCAGATCGCTGTCATAAACAGCCTTTCCGCCGTATGGGTCTCCCGCTATAGTTTTTATCTGCCTGAGTTTCAAATAAGACATGACCTCATTTGAAGAATAATCCTGCAGCACCGGCACGTGGAAAATGGAACCCATGGTAGCACGCAGTGCTTTTGGGTTGTACACATCAGCCGATCCTTTCAGGACAATGACGCCGCTGGCCGCCGCTGCGTCAGCCGACCGCACAATGGTACCCAAATTACCAGGATCCTGCACCCCGTCGACTACCACCAGTAAATCAGGCATGTCTGCGGCCTGCAAATCTTGCGGTATGGTTTCACGCTGCCGTACTACGGCCATGAGTCCCTGAGGCGTATCTGTTCCGGACAATTTCGAAAATAGATTCTCTTCCATCTCAATAATACTTATGCCCCTGCCGGAAGCTATTTCCAAACAGGCTTCCCCGCGCTGATTTCCAATTATTTTACAGGTATAAACCAGCATTTCAACCGGCCAGGCAGAATTCAAAGCCTCCCATACGAAACGGGCGCCCTCCACAATAAACTTTTTTTCCTGGTCCCTGAAACGGCGGTTCCCAAGACGGCGAAGGTAACTGACCCGGGGATTTTGCCTGCCAACCACCGGTATACCTACCTTTCCTCTAAATCTCTTAAACGTTCGTTGCGCCCCACGACAACCAGTAAATCACCTTCTTCAACTACCTGCTTGGCCCCGGGGGAAATTATGACATTGTTGCCGCGCCTGATGGCCAGCACGGTGACCCCGTGCTTCATCCTGATTGCGGAATCAGCAAGTGTTTTTCTGACAAACTCCTCTGGAGCTATTAGCTCAACGATGCTGTAATCGGGGGAAATGTTAATCTGGTCCAGTATGTTCTTTGAAACAAGAGCATGCGCCACCCGGTTCCCCATGTCCCTTTCAGGATATACAACCTTATCGGCGCCGACCCTCTCCAGAACCTTTCCGTGGAGTTCCGTAACAGCCTTGGCTACCACTTTCTTGATACCCATTTCCTTGAGCATCACCGTGACCAAGATGTTTGACTGGATGTCCTGGCCAATGGCAACTATAACTACGTCGAAGTTGCGTATCCCCAACGCTTTCAGGGCTTGCTCGTCCATTGCGTCCATCTGGACGGCATGAGTGACGCTGTCCATAATCTCATTTACCTTATCTTCGTTGGTATCCACAGCCAACACATCATAGCCTATTTTGGAGAGTGTAAGCGCCAAACTTTTACCAAAACGTCCTAGCCCGATCACGGCAAATTGTTTCATTTTAATCTCCATTCAGCAAATAAAATTTAGAAATGACAAGGAAATTATATCAAAATTAAAAAAAAAGGAAAGATCAAAAAAAGCATGGCTTCCAGACCACGCTTTTTTAAATATAATTTTTTTTTGAAGATTTTAAAGTTTGGTTTTAGCCATCTCTACCAACTGTCCAAAAGCTGGTGCATCGTTGACAGCCATATCAGCCAGGATTTTCCTGTTAATGTCTACCCCGGCTATCTTTAGTCCGTTCATAAATCTGCTGTATGAGATGCCGTTCATCCTGGCCGCAGCGTTTATCCTGGCGATCCAGAGCTTCCTGAAGTCGCGCTTTCTAACCCGCCGGTCGCGGTAAGCATATACCAGCGACTTCATCACCTGCTGGTTAGCGACACGGTATAGCTTGCTCTTGGCCCCCCGGTAACCTTTTGCCAGTTTTAATATCTTTCTGTGCCTATTACGTGAAACCACACTGCTTTTCGCCCGTGACATGGTAACTCCTCCTTATGACAATGTTTTAGGGCAGCATCCTTCTCAGGCGATTAGCATCGGCCGTACTGGCGATGGTGCCCTTGCGGAGACCGCGCTTCCTTTTGGCAGACTTTTTACCCAGAATGTGACTGTGAAATGCGTGTTCAACCTTAAACTTCCCGCCTGCCGTCTTCTTAAAGCGCTTGGCAGCCCCACGGTGGGTCTTGATCTTGGGCAAATTAATGCAGCTCCTTCCTAGTTATCCAGTTTAGGCGACAAGATCATTATCATGTTTTTTCCTTCTAACTTTGGCTGCCTTTCAACCGCAGAAAAATCCTGGACACTTTCAGCCAGCCTTTTCAGCAGCCTCTGACCGTTTTGGGTATGAACAATTTCCCGCCCTCGGAAAATAATAGTTGCTTTAACTTTGTCGCCATCCTTTAAGAACCGGGTTGCGTTCTTGACCTTGACATCGAAATCATGTTCCTCAATGTTAGGACGAAACTTTACTTCCTTGACATTAATGATCTTCTGTTTTTTTCTGGCCTCTTTTTCGCGCTTGCTTTGTTCATACTTATATCTGCCAAAATCCATGATCTTGCAGACCGGCGGCTTGGCAGCGGGCGATATCTCCACAAGATCCAGCTGTTTCTCCTCTGCCAGACGCAGGGCATCTCTTGAGGAAAAAATGCCGAGTTGAGAGCCATCTCCATCAATTAGCCTGACTTCTCTGGCCCTTATCTCATCATTGACTCGGAAATCTTTTGAAATAGTAGGTTCACCTCCCCGTTAAAATTTATACAAAATAAAATAAAGCGGGTTACCCACCCGCTCAAAATCAAGCTATTTTAAAATACCTTACAGGCAACGCTATTACAAAGCGCGTCGCAAGGTGAGAAGCGGATGGCTTCTACTTGTCAGAACAATGTATTTACAGAATGGAATTATAGCACACAAGTTACAGACAGTCAAGAAAACATTGGATGAAAGCGATAAAAGCCGGTAGCAAATTCTTTTCAAAAAAACGTAAACCAACGCGTTAATACAGCTTTGTCCCTATCTCTTCCAGTAGTTTATCCTGGAATTCAGCCAGCGATAGAGAGCCCAAATCACCCTTGGTTCTGTGACGGACTGCCACTGTCCCATGTTCTACTTCTTTATCACCTGTAACAAGCATATAGGGCACCTTCTGGTTCTGAGCTTCGCGAATTTTATAGCTGACCTTTTCATTGCGGGCATCGACCTCAACGCGAATCCCTATCTCATTAAGGGCATCCTCTACCTGCCGGGCATACCCGGCATGCCGTTCCGTAATTGGTATTACCCGAACCTGTACGGGAGCCAGCCAGGCTGGAAAAGCCCCTGCAAAATGTTCGGTTAATATTCCAATAAACCTTTCCAGACTCCCAAAAATTACCCGGTGGATCATTACCGGCCTGTGCTTTAATCCGTCTTCCCCCACGTAGCTCAGGTCAAACTTCTCCGGCATCTGGAAATCCAGCTGGATCGTGCCGCACTGCCAGGTGCGCCCCAGTGAGTCCTTGAGGTGGAAGTCTATTTTGGGGCCGTAAAAGGCGCCGTCACCCTCGTTTACTTTATACGCCATGCCCTTGGCCTCCAGGGCTTCCCGCAGAATCGACGTGGCTGTTTCCCACATTTCATCGGAGCCCATGGCTTTCTCGGGCCTGGTGGAGAGTTCCACGTGGTAGAAAAAGCCGAATACTTTATAAAAATCGTCAATCATTTCTATAACTCCAATTATTTCTTCCTTGCTCTGCGAGGGCAGCATAAAAATATGGGCGTCATCCTGGGTAAAGCAGCGGACCCTCATCAGCCCGTGCAGAACTCCTGACAGCTCGTGCCTGTGCACTAGTCCCAGTTCAGCCAGCCGGATGGGAAGTTCCCGGTAGCTGTGCAGCTTGGTCTTATAGACCAGGATACACCCCGGGCAGTTCATTGGTTTAACCGCAAAATCATTCTCGTCGATATTTGTAAAATACATATTTTCACGGTAATGGTCCCAGTGCCCAGATTTTTCCCAGAGGGCACGGTTCAATATGATCGGGGTGCGAATTTCCTGGTAACCCCATTTTTTGTGTTCTTCACGCCAGTATTTTTCCAGCTCGTTTCGCAGGATCATACCCTTGGGATGGAAAAATGGGAAACCTGGACCTTCCTCCTGGATGCTGAATAAATCCAGCTCCGCCCCGACTTTTCTGTGATCTCTTCTCTTTGCTTCCTCAATCCTGAAGAGGTGCTCTTCAAGTAGTGCTTTTTTGGGGAAAGATGTGCCATAAATACGCTGGAGCATCTTGTTTTTTTCACTTCCGCGCCAGTAAGCCCCAGCTACATTCAACAGCTTCACTGATTTCAAACGTCCGGTTGAAGGAACATGCGGACCCATACAAAGGTCCACAAAGTCGCCCTGGTTGTAACATGAGAGGGGCACATCCTCAGGGAGGTCCTCAATCAGTTCAACTTTATAATCCTGCCCGGCATCCCGGAACAAAGCAAGAGCTTCAAGCCTGGTTAACTCCCGGCGCTCAAATGGCAGATCGGCTTTGATAATGTTTGCTATCTCCTTTTCGATCTTTCCCAAATCTTCCGTTGTAAAAGGTTCCTCAGGGTCAAAGTCATAGTAAAACCCGTCAGCTATGGCTGGCCCGATAGCCAGTTTGACACCTGGAAAGAGCTTTTCAACCGCCTGGGCCATCACGTGAGCAGTGCTGTGACGGTAAACCTGCCTGCCTTCTTCATCATCAAAAGTCAGAAATTGAATGGAAGCGTCACGCTCCAACGTACTGCACAGATCAACCAGACGGCCGTCAACCTTTGCCGCCAGGGCTTCCCTGGCCAGGCGCGGTCCGATGCTGCTGGCTATTTCCAGTAGTGTAATGCCGCCAGGATACTCTTTTACCGAACCGTCAGGCAGTGTTGCCTTTACCTTTTTGTTATCAACCACTATAATCACGCCCCTTATTATTGGATGTACCATCAGCACACTGGTATTACACGAATTATTTAAAGAAACACAAAACGTCCCTGACATGCATTGTCAGGGACGGGTATTCCCGCGGTTCCACCCTGGTTAGGAAAATTGGACGGCTTTCCTCGCTCTGGCGTCTAACGCCCGCCTGGCGCGGCCATGGTTTTCGGCCGGCGGCTCAAAGGTGGTTTTCGGAACTCCTGACGCCTGAAGACGCTCTCAGCCCTGGACGTCTTCTCTCTAAAGGCCGGAATGGACTTACTCTTCCTTTTCATTACCGTATTTTCAATATTTCTGTCACGAGTATTATATTTTCTTGCCATCTTTTTGTCAATGAATTGCATTAATAAGGGGTTTTCAAAAGGATCAGTTTAATCTCAAAGTTGACAGGCAAAGGCTGCAGCCTTTACATTCACTTACTCTCCCGTAGAACACATTCTTAATCGTGTCCAGCGTGGCACAAAGACCATTTTCTTTTTTATAATGCAGGATGATAGTGCCGGGGGCTATCGTGATCAAAGCGCTGATCAAGAGGTCTTCATAGTTTATTTCATTGTCTGCAAGATCCGTTAAATAACCTTCCAGGTAGTCACTTCGGATGGGCTGCAGATTATTGTCATAAAGCTTAAAAGTGCCGTTCCCCCGAATCAATACATGCAGAACCTCAACTTTTGGCTCTTGTATATCCACAAAATATTTTAAAAGATTAACAAACTCCCTGTATTCCCTCTCCATTAAAAAGTCGTCAACAGCCTTATCCGCCGCGTCGCGCAGTTCGTTGGTATATTCTTTCAGCCTGAACTTGATAAAACCGTCGATAATAATACGGTTGCTTTGGTGCATGAAATCCAAAACCTTATGCAATATTTTACTTTTACGGTTCAGCCAGTAGAGAGTATTACGGCATTCGTTTCCATCCCGGTTCATGTGTCGCAGTGCATAGTTATAAATAACTTTTTTTTCCTCTTCACCAAAATAATAATAATTGTCCCTGATAATATCCTGTAGCAGACTGTCTTCCCAATAGCTGATAATATTTTCGGATATGATATCAGCTAGATGCTGCCTGACAATATGTGTGGCTTCCCGGCTGTAGCCAGTAGATTCCTGGTCTGTAATCCTAAAGGCTAAGAAAGTGAATTTTCCAGCCGGGCGTTCTTCCAGTTCTATTTTCATCCCGTTACGCTTAAACTTTTTTAGTTCCCGGCCCAGTTTGGCCTTGAGAAAATCAATATGCTGCGTGGTTCCGATTGAAATAGTCTGGGCCATCGAACAACTTCACCCCTTTTTTAGTTTTAAACCTCTTGTTCAGTATAGACAGAAACATAAACAGCTATGCCATGCAAGGTGATTTAAACAAAACCATTTATTCAAAAATTTTTTTAACAAAAAAACAAACCCTCTTTTTGATTGAAACAGAGGATTTGCAGTAAAATATAACAATATTCTTCATGCTGTTTTAAAAAAGAATGTTTGTCTTCAAAGGGGCCTAGAGTTGGTAAAGACCGACCGCATTGCCGTCCAGGTCCGTAAACAGGGAACACCAGCCCTGTCCGGCGGGTTCCTTCTCGATCTCCACCTTGCCTCCCAGGCTTTTAACTTTCTCGACATAACTGCCCAGGTCGTCAACACATACATAGCTGACGGCGCCACCACGGGTTACCTGGTCGACTTTCCGCAGCCCGCCTCCAGGAATCAAAACATATCCCGGATCGGGAGTCTCCTGAACCTGCCAGCCAAAAAGCTTCCCGTAAAATTCCCCTGCCCGGGATATATCCGAAACCGGTATTTCCACGTGACAGAACCTGTTAGATGTCTCAGCGGCGTGGCAATAACAGTCTGAGTTCATATAATAAACCTCCTGAGATTTTTTTATATTTTAACCCGCAGGAGGTCTGCTTAGCCAAAGTATTAAATTCTAATCTGACCCAACTTTTTTACTCTCTCTGCAACCGGCGGGTGGGTGCTGAAAAACCTGGCTACGGACTGGCCTGTTAGAGGATTGACAATGAAAAGATGTGATGCCGCAGGGTTTACCTGCATCGGTATTCGCTGAGCGGCTCCTTCCAACTTCATCAGCGCGTTGGCCAGACCGCTGGTATTACCAGCATACCGTGCACCGGACTCATCCGCCCCGTATTCCCGCGAGCGGGAGATCGCCATCTGTATGACCATGGCAGCAAGCGGAGCAATGATAGCCAGGAGTAAGGCGCCTACAATGCCCATGCCACCCTCATCATCGTCACCTCGCCCCATACCAAGGATGGCGCCCCATTGCACCACATGCGCAATCATCGTTATTGCGCCAGCAAATGCAGCCGCAATGGTCCCTACAAGAACGTCCCTGTTTTTTATATGAGCTAACTCATGGGCAATAACACCTTCAAGCTCGCTGCGGTTCAACAGGCGCAGCAGACCTTCAGTAACAGCTACGGCGGAATGGGCAGGATTCCTGCCCGTAGCGAAGGCATTCGGCTGCTGCGAGGGAGTTATATAGAGGCGGGGCATCGGCAATCCGGCCTTCCGGATCAAACCTTTCACGATCTGATAAAGCTCCGGCGCCTCTGCTTCGCTGACTGGCCTGGACTTGGTCATGGAAATAGCAACTTTGTCGCTGAAATAATAACCAAAGAAATTCATCCCCAGAGCGATCAAGAAAAACAACATTGCCCCCGAACTGCCACCCACTTCATTTCCGATGAGAACCAGTAAAACAGACAATACACTCATTAAAAGCAATACTTTCAAGTTGTTCAAAGTTAAACCTCCTCGTAATATCCTATATATTTTACAATATATGCAATATCAATTCAATAGTATCTGCCTTCTGCCCACTCTATAACAATACGAAAACAACTACCAAAAATATACCATAAAAAGCCGCCGGGTACATCATAAAACGCGGTCTAAGCTCCTTTTTACTTACAGCAAACATGTATACGACCAGGCTGGAAAGGAGTGCCAGGCCAGCGCTCAAAGCTGCCAGGAAGGAAAGCGACCACGGCGTGAACATAATTCCAATGGATGGAATAATCGTGCTCTGAAAAACCATGGCCCCGGTGATGTTTCCAACCGCCAGGGTATCCTTGCCCCCTTTTATCCAGATCACACTGTTAAACTTCTCGGGAAGTTCAGTAGCAACCGGTGTAATGATCAGGGACAGGATCAAAGCCGGCACCATCACAGCCGTAGCAACGACACTCAGGGCGCCGATAAAAAAATGGGCGCCTGTGGCGATCATGACCAAACCTATAAACACCTGAAGCAAAATTACGGACAGGGGCGCCTCAGCGCTAGTTTTCTTTTTCCACAGGTAAAGAGGCGGCAGTTCAATTTCTGCCAGTCCGTCACCGTCACTCAAGGTGCGCTTAACATAGTACACGTATCCAATAATTAGGGCAAAAGCTACAATCATCTTCATTATTTTAAATGGCATAAAGGCAGCGGCTACAGCCAGAGAATAGAATACCAGAAAATATCTCAGATCCCTCATCAAGATGGTATTCTTTACTTTGATACAGTTATCATCTCCATTGCGGCAGTAAAACATCTTAGAAAGGCCAACCACAGCAAACGCCAGTGTGCTCAACATAAAGGGCGCGCCAAGAATGGCTCCTATCCCCACTTCATGGGCATTGGCGGATGTAGCAAAAAGGATGGCAATCAGGGGAACTAATGTCTCCGGCATGGCCGTCCCTACCGCCGCAAGAACACTGCCCACCGCTCCCTCGGAGAGATTCAGCCTTTTCCCCAGCCATTCAATACTATTCGTAAAGGTTTTAGCTCCAAAAAGAATTACCAACAATCCTGCCGCCATCTCAAGCACATCTATTAACATTTACCTGCCCCTATCTAATGTAAAAAATAAAGACCCCGTATTTCCCGCAGGAAAAACACGAAGGTCTTGCCCTACCTTATTAAGGTTGCAGAGACCGGGTATCTCTACCGTACTGACGACCTCTGCTCCGGGTTTTACACCGGCGGCTACTCCCCTTAACTGCTTGTATACTAGATATTATTACCTGTATTTTATATGTTGTCAAGACCTTCTTAATCTGCAGGCTGCGCTGATTCCACTCAAATATCCCGTAGAAAAAGCCACCTGCAGGTTGTAACCACCCGTCAGAGCGTCAACATCCATCACTTCACCAGCGAAGTAAAGCCCGTCAATCAGTTTTGACTCCAGCGTGGACGGGTTTATTTCCTTCACATCAATACCCCCTCTTGTAACAATCGCCTCCTTCAACGGGCGTGGGCCCACTATGTTAACTATTAAGTTTTTCATAGTACGTGCCAGCTTTTCACGTTCGCGTCTGGTAACCCGGTCGACCTGCAGGTCGGTGCTCAATTCTGACCTTTCCAGGATAACAGGCGCCATTCTCTGGCTTATATATTCACCAAGCGCGTTTTTAAGAAGTTTCCCCTGATTTCGTTTAAAATTTTCCTGTAAGCGTTTTTCAAGTTCATCGATAGACAGAAAAGGCAATAAGTCCATACATAACGACACGGGAAGCTCAAAGGCGTGAATACAACTGCTGATATTGAGAATAGCCGGTCCCGATACACCAAAGTGTGTAAACAACACATCACCTGTCTGTTCTGCTTCGGCACGCCCTCCGACAATGGCCCGCACCTTAACAGCCTCAAGGGTTAAGCCCTGTAATCTTCCAGGCCATTCCTCAACAGTAACCAGCGGCACAAGGCCGGGACGTGGCTGAACAACAGTGTGGCCGAGCTTTTGCGCCATCATAAGACCGTCACCGGTTGAACCTGTGTGCCCATATGACAGTCCGCCGGTGGCAATCAGCACATTTTTTCCTTTAATCTGGCGGCCACCCCTCAACATAACGCCGTGGACACTATTTGCCCTGACTAAGACATGTTCCACTTTCTCGCTGAGCAAAACCTCAACACTGCTCGTATGGAGGTATCTCAACAGAGCATTGACAATATCACTGGACTTATCAGAGGCGGGGAAGACCCGGCTGTCCTCCTCAATTTTTGTTTTTACACCGTATTCGTTGATGATTTCAATTAACTTAAGGTTGCTGAAAGAAGTCAGGGAACTGTATAAAAATTTGCTATTGGTGACAATATTGTTTTGAAAAATATCCATACTCCCGATGTTAGTCAGGTTGCACCTGCCGCCGCCCGTGATAGAGAGTTTTCTGCCCAGCTCCGAGTTCTTTTCAACTAATAACACTTGCAGGCCTTTCCCTCCCGCAGCCGCTGCTCCCATTATTCCAGCCGGCCCACCACCAATAACAATCAGATCATAAACCAACTCAATACCTCCATAACTGCATGCATTTAATAAATTCTAATGATTATAAATATTTTTAATATTTCCATAAAATTATTTTTTCAGAATATTTCAATTAATTATAGCAATAGGTTTTCTAGTTTGTTATGATACTATTAACAGCATTAATCATCTTATATACCCTTCAGTTACCTTATTGCAGTCTATATACTCTCTAATCACTCTCTTTCCTCTATCCTTATAAGGAGGTTTGTAGCGGTGAACACAATGTATGAGGTAAAAGAAAGTACTTATTTATATGGAGACAGGATTGCAACCTTGTTTAAAATTAACGGAGTTAAAATTATAGGCTTCAAAAACGGCAAAGACTTTGACTTAAGGGTATTGACCATTGGCGGCAACCCGAGAAGGGTAGGCCTGGGCGAAAATTCCCTGAGATTAATTCGACCAAATTTCGAAACTATTATGGTTAATGAAATCGACGAAGGCGCCCTGCTTTTTTGGATTAAAATGAAAGAACGTGGTTTGATAGACAAGATCGGCAGAATGAAAGGCGAACTGAACTACAACCTGGCAAACAGGAATTAAACAGCCCTCCGCTTGAACTGCGGCGGGCTGCTTGATTTTAAGGAGCCAGCACGGGCAAAAATTTAAAAGGCAGGTAAACCCGGTTATCTATTAAATATGTAACGACATCCATAGATGCTTCGTTAATATTTTTACTGGTTAATAATATTTCTGTGTAAATTAAATACTTTGCCTTTTATTAATAAACTAACATAGTCATTATTTCCAAGCTTTTAATGTATATAATGGATAGCCTTGATATGTTATTATACTCAACTTTCGCAGTTCA